>PAPL01000045.1 GCA_002708885.1 Verrucomicrobiales bacterium | reverse complement strand
GAAGCGACAAGGCACCAGATAATATGAGGGAAAAAATTCCTATTCATCTTTTAATATAATTTCGGCATCGAATATCTCCAGCCCAATGTACTGGTAGGTCACGAACCAAAGATCCAAAAGCTCAAGGCCTGCAGAGGAACTGCGGACCAGTGAAGCCTTGAATCAACCATAAGTAATATCCTCCAATACAAATAAAATTAAGAAAATTTTTTATAAAAACTCATTTTTTTTAAGGCAAATTGCGAATAATCAAATCCATTACTCTTATTGTTGCAGAATGGTTATTTTTTTTATTATCATTTCATATCTAAATTGATCGTAAAAAGTGATAGATAAAAAGAAAATTGCTGAACGAACAGAAAAGCTGATTGAAATTGCTCAGAGAGAAGGAAAGACCGCAGCAGATGCATCCAAGCCCATCGCTAAAAAATGGCTCGGGAAGATCAGCTCTGGTATCGTCGCTTTAGGAGAAAAGGGGAAAAGAGTCGCTTCTGAAATGAAAACCGACGAAGAGAGGGAAGATCCCGAAAACAACTAACTTCTACAAATCAGACAACAGGAAACGGGCCCCTCAAGGGAGGTTCTAATTTTTCTGCTGGTTTTCGTTATAAGTTTTAAACCACCGAGCCGCTTCGGCCGGGTCCTTCTCCACACCATGTCCACTCTCATACATCATTCCCAAATTGTACTGAGCATCGGCCCTACCCTGCTCCGCGGCCTTGCGATACAATGCCGCGGCCTTCGGTAAATTCTTTGGGACTCCTTCACGGCCGCTCTCATAAAGAGAAGCCAGCTTGAACTGGGCAAGCGCTTCACCCTCATCGGCTCTTTCCTTCAAACCCTGGACCGCATCGGGCAATGGTTCTTCATCCTCAACGACAGTCTCATTGACTGATTCTCCATCATTCTCTGTGGGTGTAGTTTCCGGCAAATTTGTCACTTCATCATCCGCACCCTTTTCCGGTTCATCTGAACTTTCAGCCTCAGCATCTTCCGGAGAAACGTCCTGAGGATCCGAATCGGCGGGAGCCTCCGTCTTCTTATTTGCCTCAGGGTCCGGGCCAGGTCCTGTCTCAACATTTTTATTTCCGCACCCCGAAAGGAACATCATTAACAAAACACAAACGAATAGGTTCTTTACTCTTAAATCCATAGACAAAGTATCGTATGAAAATAACCGCTAGGCAAGGGAACCGTGATTCTTAAGAAAAAATCACTCATAAACAACCATAAGGCCCTTCATGACTCTCCAGTGACCGGGAAAACTACATATAAACGGATACGTCCCGGGGACTTTTGGAATCTCAAGTTGACCCTCAAATGTTCCTTTTCCATTCACGAGCGATGTGGACCAAATCACATCCTCAGAATCGGGAACGAATTGCCTTTTCAAAGCGTCGGGGTCCTGAGCCATTTGGTCCGCCAGCTGTCCTACCCTTTCACCTGAACCCGGCTTAACAATGACCAGATTATGAATCTGAAGGTCCGGATTATCAAAAGTGAGTGTGATTTTCTTTCCTGCCTTCAAGCGAATCTCGGAAGGCGAAAAAGCTAACTGATTAGGGACAGCACTGATACGTATTGCATTATCATCCTGCCCATGATCCTTATTATAGGCAGTTGCCATCATTTTGATTTCATTCTCAGTGACCGGAACTCTCAGATCCGTAAACTTTCTACCCAAAGGATCAAACAAATAGACTGGAGCATGACCTTGCGCACCTCTGCCGCTCACGTACTGAACCTCAATAAGATTCAGACCCTCAACGAGTTCAACTTGAACGTTCCAGTCCGAACTCCACCAGTTCGCAGAAGCGATCACAGGCACACCGTTGAGGAAAACTTTAACGTAACTATGCTTGATCGATAATGTGGCGCGTCGCGTGCTCGGAGATTCAACAAATGTGCGCATTGATCCGCCCTTACCCGCACTGCCGCCAAAAACAAAATATTTCTCCTTCTCATTACCGGAACTCAATAGCCAACTCTTGAGTTTGCTGTCCCCGGGCCTGATCAGTACCGGAACTTCAGGGCCCTGGCCCGAGGCCGTGCCGTGCCCGGCATCCGCAAGGACCGTTTTTAGTCCCTGATCCTCGGACACATCAACCTGTCCGAGGATCGATGCGTAGGCCTGATCTTTCTGCTGAAGATAAGACACCGTATGGATGACCTGAGACCGTACCCTCGGATGCGGGTCAACTGCCATCTTCTTCAGTAATGATACCGGGTCCTTTAAATTGTTTTCCTGAAAACGTATCAGCGACGTGGCCGCTGCCCTGATCCTCTGGTCAGGTGAATTGAGGAGACTCTTCAAATGTTTTTCACGGACCTGATTCTGATCATGTAGAACCCATAATCCTTCAAGAACATTCTGATCGGACAATTCACCGGCTAACCATCGATCCAGTTCAGGAACGATTCCATCAATGCTTCGAAGCTTTCGTCTGGCATGGTCCCTGACAAGGTCCTGAGGATGCTTGAGTAAATCCAGTAACTGCGAAACGCTGATCCCTTCAATTTTCGGCCAGTCCTTTACCGTGGGTTTCCCTTTGTGCACGATTCTCCAAACGCGCCCCGTGTATGGGTCCCAACGGGGGTCCCTCATTGAATTCTGGGCATGACCAATGATTCGTGTACAAAAATCGGATACGTACATGGCACCATCAAAACCAAAAGCAATATCAACTGGTCTGAAAATCGGGTCCGGGGACGCCAAAACATCGAGCCTGTCACTGCCCTTATAATAGGCACCTTGTGCGCTATGCTTTGAAATTGAAACGAAGCACTTCCGGAGTAGTACCGCTGATGCCATTCCCTGCTGATACTCTTCAGGAAAGTTCGGACTCGAAATGACACAGGCAGCCGAACCTTTACCGTAAGCAATACTGATTGCCCTCTTGAAAGGGTGATAGACACCGAAAGGAGTCCAGGGAATAGCGTTAGAGTCCTGAACAAAACCATCACCGTACATTTGAAAAAGATTACCCCAACGGTCCCAGGTAATTTTCCATGGGTTCGGAGTCAGGGTCTGGTACTCACGCTCCACGGTTCCCTTTCTCAGGTCGAACCGGTACGTCGTCGCATCAACGCCACGGGTAATTCCGTAAGGGGTTTCCAGTTGCGAACGGTGAAAGACCCCATCGCAAAACATGACGTGACCTAGAGGGCCCATTGCAATCATTCCGCCATGATGCGCATCCGTGACATCAATTCCTCTCAACATTTCTTTCCGATAATCAGCCCGTCCGTCCCCGTCAGAATCTTTCATAAAAACCAATCTAGGCTGATGCGAGATGATGACCCCGTCCTCATGAAAAGCCAGACCGTCGGGAACTGTCAGATGATCCGCAAAGACCGTCGATTTGTCTGCTCGCCCGTCACGGTTCGTGTCCTCAAGTATGATGACCTTATCATGAGGCACATCACCGGGAATAGTCCCCGGAAATGAGGGCATCGTAACGACCCAGAGCCTTCCCAGTGAATCAAAAGCTATCTGCTCCGGATTGCGGAGCTCGGGAAACTCTCTCTCCGAAGCAAATAGATTCACTTCATATCCTTCGGCCACTTTGAAGGATTTCAGCATCTCTTCGGGCGAAGGCAACTTGGCCGGCTCTCTGTTGAAAAGAGGATCAAGGGTCAGGGGAGAAGGATCAAAGCTGATCGTTCTGTCTCTGGCCATGGCATGAATGCGCTGATCGGATCTCCTGATCAGTTCATGGTAACGTGGAATCTCAGTATTATACTCATTGGCACGGCCCCGGACTCCAAAGTAAAGAACCGTATTGACCGGCCGTACGAGTGTAGAGACGTACTGAGCCTTGCGTGAAACGGCCCGTGCAATGGACCCGATACGGTCCTTGTCCATTTCATCGTATACCCTGTCACCTAGAACCGTTCTTGAAATCTGGCCAGCAATTAACTCGTGACCATAGGAATTGAGATGAATACCATTATCAGTGAGTAACTCCTCATGGCCCGCGTACTGATCTTTGCTGAATTCAAATAAATCAATGAATTGAATTTTCCTCCGGTCAGCGATCTCAGTCATCGCATCCACATAAGATTTAATTTCATTATTCCTTCTGACCGGATCAGGATAATGAGAGTGGCCCAGATCCTCAGTGGCTATGGGTGAGAGCAGTATAATATTCGCTTCAGGGTGTCTCCTCTTCATTTCATCCAAATAACCATTCAGATCGGCTTTGAATTTCTCAATTCCCGGGTCCCCAGCAAAGGACTCATATAATCCGAATCCCAAAATGACATGGTCCGCGGGCCACTGGTTCAGGAGCTTGTTCAGATGATTCACATACCTCTCAGGACGGAGACGATGGCCCAACTCATCACCGGTCCAGGCCAGACTGCGCAGTTCAATGCCCTTTTGAGGATTCGCTAGTTGCAGGGCAGCTTCAAAGAAACCGTTCTGCTGCATCCTCTCAATGAATGAGTTACCATAGAGAAGGACCCTGTCCCCTTCTTTAAATCTGACTTCGGCCCTCACAAGACCAGAAAAGAAGAATATACATAATAAAACGGTCCAATTTATCCTCATATTATTTTGTAACTTAACAGCTAAGGGAAAAACACAGCAACAAGATTGATTAAAGTCGCAGGTTTGGATTTTATCCTGACAAAAAGCTGATATAAAATGAGCATTAAATACAAAAACAAATAATGAAATACCTGTTAATGATATCCTTCCTGTCATGGGCCGGGCTGGCTCATGGAGAAGAAAAAAACAACCAGTTCAAAGTGGCCGGGAAAACTTTTGAAGTGCCTTCTTCCTGGAAAGTCGAAAAACCGAGTTCCAGGATGAGGAAGGCTCAATTCAAGAACGGCAAAGCTGAAATTGTTGTCTTTTATTTTGGAGCAGGTAGCGGAGGAAGTGTTGAAGCCAATGTGAACCGATGGATTGGTCAATTCAAAGAACCTAAAGAGGAGCTGTCTGCGAAAGTGGAAAAGGCAGAGTATAAAAAAAGTAAAATCACCACTGTCTCTGCCAAAGGCACATACATGAGCGGCCCACCGTTCGGTCAAAAGGTTCCGATGCCTAACCACGCAATGCGGGGAGCAATCATAGAATGCGAGGGAGGACCCATATTTGTCAAGATGACTGGACCGGTAGATGAAGTCTTAGCCTCTGCAAAGAGCTTCGATAAGTCTGTACGTTCAGGACTCTAACGGTTCCTCTTTCTGTTCCTGAGAATCGGAACCATCAGAATTCTCATTCCGGGACAGGGACCTGAACATCCCGCGTATGTCAGCGACGCCTCCAATCGCGACATACAGTACAAGTACTGTGTATATAATGAGGGTAACAAGCAGTAATGCTCCCCAAAAATTAATCCATCCTTCCATAATCAGTCTCAGTTAAAATTTTCGGTCCTTTCTTTTTTGTCAGGAACTAGCAAAGACACAAGCATCATTCCAATGACGGCGATGAAAGAAACGGTCAGGCCAATGTGATGACTCTCAATTCCCTTCTCTATAAAAAATTTATCCAATTGCAAAAATTTCTGGACCGGCTTAAGCCCAATCACAGCTAACGTGCCAATGAAGAGGGCCGAGAATGCTCCGGCGGTACTCGCCAACTTCCAATAAAGCCCAAGCAAAAGTATAGCGAAGGCACCAGTAAAATAAATTGATCCGGACACTGCCATGTAGTCCCAGAGGTCCTGACCCAGGTCATACCAGAGACCCCAAATGACCAAAAATACTGCGATCATCACAAGGAATGTCCTGGTCAGTACGATCCGGTCCCTCTGAGACATTCTTTTCGAAGCTAACGGATTAACCACGTCCTCCGTCAGTACTGAGGACCAGCACAAAAGGTAAGTGTCATGCGTAGACATGAAAGCCGCGATCATGCCGGCCGCAACAATTCCCAAGAGCCCAACGGGGAGGAGCTTTCCAAGAAAGATAGGCATGGCCTTCATGGTCACGTCCGAATCATTGCTGACTTGACCCGCAGCATCAAAGAAAGGACCAATTGCGCCCATGTCATAAAAATAAACCAACGCACAAATCCCAATGAACTGAGGAATAAGGAACCGAATCATAAAACCGAGGGAGGACCACAAATACATTTTCTTTACCACGGCTATGCTCTCAGCAGCGCATGCCCTCATCACTGCTGTCTGCCACACAGCGCACGAAATGACTCCGAGGAAAAACATCCAGCCAACGTAAGAACCGCCGATTCCTTCCGCCACTAACGGATTAAAACCCTGATCCGAATAGATCTTATCAACACCATTCACCAATGTTGACCAGCCAATCTTCTGAACTGCAATGACACAAGTGACAAGGAGCCCCAAAGAAAGCACCACGAACTGAACATAATCCGTGATGATAACAGAAACCATTCCCCCGAGGCACGTGTAAAACAGAACTAACACGATCATCACTGTCATTACCCATTTCACGGCATCATCATCAATCCCTGTAATGCCTGACACGAAGACTGCCCCGGCCTTCAGAAACAGACCCATGTTCAGAATTCCGGCAGCAGCCAGAATGAAACCACCCACGATCCATAAAGAACTGCTACCGAACCGCTTCTCATAAAATTCAGGGATAGTCATGACACCCATCCGTCTCAGTGGAACTACAATGAATCCCGTCACACCCACAATGAGAGTAGCTATTCCCGCCATGAGTCCGATATGAAAAGCTGAAAAGCCTGTCGTGAAACCTTTCTGCGCCGCAAACATTGCAGTGACCAGACCAAGCTCCGATCCAATCATTGTTGCTATTCCCAACCGCGTGCGAAGTGACCTCCCCGCCACAAGAAAATCACCCATACCTTTGATGTACCGGTTCACCAAGAGCCCAATGACCACGGTACCGGCCAAATAGGCAATGACAATGAACCAGTCAATGTTGGAGAAGTTCGTTTCGAGCATGTTTCCTTAATACATTAATATAAAGTTCACTCTAAGACATGAAATAATAACTCAATTAACCGTGAACTGAAGTATCCGGGCAGATGTGCCCTTACTCGATGAATTTGACTTTTTGCTTAACCTTAAACGGACTCTGTGCTCTTTCCTCTCAAGGTCAGTCAGAAGCATCACAGTACGCGGATAGTGAAGGCCCCGACTGTAACGGTGATAAAGATCATGAGCGTTCCATGGACCATCATCCACGCTAACCTCAAGTGTCCCAGCGTCAGGACCGGCCAAGACATAGGCCCCGAGGGCCGTCCCGTTGAAACGGACAGTCGTCTCTTTGCCGGGCACATCAGAGCAGAGGAGCCTCTTCCCGGCAAAGGTGTTACGAAAATTACCTGGTATCTTCTTCCAGTCAGGGACGACCCATGCCCATGAATCATTTGAGGATTGCTGGGGAGAAAGAAAATCTCCCTGATAATAACTTCCAGGATCAACTAACTTTGAAGGGAGAGGATGAGGCAATATGTCTCGGGTCCTGCTCTTATCCCACGAACCACTAAGGAGTTTCCCGATCAGTTCGGCCGCTATTGCATTACCGGCAGGCTTGGGATGAGTTCCGCCGAACTTGGCCCACGTCAGTTCTCCGGCACTGATACGATCAGCCACTTCTCGTGCAAGAAATACAGCGGAGACACCGTAATGTTTGAGGACCTCCTCATGCGCGGCTATCGGGACCGGTACCTTCCCCTCCCTCAACTGACTGAGCATCCCGGGATTCACAAAATACGTCACAATAATATCCATATCAGGCTGAGCAGTCCTTGCATGCCTAATGATTCCCTCCATGCCCCGGACACAGTCCCTTCTCTTATGGCCAGCGTCCTGATCATCATTCACCGCAAACTCAATAAAGAATAGATCAATGCGGCCCTTATCAAGAACGTGTTCTTTTAACCGAAAGGCACCGGTCGTGGAACAGGTAGAAGAGATACCCGCATTGATAAATTCAAATTCGGTCTGAGGGAACCGTTCCCTGAGCCAGTCAGAGACCATCGGCCTGTAACCGTTCATTTGAGTAATTGACCCCCCCATGAACGCTACTCTTCCATCTTTCTTTACCAGAAATTGGGTCAACGAATTATTATACTCACCACGCAGTATGACATTGCGTTCTTTTGATAAAGAATAGGAAGCTAAAAAACAAAAAGCGGCCAGATAAACAAATAACCTCATTAGAAGACTGATAACACATGATCAAATGAAATTACCAGCATCTCTTCAAGTCTCCTGTGACTTGATCAATGCACAGAATTCACTTTGCTTCAGGACTCGATACTTTTCCCTGCAATGCCGCTATCTGTGCGCATAATCTCTGACGCGTCAGCTTCGCGTTAATTTTCTCACTCAGTGAGCTTGATAGCATCAGAAAACATTCAACTCCGGCATCATCGCGGAATTCATTGGCACTGAAAGTAATGAGAGCCTCTCTTCTGAGCCCTGTGACTTCATCAAGAAGCTCTTCAAGCTTCAGAGTTTCACTCCCATCCGATCCCGCCTCATCGAGGTCCACCTGTTCCTGTTCAATTTCCAATAACCTTCTGACATATTTATCCAGATGATGCTCCTCTCTCATCCGGGTCCTGTTTTTCAACCACCTGAAGACAAGATAAAGAGCGATCAGAATCGAAACGAAGAATGACCTTAGACTCTCAGTAGAATCAACAAAGTCAGGATTCAATAAAGGTTTAAGCTCAGGATCGTAATAATGATTCGCTCCAGGATGAAAGGGAAGGGAAGGATTCGAACTTGCATAATCTTTTCCTCCCCCTCTCAGGTCATTTAGTTTATTGGATGAAAGAAAGTCCGGGTCCATGAGGACTTCAGCCACGGCAGTTACCATTGAGGCACTGACTGATGAATTTGTGATCAGTTGAGCATTCACGGCAATCGCAGTAGTGTCCTGAGCAGGATAAGGGTCAGGAAAAACACCATAGAAACCACTAGGAATCTCATGAATATAAAACTCAGGATTCTTTGCCACAAAGGATTCAGCGAAAGGCAATTCTATTAACTTAGTTTTACCCGTTCCGGCAATCATCTTCTGTATAGAGGCGTTCTCTTCTGTTGTGACAATGGCCGCGTCAATAGTTCCTGAATTGAATCCTGAGATTAATTCATCGTAACTCTTTGTGACCCGGTTCCCAATCATTGAACCATCATCAAAATGATTAAGGATCACCTCACTGTTCACGGCGGCTCCGGACCCCTTCTCACCCACTGCAATGGTGGTGTTTTTTCTTTCTTCCAATTCCCCGACAAAAGGATCATGCCCGAGGCCCTTTCTGACATGCGTCAGAATCACCTCAGGAAAAACATTAGCGATCATTCTGACATCGGAAAAATCGGAAGTTTCTTTGATTACGTTAGGCTGGAAAAAAGCAAAATCGGCTTCACCGTTCTGAACAAACCCTATGTTCGCCTCAGAACCCGGGGAAGATTTGTAAATGACCTTGATCCCATGTTCAGCCCTAATCCTATCACCGAGGGCCTCCGCAATGTCCTTGTATCGACCACCCTCTTTTCCTGTGGCTATCGTAATGCTCTTTGGTAATTGCCGGTACTGTATGAGTTGCTGAATGGCAAAAGGAATGAGTAAAATTAAAGAAATAAATAGCAATAAATACAGTATCCTTTTCATTATCCTGATAATTTAAATTTCATTCTATATCCCTCAATCTTCATATTTTTAATTTTTATTATACGAAAGAGAATTGCTTAAAAAAGCGACTATTGAGGTGATTGNTATATTACTAGCATCAGTAGCATCCTCTAGCCGATTACAAAATTTAGATTAATTTGTAANGGCTGATATTTTGACATCAAAAATGTCGGAGATACTTTCAATGATTGACCACTTAAGGATTATTTTTATATATTTTTGACCTCGTATTAATGCCACCTTTCCCATTTAACAATAATTCACGAATCTTCGGACCCTTGGCGCTGATCTGTTCTGTCTTGTCATTGACACTAAGTACAAATCAAAGCCTCGGGGCAAAGGAAATAAATTTTTCAAAGGACATTCTTCCTGTCCTTTCAAATAACTGCTTCGAATGCCACGGACCCGATCAGGCAAAAAGAAAGGCAGGCCTGAGGCTAGACAAAGCCGAAGGCGCCAAAGCCGAATTAGAGTCCGGGTCCATTGGTCTGGTCCCCGGAAACATTTCTGAGAGTGAAATCTATCAGCGGATAATGTCCGATGACCCAGAAGAGGTAATGCCTCCGGCCGATTCAGGGAAAGAACTCACTGAGGAGGAAACTGAGAGAATCAGGGAATGGATAAAATCAGGAGGCGAGTGGGGCAAGCACTGGTCATTCGAGAAACCTGTAAAATCCAAAGTCCCCGAAATCACTAACAACGAATGGAAAACGGAAAACCCCATTGACCGTTTCATTCATTCGAGGCTCGGCAAAGAAGGGATGACTCCTGAAAAAGAAGCGACGAAGGAAACACTCATTAGGCGAGTCACTTTCGATCTGACTGGACTTCCTCCGACCGTAAGAGAAATCGACCATTTTCTATCAGATGATTCTGGTAATGCTTACGAAAAGCTAGTGGACAGGATTCTGAAATCCCCCAGGTACGGTGAACAAATGGCAAGAATCTGGCTAGACGCCGCGCGCTATGCTGACACTCATGGATTGCATCTGGACAATGAGAGGTCCGTCTGGCCTTACCGGGACTGGGTCATCGACTCGTTCAATAATAACCAATCATTTGATCAATTCACTATTGAGCAACTGGCTGGGGATCTGCTCCCTGAACCAAGCATAGAACAGAAAGTGGCGACCGGATTTAACCGGTGTAACGTGACGACCGGAGAAGGAGGGTCCATTGACGCGGAATATTATGTGAGGTACGCAGTCGAACGGGTCGAAACAACATCCACTGTCTGGTTAGGCCTCACGGCAGGATGTGCAAATTGTCATGATCATAAGTTCGATCCACTCTCTCAAAAGGAATTCTACCAGCTCTTCTCCTACTTCTACAGCCTCACTGAAAAAGCAATGGACGGAAATAAATTGTTACCTCCCCCATCGATGAAGGCCCCGTCAAAAATTCAGAGAGCCGAAATGGCTTTTCTAAAGGACAAAATTACTGAGGCACAAAACCAGATACCGGAAATCACAAAAACCATCACCTATCAGGACCCTCATGTCGGTGAAGAGCTCAAGATCCTAGACTCGACTTCAGAACTGGTCTGGATAGAGGATTCAATACCGGCAAAGGCAAAGCCTTTAGGCAATGAGGGAGACAAGTCATGGAAATTTGTGAAGAAATCAGATGAGCATCCGGTCCTCAGCNGTGAGACCTCAACTACAAGGACAGCAACCGGATTAAGNCANCACTTTTTTGAAGGAGCTGATCCTCCTCTAATCATAGCCGAAGGGGATGTTCTATTCGCACACGTTTACCTAGACTCAAAAAATCCTCCAGAAACTATTCAGCTACAATTTAAAACCAATGACTGGAATCATCGTGCATTTTGGGGCGCTAACAAAGGCCATAGCATTGAAGGTAAAACCGATCACACAAATTTCCCTATGGGTGAACTTCCAGAGAAAGGAAAATGGGTCAGACTCGAAGTTCCCGCTAAAACAGTTGGACTCAGCCCCGGTTCAAAAGTTAATGGTTGGGCCTTCACTCAGTTCGGCGGAACAGTTCACTGGGACAAGTCAGGTATAGTTACAAAAAAACTCTCAGACAAACAGCTAGCTTCCTTTTCGCTCTGGGAACAATACCAGCTAAGGGGCAACTCCTCCTCATTACCGAAAGAGATTCAGGAAGCCTTGAAAGTAAAAGCAGATCAGAGAAACGAAGAGCAAAGGGAACGGCTCATGACACATTACTTCCTCAAAGTGAATCCGGAAACGAAGTCTGAATTCGAGCCCGCGATCAGAAGAGAGAACGAAGCCAAGGGCCGTTTGACCGCAATTGAAAAAGCAATCCCGTCGACTCTGATCATGGAGGACCGGAAAGAACCTCGGCAAGCGTATATTCTTGAGCGAGGCGAATACACACAGCAAAGAGAAAAAGTCAGTCCGAACGTCCCGCAGTGGATTGCCTCGTCAAATAAGGACGCTCCACCTAACCGGCTAGGACTGGCTCAATGGCTAGTCTCCCCAGAACAACCTTTGACCTCAAGAGTCACGGTGAACAGGTTCTGGCAGCAACTGTTCGGTACAGGACTGGTCAAAACTTCTGAGGACTTTGGAGTGCAGGGAGAACAGCCCTCTCATCCGGAACTCCTTGACTGGATGGCCGTCGATTTCATGGAATCAGGATGGGATGTGAAACGGTTAATCAAGATGATGGTCATGTCATCCACTTACAGGCAATCCTCAAAAGCAGATCCTGAAAAATTCAAACAAGATCCAGAGAACCGAATACTGGCCCGCGGTCCTAGGTTCCGTCTCGACGCGGAATCCATCAGAGATCAGGCATTAGCAATGAGTGGCCTTCTGGGGAATAGGATCGGAGGAAAGAGCGTCAAACCATATCAGCCGGCAGGACTATGGAAGCCCGTCGGTTTCGGAGGAAGTAACACGTCCGTCTTTAAGCAGGACAAGGGTGAGGCCCTTTACAGGAGGAGCATGTACACTTTCTGGAAAAGAACTTCTCATCCTCCGTCCATGGCAATTTTTGATGCGCCTAACAGGGAAACTTGCACAGTACGCAGAGAAAGAACCAATACACCGCTTCAGGCACTGGTACTGATGAACGATGTGCAGTTCTTTGAAGCGGCACGAAAGTTCGGTGAAAGAGTCATGAAAGAGGGTGGAAAAGGGACCGAGGAACGGATCAGATTCATTTACAGGACTGCCCTCGGAAGGCTCCCCAGTGAATCAGAAAAGAGTTCTATTTTGAATCTATATAATGAACACCTGAAGGATTTCTCGAACAGTAAGGACACTGTCAGTGGAATCCTATCTTCCGGGGAATCGCCCCTTGATGAATCACTCAATGCTACTGAACTGGCTTCATGGACGATGATCACCCATCTCATACTTAACCTGAGCGAAACCGTTACCAAAGGCTGAAAATGGATCCTATTAGAGAATCAGAACTTATAGAAACGAGAAGACATTTCTTCGGGAAAACCTCAGCAGGGATTGGCACTGCCGCGCTCGGTTCATTAATGAACCCGAACCTGTTCGGAGCAACCTCAAATAGTCCAATCGATCAGCTCTCTCACATAGCGCCTAAAGCAAAAAGAGTCATCTACCTTTTCATGTCAGGGGCACCGTCTCAGTTGGACATGTGGGATTACAAGCCAGGCCTAGGCGAATGGTTCGACAAGGAACTGCCCGACTCTGTCAGGAACGGGCAACGGATCACAACAATGACTTCGGGCCAAAAACGTTTTCCGATTGCCCCTTCAAAATTCAAATTCAATCAACACGGAAAGGCCGGGACCTGGGTCAGCGAACTCTTACCTCACACTGCAAAGATGGTTGATGATATTGCAGTACTCAAAGCAGTGAATACTGAAGCCATTAATCATGATCCCGCTATTACTTACATTCAGACAGGCAGTCAGTTACCGGGACGACCCAGTGCAGGGGCATGGGTATCCTATGGACTAGGAAGTGAAAACCAGAACCTTCCTGCCTTTGTTGTACTTCACTCGACAGTCAATGGCGGCTTCGGCGGACAGGCACTTTATGAAAGATTATGGGGAGCCGGATTCTTGTCGACCCGGCACCAGGGCGTCTCTTTAAGATCNAGCGGAGACCCTGTACTGTACCTGTCCAATCCGAAAGGAGTGAGTCCGGAACTGCGGCGNCGCATGTTAAATGAACTTGAGAAACTCAATAATGAACGTTACGAGGCAGTAGGCGATCCGCAAATCCGTGAAAGGATCGCGCAATATGAAATGGCTTACAGAATGCAAAGTTCAGTCCCTGAGCTGACTGACATATCAGGTGAGCCGAAATCAGTTCTCGACATGTATGGCCCCGAAGCCACTAAGCCGGGAACTTTCGCAGCTAATTGCCTCCTCGCCCGGCGCTTGGCCGAGAGGGGCGTCAGATTCACTCAGATATTCATCCGGCAGTGGGATCAGCACGGGAACCTTCCAAAAGACATAAGCAGACAATGCGGCATCATTGATCAACCNAGCGCTGCNCTCATACGTGACCTTAAGCAACGAGGCATGCTCGAAGACACGCTAGTCATCTGGGGCGGGGAATTCGGGCGTACCGTTTACTGCCAAGGAAAATTAACTAGAGAGAATTACGGACGCGACCATCATCCCCGATGCTTCACTAAATGGATGGCAGGGGGCGGCATTAAGCCCGGAATCGTTTACGGGGAAACTGATGACTTCAGTTACAACGTGACGAAGGATCCGGTGCACATTCATGATTTAAATGCAACGGTAATGCATTGCCTTGGATTCGATCATGAAAAACTAATTTACCGCCATCAGGGCAGAGACTTCCGTCTCACGGACGTGCATGGAAAAGTAGTCCGTGACATCCTCGCATAGGGATAATTAACAGATTTTCTTTTTAAGAGGGACGATCTTTTAAACTGTAATTGATTGCTTTTTTCTGGGCCCACGTACAAAATTCAAATCTCCCCACAAGTAGCCAATTACCCGCTCGTAATGACGAGCACAAATCACAATCAATGCAACGATCCCTATTACGCTCATTAGGAATTGCCCTCTTTCCATTCATTGCCTTAGCACCAACTGAATCAAGTGCCATCGATTCGATCGTGGTATTTAACGAAATTAATTATCATCCGGCAGAAAATAATCATCTCCTCGAATTCATCGAAATCTACAATCAAAACAGCGTCAACGTTGACCTCACGGGGTGGAAATTGACAGGAGGGGTCGATTATTCCTTTACCAAAAACACGATCATCGAAGGCGGTTCCTACGTGGTCATTGCACTTGATCCTAAAACAATCAAGGAAGTGTCAGGGCTGGCTCAGGTACTGGGACCCTATGAGGGCCGTCTGGACAATGCCGGAGAAACTATCCGCCTGCGAAACAATAACGGAAGAATAATGGACCAAATCACTTACAACGATAAGGATCCATGGCCCGTCAGTGCTGACGGTTCCGGAGCGACCCTCTCAAAATTAATACCCATGACCGCCAGTTCTCCTCCAGAGAACTGGACCTCAAGCCCTCAAATATCAGGCACGCCAGGAAAAATTAATTTTCAGGACAGCGACCTGCCCCCACCGACCATTAAGGTTCCAATCCTCAGTTTCGATCAGGATTGGAGATTCAATGAAAGCGGAGCCGATCTGGGCCCCGGATGGGCAAGTGAAAAGCACTCAGTATCAGAAGAATGGAAATTCGGTCCTGGAGTCCATGCCAAGGAGAACCGTCTCGAGGTTGACATCGGGACCGAACTGATAAGACCCGCATCGAACAAGCCGTACGTCATCACGTATTACTTTGAAACGGAATTTAATCTCACTGAAACACAATTCAGTAATGCTTACGAACTACAACTGACCTACCTCATAGATGACGGAGCGATCTTTTATATCAATGGGAAAGAAGTTTACCGCTATAACATGCCGTTCGGTGAAGTGAACTCGAGCACGCTCGCATCTTCCGGTTCAGAGGCCAAAAAGACCGAACCGATAGGCATACCGACTTCCGGACTAAGGTCAGGCCAGAATCGTATTTCGGTAGAAGTTCATCAGGCAAATTCAGGTAGCAGTGACGTGGTCATGGGACTTGAGCTTGATTTACTTCAGACCCTCCCCGATCCATCCGCTAGTCCTTCGATAAAGTTAAGTGAAGTTGCAGGAAATTCGCAAGATGAATGGACATTCGAAATCCAGAACACTGGTTCTGATCCGGTCTCCATCAGTCAATTCAAAGCCACGATCAATGGTAATGAGGAAAATCAATATATTCTTCCGGAAAAGGTTATTTCTGGAGGAGATTTCCTGACCATTGGAAAATCTGAGAGTAAACTGGATCCTCAAAGGGGTGACCGACTGTTCCTTTACTCACCGGAAAATTTTGTCATCGATTCAGTCATCATCAAAAGTGAACCCCGTTCGAGAACGAACAAAAAAAACGATGACACTTTTTATCGACCGGAACAGCTAACGCCAAATTCAGCGAACATAATATCCTTCAATGAAGACATTGTGATCAATGAAATCATGTACAATCACCGTCCCCAATACTCTTCACCGGGGACCCCCCCGACCCTAGAAACAATTGGCCTTTTTGATTTCGGCTCTGTCTGGCTATATAACGAAAGCGGAACGGATCAGGGAGAGAATTGGGCTGAAAAAGAACAGGTCCCAACAGGTAACTGGTTCACTGGTCAAGGTCCTCTGGGATTTGAATCCAATGCAAGTAAATTACCGGTCCCCTTAGCGACTTGGATGAAAAATCCCAGAGAAAATGAACCGAGATTTTTCACTTATTACTTCGAAACCCAATTCAATATAAACGATCAGGACAAAGAATCGATCCGCGAACTTATCCTCACACACATGATTGATGATGGTGCAGTATTTTACCTGAACGGAACAGAAATCGGAAGATACAACCTGCCATCAGGAAAAATTAATTCGAATACACCGGCAACTAACGGAGTCGAAGCCACGCTCAGGACGATTTCTTTAGAGCCTAATGATCTTCTATTAATTGGAAAGAACCGAATCTCAGTGGAAGTGCACCAGAAAACTGTCGGGAGCAGTGATTTTATTATGGGCATGAAACTTGATGCTCGGCGGGCCACTGACAATGGTGACCCTGGGCGGCCTTACATCGAAAGTGATGAGCAGTGGGTGGAGATATACAATAAATCAGATAAAAGTATTAATCTTTCCGGATGGGAATTTATTAAAGCCATCAGTTTTACTTTCCCTCAGAACACGATCATAGAGCCAGACTCTTATCTCGTAATCTCAAACAATGCAGATTCGCTCAATTTGAAGTTCCCCAATTCCAATGCTATGGGTGATTTTTCCGGAAATCTTTCCAACGCTTCAGAACAGATTGTGCTCGTGGATCAGAAAGGAAATCCGGTAGACACGGTCAAATATTTTGATGATAAGCCTTGGCCGATACACGCTGACGGGGGCGGTTCTAGTCTCGAGCTGCGTGACCCAAAATCTGATAATTCAGTACCGGAATCATGGTCAGAGAGCTCAAACTCAGAACAGTCCGAATGGGTGCACTACAGCTATACCATGACAGCAGAGGTGCCCACTTATACCCCGACTATACGTAATTTCCACGAACTGCGGCTTGGTCTCCTCGATTCGGGTGAGGTTCTCATCGATGACGTTTCCGTCATAGAGGATCCTGGAGGAGCGAACCGTGAACTGATGCAGAACGGAACCTTTGATACCGGTGATGCAAATTACTGGCGAAGGATTGGGACCCACAAACTGTCCGAGGTAATCGATTCGGGAGGATCACCCGCGTTAAAAATCGTTGCGAGTGCCAGAATGAATTACCTGAACAATCTTCTTGAAACTAATCTCAAAAGTAATGGTTCCTGGGCACCGGTAAAACCGGGCACTGACTATCAAATTTCATTCAGGGCCAAATGGCTCAAGGGAACACCTCAGCTCCGTTTCGAACTGTATTACAACCGTCTGGCGAAGACTGTAATTCTAAAACAACCGGAAAGGCATGGAACTCCAGGAAAAGAAAACTCCACCAGAGTAACAAATTCCGGCCCAACGTTCCAAAGCGTGACTCACTATCCTCCAGTCCCTGAGCCTGATCAGGCAATTACCCTGAGCGGTCAGGTCAACGACCCTGACGGAGTCAAGTCTCTGTTGCTCCATTATGCAAATGACGGTAGCCCGTTCCGAACCGCATCAGTGACTATGTCTGACAACGGATCCTGGAGCATCCAAATCCCGGGTCAGAAATCAGGCAGAAAGATCCACTTCTATCTCGAAGCCGATGATGGTGATAGCATTTCATTCTATCCGAAGAACGGTCCAGAATCGAGGGCAATGATCCAGGTCAATGATGGCCGGTCATCCTCATCGATTCAAAATTTCAGAGTCATCATGACCAACCGCGATTCATCAACAATGCACAACTCCTATGAGATTCTAAGCAATCATCGTTATGGGTGCACCATCATTACCAATGAAAAAAATATTTATTATGACTGTGGAGTCCGTCTAAGAGGAAGCATGTTCAGCCGGAACTCTTCAGACAGTACCGGCATCAATTATAAGTTCCCTGCCGACAAACTTTACCGAGGAATCCATGGCACTGTTACAACACGAAGACGTAACGTTCGTGAAATTATTGCAAAGCACATGGTCAATCATGCGGGAGGAATCCATGATAATTATAACGACATAGTTCAACTCATTCACACTACCCAAAGAGGCACAGCGAGACTCTCAATGGCACGTTTCGGCAAACCCTATCTTGAGGGTCTTCCTGGCGGAGAAGGGACTAAAGGAACAGTATTCAAGATGGAGGGGATCCGGGAATTCCAAAGCACTCAGGGAGGGAACCCGGAATTGCCCAAGCTCCCGTTCCCGATCGGCTGGATAAGCAGCTTTGATCTCGCTGATCAGGGAGATGATAAGGAAATTTACCGGCATAATATGCGTATCAATTCAAGGCTCCCTGAGGACCGGTACGACGAAATTATAGCCATGTGCAAAGCTTTCAGCCTCAGAGGACAGGAACTTGAAGATGAAATTAAGAATGTGATCAATGTGGACATATGGATGCGACAGTTCGCTATCATGTCACTCCTTGGAATCGGCGACACTTATAGCCAGGGAAATCCCCATAACCTGAATTTCTACGTCCGACCATCGGACGGAAAAGTAGAGCCGATGCCGTGGGACTGGGACTTTCTTTTCTCACAAAACTCTCGGGCCTCACTCTGGGGAGGACGCAATTTCGCCAAGATCCCTGCACGTCCAGTTTACGGAAGAATTTTCCATGGGCACCTCGTCGACATCATCGAAAGCACCTTCAATACTGAATACATGAATTACTGGTTATCTCATTACGGGTCAGTGGCTAGAGAAAGCTACACCGGGTACAGCAACAACATTAGATCACGGGCAGATTATGTGATGAGCCGAATCCCAAAACAGATTCCTTTCAGCGTCAGTTCGGGACCAGGAAATAATCTAACAGTTAATGGACCGACAGCGGACATATCAGGGAGCGGCTGGGTCGATGTATCAAAAGTATATATTGAGGGGGCCGAACTTCCATTACCCATCGAATGGACCGACGCTGACTCGTGGAAAGTGAGCGTGCCCGTGCAACCGGGAAAAAACACAGTAAAGCTCATAGCATTTAACCGGAGAGGCAAGGAAGTGGGCAATGACTCTATTATCATTGAAAGTACAGGCAATATCGCCTCTGCAAATGCAACGAATCTTACCATTTCAGAAATCATGTATCACCCCGCACTTGAAACGGACAATGAATTCATAGAACTCATTAATCTGGACGCATCTAAGAGTGTCGATTTGAGCGGTGTGTATTTCAAAAACGGTATCGAATTCACTTTCCCGGACAGGACCATCATCGGTCCTGGTCAGAGGATCATCATTAGTCAGAACCAATTTGAGAATGGTTCGAGACTCAATAACGGCGGTGAGCGGATCCTTTTGAGCGATGCTTCCGGATCCGTCATCATTGATTTTAATTACAGCGATGACGGGCCATGGCCCAAGAGCACGGACGGCAATGGATTCAGTCTCATACGCATTGACCCTGCCGGGAACGGGGACCCTAACATGCCAGGTCAGTGGAGACCAAGTACCAAGGAAGGGGGAAATCCAGGCACTACAGATTCTATCACCTTCAGCGGTGAAGGCCCTTCAGAATTAATAGCTTATGCAATTTCAGAAACTAACAAAATCAGTGCAGCAATCAACGAAGACGGAAATCCCATCATCACTGTTCGGCAAAGGCTCGGTGCTGACGATGCCCTGATCGAATTGGAACAATCGATTGACGGAATCACTTGGACTACTCTCACTGAAGGTAACGAGTTAGAACTGACCGGAAGGACTCATAACAGTGACGGGACCGAGTCCCTGAACTACATCATTAATTCAGGGGACCCGGTAAAGCAGGACCCTTCAATACTTTTCCGGGCAAAGGTTCGGATCCGCTAATTCCCGGAACTAATTAATCATAAAAAACTAGTCCCAAGGACCCCTTTGCGGTGATCCATTGGTCCCACCAAAGCTCCACTCATTGGGCCAACTCTTTGCTCCTGCAATTTCAAGAACGCTATAACCACGTACCATCCCGTAATCGGAAGTAATTTCAATCAGAGCATTGACTTCCTCCTTGCCGCTTCTCCTCAGATATTCGGCAAGTTCACTCGAATCGTATCCAATGAAGTGTTCAGGAAATTCAATGAAGGAAAAAATGACTCTTGGAACTTTTGTTTCTGACACCTCATCCGCAGGCATTATTTCCCAACTCATTTTATACTCACGGGTCCTGGTCTGCCCGATGAACGGACCATACAAAAAGAATGCAAAGAGCATCACATAAAGTGAGAGCGTAACAATGAACGGTTTGGCGGTCCGAACCCTCGATTTGATAAGGGCACGGATCAGAAAGGTCAGTAATATGACAATCGGGATTCCTAATACAAAGAAAAGCGGACGAGCGTCAATGTATGCAATGATCATTCACTTCAGCTTAACATCTAAAATGGAACTGAATACCATACCGGGATCTCCCCTCTCAGCCATCGTCTTCGCGATGGCGGAAATGGTACGAATCACTTTTCCCTCATGAACCTTATTTTCACCGAAATTGACTGTGACCGGTTGAGCAAAATCAATCATCTGATCATTGAGCAGAATGCGCAATGATCCAATTCCCTCAGCATCATGAACATTAAATTGCTGTCCGTCTCGGCTCACTCCGATCAGCTGTCTGGCCTTGATCTCTCCGGCAGGCAAAGCGATCCAATAACTGCGGTCGTGGGTCACATCGTCCTGCTTCCATACAATCTTTTGCGGTAACCGGTCCCTTGTCCGTTTCGCCATCCAGGGAACAGCGACACTGTCTTCGAGATTCATCCAGTGACCCTTCCCTTCATGTATTTTCACAAAATGGTCATAACCTTTGGGGTCATTGGTCCGAAGTTCAGCTAACTTTTTCCCCCATGCCGCTGCTACCTTATTGCGCCCATAGCTACCATCATTGGCTCCTACCTGAAGGGCAAAAGGGAGATTACGCAAACCCAAAGGAGTCGACTCGTTCGGATGTCCAGCCATCATTGCCGCAGCAGCAAAACGATCACACATCCTCGGAGCCAATTGATACACACCATCACCTCCGGCCGAATAACCCATTAGATAGACACGCTCGGCATTGACTCCCTCAAAGACTATCAAATTCTCAATGAGCCGGTCAAAGAGAGGATCAATGTGAGACTGATGCCACAGGTTCCAAGTATCTGTCGGAGCACGCGGACACAGATAGATCCCCTCCTCCGGCTTATAGAGGCGCATCTGATTTCGCCACTGACCCTCATTGACCTTCGGCGGAGCGCCTCCTCCACCATGCATCGATATAAAAAGACTGCGTCCATCCTTTGGCTTCTCACCAAATACAATAAAATCAAACTTCATGNTCTTACCATTCAATGTAATTGATTTGGCTTTCATTTCCTTAGATCTGGTTTCCCGAATCATCGCCACATGATCTTTCCATAAAAGCTCACCCGCACGAACCGCCTCTTCCTCAGAAAGACTCAGCTTTGAAAATTCACTCTCCTGAATTGGTTTTCTGGAACTCCTATCCACTGAGAGCCACTCCTCNAGGGACTGGACTGGAGAACCAGATGCGGTACTCAGCACAAAAAAGCTAAACAATAAGAAATAGATTTTAACGATAGGCATAATCTATATATTACATTCACTGCAGTTTCTTGCGCGCTTTAAAATGAGGAATCGTTACCTCAATGAACCTTTCCCCTTCACGGACATAGTTTAGCCGCTCNTAGAATCCAATGACGCTCTCACGCGCATGTAAAAAAATAGAGGAAAATCCAGCACTGACAGCAAATTGCTCAGAAAAGAGAATGAGCTTTGTGCCGATTCCTTTTCCCTGAGCATGGTCCNCNACAACGACCTGCTGCATTTTCAGGGTTCTCTCCTCAATTTTCTTAAATTGAAGNTACGCTATCAGTTNCTGATCTTCATCCTTGCCGATCAAATGAATGAAATCCTTTTCCTCCTCAAGGTCCTGATCAAACAGACTCATACCGAGAGGNTTCCTGAGCAGTTCGTCCCGAAGATCACAGGAGACCCTGTAATCTGGGGATCCGTATTNAGTCTCTAGAAAATGGATGTCCAATAATTTATTTTCNTGTTCCTTATCCGGTCTCAGGCATNAAGGTCGGCATTGTCACTCCNTTCATCGGAGGACAGTGACCCCTNACCTGNCAAAGATGCATTTCACAATTCTTAGCTCCCCANCCGTACAGCGTCCGAACCAGTTCACTTTCCTGAACAGGGATCAGAAATACAGGCGCATTGCCTCGGTGCCTNGCATTTAGCTCATGATATATCAGAGCAGCTGAATCCGAACAGTCAGATGAAATGCCTGGCCCCAGCATCTTGCTGCCTGAGCTGTTAACTGAGCAAAGNAACCCGGTGATTTGACCCTCGGATGATTCAATTACTGAAACGCCCCAGANACCGGATTNATTATTGATGAAGTAGGNAAAGTCCTTTTCTCTTCTGATCCCATTGAGTTTCATTTCGAGATCAGCCATGCCCTTCGCATCGTCAGGTTCCGCGTCTCTGACTCGGCGCAATTGTTCTGGAGGATCCGAATCGAGACCATCCCCAGGCACTGATAAAAACATGTCCTGAAATGTCATTTGAGGAACGAATCCGCGGCGAGTATACAGTGAGAACGAGTCCAGGTTCATTGCACTCGAAACGAGGCGGACCGGAAGATTCTCATTCTCTGCGAGCGAAATTATCTCATCCAGTATTCGAGTCGCGACTCCCTTACCAAAATAGTCCGGNCTCGCATTCATTATGCCTAAGGAAAAATGCGTCTCCCTNGGATGATAAAAACATGAACCAGCNAANTGGCCAGTTCCTTTGTCCTCAGCTATGAGNCAACAGCCCGGGTCAAGGTCCTCATAGACATCAGTGAAAATTTCACAGGCACTCGGGTCTCCACCAAAGACATTTTTTTTGAAGTGCTTCTGATACCAGGCATTCGTTGAATTGAAAATTAAATCGATGACCTGACTCCTGTCAGCGTCTTCCATCCTGCGAATTTCGATGTCAGATTCTTTCATTTATCTAAATTTTCAAAAGCCTGAACTGCAGAGCCTGCGTTCGAAGCTATCTGATCCCATTGCCCCGAAGCTATGAGATCCTTAGAAGCTATCCAAGANCCGCCTACAGCAGCAATGATATCCTCCTTAAGATAATCCGTCATGTTCCCTTCATTGATTCCCCCAAGAGGAATGTACTTGAGCCCAAGATGAGCATACGGTGCTGAAATGTTCTTTAAATGCTTAATGCCTCCACTGCTACCGGCAGGAAAGAACTTNAAAATCTCACAACCGAAGGGCAATGCACGCTCAATGTCGGACGGAGTCATGATCCCAGGCGCAAAGGGAAATCCGGCTTCCTGAGCCTCCTCCATGACCTCAATGTTCGTGCCGGGAGAAACGCCAAAGGCCGCGCCAGAATCCTGTGCCTGGATGACCTGATCCTTTTTAAGGATAGTTCCAATTCCCGCCAGCATTTCAGGAACGGACNGGGTAATAGATTCCAGTGCCGGTAACGCGGCCTCGGTCCGTAAAGTCAATTCCATAGCATCTACTCCTCCACGCAGGAGAGCCTCAGCGACAGGGACCGCATCATCGACCCGGTCAATCATGAGTACGGCAACGACTCCTTTGGCAGTTAGCCTCGTGGCCACAGGGTCAGTTAGCTTCATAGTCTAAACTTATTTATAGATGATCAATTTATAAGGGCAGCCTCAAGACTTGATCTAGTTTTCCTTAATTTTTTTGGTCCCGGGGCTCCTTGGGTTTCAGACGTCCCAGAGTATAATTTTTTAACCGTTCATCGGTTATTCTGTCGACCCATGCCAGCGCAGCTTCCGGGTCATCCTTGGCCGCAGAAATGGCATAATCCTGAATAGCCTCATCATAGGCCGGACCCAAGGGCTGGCTCGCTAACCATTCGCCCGCACCCACAAAATCATCACGGATAAATTCCTCAAACCTTTCACCGATAGCATGACGCTGACCTTTGACCTGTTCAGGCAAATTCACTAACCATTGCATTTCTTCCTGCATAGAATCTCCAGCAGCTCTTGATGCACGTTCGAGAGTATCGGAAGTGAGGTAAGGTTCTTGTGCATTATCAGTAACAAACTTAAGGGCCATTTCCGGATTACTTTTCAATGTCCTGTCCAGCGCTATCCTTACCGCATAACTTTTATAAGAAAGCATATCATTCTCTTTCTTTGTATGATCGATTNCGTTGATCCAATCAATGAGGGCCTGTTCTCCTCTCTCCTTAACCAATGCTTCAGCTATTCGGTCCATCTGCTCTCCCCTGGCCCTGGACTTTACATTCTGCTCAGAATAGGAAATGGCACCGTCTAGATCGCTCTGGACCATCTCCCTCAGAACACCCAAATGCATCCACTGCCTCACATCACTGTTCTCTACTCCATCGACAAATTGCCTAGCCGCATCAGGATCAACTGCAGCCCATCCGGAAACTGCAGTGACCTCGTCTCCTCGGGTCCTCTTTGGAGATTCCGGATCCATGGCATACTTAACGGCCTCTTCACCAGAAATCCTTGCCCAGGCAAAAAGAAAATCATTAAAGAACCTGTCATTGTCTCTTCCTCCGGGAGCATTTTCAAATGCGCTGAGAATTTCAGAAACATTGGATTGNTCAAGCTCGAGAAGCATCTGAGAAACACTCGCATTACGCCGNATCGGATCAGGGTCAACGAGCGCAGCACTGATGCGGCGACTCAATTCTCCGGAAAGAGAGTTTATGTTTTCAAGGACACCACCTTTGTTCTTGCTGACGAGAGACGATGAACCGGGGGCCTTGGAAGACCGGCCTGACCCGCTCGCAAGAGAACTGTCCGATCCGGCGTAATTATTATTAGTTTGGTCCGCGGTCTGGTCAGGATTAACTGACCCTTGATCTTTCTTGTTCCCTGCAAAAAAAGCGCCTGCCGCGATCAGAGCCCAGAAAACGTTAAGTAGGACCAGTTTCTTCATTTCCATAATTAATGGTAATAATATTGTCGATTCGTTAGAAAAAATCAATTTCCCTTCAACCCTAATTGTGATGATATTTTTTAGCGAAGAAAAATGAGTTCATTTTCCATAATTAATTCNTCCGGCTCATGGAAAGGAAAAGAAATTTCCGGTCAACCTGACTGGCAAATNGATCTTACAGAAAACCATATAAAGGAAATTAATGAACTTATTTCNGGAAACGGACAGAAGAACTCGTCCATNACACAATTATTCGCAGATGCACGGGAAACACTGGAGAANGGACCNGGAGTCGTTCTGATCCGTAATTGTCCGGTCCACGATCTTAATGAANGTGAAGCAAAGAAATTATTTTCAATTTTAGCNTCACTGATCGGTACGCTCGTATCACAGAGCTCGGAAGGTGAGTTGATTTTCAGCGTGAGGGATTCAGGATACAAAGAAGATGATCCAAGATCACGCGGACCGAACACAAGAAAAAAACTATCCTTTCATTCTGACCGATGTGACGTGATTGGATTTCTCTGTCTGAAACAGGCAATGTCGGGAGGAGAGAATCAAATTGTCAGTTCAATTGCCATTCACAATCATCTGGTAGAAAATGAACCTGGGCTCATCAANTACCTTTACGAACCGTTCTATTACAGGCGCCACAATGTGGACACCGGAAATGAGCTTCCATATTGTAGACAGCCGATATTTTCTGTGACGGAAGGTAAGTTTGCCTGCAACCTTTTGCGTGTCCTTATTGACCGAGCGTACGCTATGCCGGAATTACCGGACATGTCCGAGGAACAGAAAAGGGCCTTAGATGCGATTGAGGAAACAGCATCCTTAACCGAAATGCATTTCAATTTCAGGCAAAGACCGGGGGACATTCTTTTCCTCAATAACTGGACCACTCTTCACCGACGTTCAGAGTTCATTGATTTTCCCGAGCCTGAAAAGAAACGGCACATCCTCAGGGCCTGGATCTCTCCACCAAATAACAGACCCATTGATCCTCTCTTTGAGGACAATTATGGAGACCACAGGGCCGGAAAAGTCCGAGGAGGCATGAGGCCCGAATAAATTAATCAAATCAGAAAGGCCAGAAAACAGGTATCAGAAGAGTCGCTACGATCCAAAGCATCAGGTTAAGTGGCACTCCTACTCTGAGAAAATCCGAGAACCTGTACCCGCCGGCCCCATAAACATACGTGTTCGTCTGATAGCCTATTGGAGTCGCGAAACTCGCACTGCACCCAAACATCATTGCCACAATGAGGGGCCTCGGCTCGATCCCAAGAGAAGTGGCAATTCCAACCACGATCGGGGTCAGTAACACCGCGACCGCGTTGTTACTGATGAGTTCAGTGAGAATAGAACTTAAAAGATAAACGACTGCCAAAATAATGACCGGCGAAGAACTACCAAAGACACTTATGACACCATTAGCCATGAGCTCCGCACCACCAGTCACTTCCATGGCCTTGCCCAGACCAAGCATTCCAATGATTAAAAAGATAATGTTCCAGCTCACCGCGTTATAAGCGTCAGCAGGATCGAGGCACCGAGTCGCGAGCATCGCAAGAGAAGCGAGTAAAGCAATCATAAAAATCGGCTGACCGGAAAAACTGGCAGCTAACACGAATCCAAAGGTAATGGAAGCNGCGAGGAGNGCCTTTCCACGGCGAACTGGTGGCTCAGGGGGTTCGGAAAGACTCACAAAGTCCTTTTCTTTGCGTACCCTTGCAATGGCCTGCGGAGGACCCTCAATGATGAGAGTGTCTCCAGAATGGATACGGACATCTTCAAAGTTCTTACGGAAATCACCGCTCTGACGGTGAATTCCGAGGATCAGGACTCCGAAACGTTGGCGGAATTTCAACTCCTTGAGTGTGCGGCCGATGATTCGGCTCTGTGGTCCAATGATTCCCTCAAGTAGCATCGCTGGACGGCGTTCTAGAGCCTCAAGTTTGAGGTTCTGGTAAGCGGTGAGGCGCAGACCCTCAGTGTCCTTCAGGTCCTGAAAATCATCTCCATGCACTGAAATCAGAATCCTGTCCTTTTCCTCTATCTGNAGATGATNGAGCGGCTCCTGGACCGGAACACCGCGCCTTCTCACTTCAATGACTCTGGCCTCTTTAATGAGTTTGGATAAGGTCTCCGGTATGGTCTTTCCAATCATCGGAGAATTCGCATTCACAACGACCTGAGTCAGAAATTCACGTTCCTCTGACTGCGAAAGGTCAACGGCAATGGAGTCATGCTTCGGTAATAATTTCCTCCCCACCGTCAGCATGTAAAGAAAACCGACCGCAGCATAGATGGCTCCTAACTTGGTAAGCTCAAACATTGAAAAGGGTTCGAGTCCCTGCTTCTGTGAAATGCCGTCAATTATCANGTTCGTCGANGAACCGGTCAGGGTACAGGTTCCNCCAAGGATACAGGCAAATGAGAGCGGCATCAGGAGCCTAGATGATTTGAGTTTTGTTGACTTAGCGAGTGATAAAACTATTGGCAGGAAGACGACAACGACCGGNGTATTATTGACAAANGCGGAGAGGNCAGCCCCCAATCCCATAAGGATGATAAGAGCCCTCAGCTCAGTGCCTCCTGCAATACTTTTAAAGCCCGCACCGAGGGCCCGTATACAACCGCTCTTCTCGAGTCCGGCACTCATCACAAACATGCAGGCTATCGTGAGTGGTGCCGGGTTACTGAAAGCGCTCGTCAGTTCGTCCGCACTCAGAATATTTAAACCGAAAATACCGGGCAACAGGACAATGCCCAGAGAAAACATCGCAACCATGTCCGGAGGCATCCATTCACGGATAAATGAAATCCCGGCAAAGACAAGGACCGCAAATACCAGATACATTTGCCAGTACTCGGAAATGTTCTCAAAGAATGCTCCCACAAATTAAACTTAACTGATAAATTGGTATTTGGCGACTAATAGGATCCTGCTAAATTGCACTTAATAACTTATTGTAGATTTGCTTGACCCTGAAGAGTTCGCTGAGACGATGATTGAGATCAGCCGTACCCGAATGCCGTTCGGTAAGTACGGACCAAAAGAATATCCACCGTCCGGTGTACCTATATATGACCTTCCCTTCGAATACCTAGAATGGTTCCAGTACAATGGGGGCCTNCCGGGAGGCAGGTTAGGTGAACTCCTTGAAATAGTTTATCACATCAAGAGGGACGGTTCAGATGANGNGTTCAACCCTTTCAGATCTCGTTCAGGAGGAAGGACNAGNCTCCGCAAAAAGATAAAGAAACCGGAGCTCTAATTAGATTAGTCCAGGGACCTGAACCAATTAATNAANTTCATATGCTGATCTTTCTGAAANCGGTCAACATCGTCCGGTNCCAGCCAGGTAAGAGAATCCTTAAATGCATCAGGATCCTTGGACTTAAGGCTTCGAAGTAAATCGGTGATCGCATCATGATCCGCGTAGCGGTTCCTTTTCGGAGTGACCAGCAACATGGGCCTGGGNATGATGAGCCGGAAAATGGCATCGTAATCATANGGAATCGACTTTTCATGCCCATCAAATAGACCTAGCCTCGGTTGCAAAGCATGGAGGCCCCAGATCCGCCAATTTCCTCCGGTCATCTTTTCCTTACTAGGATCCTTTAAAGGACTCCAACCACTGAAGCATGCAACGCCCGCGACTCTAGGATCCTCAGCAGCGGCATGCATCGCAACGAGTGATCCGGTCGAATAACCGAGAAGAAAGATTCTTTTCTTATCCATGNCNGGTACCGGAACCTTGGAATTACCTTCAGGGTCCACTGCGAAACTGACCGCGTCCCTAGCATCCATGACCATCCGTCCGAGCCTCGACCATTTAGGGAATTTATTATAAAAATCACNTCCTTCGAGGAGCCTCAGGCCAAATCCGCACTGATCGTAAGCGATAACTGCAAATCCGTTCTGGGCGAGGCGGTGATAGATGGTCGTTCCCTGCACACCGTACCCCTCATTATAGCCGCTATGATAGGACAGAGGATGTAACCAAACCACTACCGGGACAGGACCCTTTGACCCCTCCTTGTAATACAGGTTCCCCCGGACCCCATGACCGAACCTGATCGGGGCTCTGAGAATGCCGGACGGGGCCCAGCGATCATGCGTCATCAACTCGGACTCTTTGTCACTAAGATAATCGCCTTTCTTCTCATTGATGATCTCCTCAGGCTCAACGCCCATGGTCCAGCGGATCTTTTCGAGAGTCGATCCATTGGTCGAAACCTTAATGTCAGAATCTTTTTGACCTGACCTCCATTCTTTCCAATCAAAGTCATGAATTAATTCTTCGGGGAAATGCTCAGGACCGATGTTCCCTCTTCCGAAAGCGAGATCAATCCAGTCCAGATTCCTTTGCCGGTCATCGCGGCTAACTGACTCGGGAGGCGGGCCAGAGGAATGACCCCCTTCACGGTAATCGACTCTCAGGTGATTAGCGGCCCCAAGTAACCGGTAAACGGAGCGACCCTCAATGTAGGCCTTCTCAACAGCAAAACTCGGCTCAGCACCGTCATTGTGTGCGGTGTGAATGAGACAATGGCGAGGCGCGATCAGGGCGTACCAGCCATGCGCATCGATCGGCAACTGATGTTCCCGTCCAATATATTTTCTCAACGAAGGCAAGAACCACTGACTAGGAAAATCGGAAGGAGCTTCAGCAAAAGTGTTGCGGCTAGTGAAACGGTAAGGACATGAGGCGGGTGAACCAGGACTCCTCGCGACGACGCAACTGATCCTGGAATCGAATGCGGCCGCGATCATGGCCTGCTTACCGTAACGCGAAAAACCGATAATCGCTATCCTGGAAGGATCCACTTTCGTCACTGATCCTTCACTTAGAAGATAATCGATGCAGCGGCTCGCTAGCCAGCCCTTGGAACTGATCTCAGTCCATGTCGATTCCGGGTACTCGGCCCGGAACTTCTGCCACACACTATCAAAACTTGGATAATCCGGTTCACTGTGATGACTGTCGACTCCAGGAAAAAGACAAACCGCATAGCCGCGGTCCAAAGCATCCTCGGCCCAGTATCGCTGGTAAAACCTTGGAGCAGTAAGAAGTAACGGAAATGGACCGGCTCCTTTTGGTGACCAGATATCCATATCAAATGAGGCACGGTTAGGAGTAGCAAAGGTGATCCTGATCCTGCGCCTAATGGAGTCCTTATCACCGTCCGCCTCTGAGATCATTTCAGTCTTTATTATTTTCGGAACCTTTTCCGGAAAAGTCCCGATGAAATACTTAACGAGAAGATCCCTGATCTCCTCGCGGCGCTGGTCCCATTCAGCTAATGAACTGACTCTTTTGCCGTCAGCAAATTGCAAGAGCGGCGGTAACGCCGCTTCGGGTCCCTCAGCGCATAAAGTGTTAAGCCTTCCAAAAAGGATCAGAACCAAGGCCAGGGACTGGAATGAACTCTTCAAGAAGGCCTTTTAACACCACAAAAAGGCCTTAACAAGCCAATCCTGAGTCCGCTCATCGTTCACTATTTGAAAAAGTTAAAGAAATTTCTAAGGATCTGTTCCCCCGTAGCGTTATAATTGTGTAAATCTTAAACAATAATGAGATCAATTATCCCTCTTATACTCACTTTCTTTGCTTTTTCGCTGATCTGTAATGCTGAAGAACAATCCTTAAATGATGCCCGCAAAAAGGCCAACAAGTTACAAAAGGACGGGAACTGGAAAGAGGCCTATGAAGCTTACGAGGGGCTCCTTATGGGAGAAGGCAATTCAGGTTCCAACGCTGCTGGGGATCTGCAAAACGCGTGGAGATGCCTTAACAGGACCGGCCAGATTCAGGACATTGACAAGTTCCTTGAGAGTGTGACTGAAAAATATCCGGACGATTGGAGGATACTCGCCAGCGCGGCGAAAATTTACATGGGCATGCAACACATGGGTTATTTAATCAGCGGTGAATTTAAGCGGGGACATCACCGCGGAGGAGGAAAGTACGTGAACGCTTATGAGCGGGACCGGGTCAAGTCTCTTGCCCTAATGGAACAGGCAATGAAATCCTCAGAAGGAGAAGAGGACAAGGCCGCGCTCGGGAACTTCTATCTCGAATTTGCAAATTCGATACGCAGTAACCGTGGCAGCAGTGAGTCTTGGAGACTTCAGAACCTTACCAACTTCAAAGAAATACCTGACTTTCAGGATGGTGGTTATTATGGGGCCCGTAACGTGGGCACTCCAGTCAATGAGGATGGAAGTCCGGTCCTTTATGCACTTCCCTCAGCGTGGAACGAGGCAAAGAATGACGGAGAACGTTGGAGATTCCTTCTGACCGAAGCAGGTGAAATCTCCCCTGCCCTGGCCGGCAACGCCAAGTATCAATGGATCTCATTCCTGCGCAATCAGTTCGGCGTCCAGACAATGCAACAATGGGGGTTCGGAGGATTCTTTGGTCAGCGAAGCCCGGACCAGGGAAAGAAGAACGAGAGCGGAACGTACGAACTTCATACACTCAAGGAAAATGAAACGATCGCTCGACTCGCGACTGGAGTCAAAAGGATCACCTTGCCTGATGAGCACAATCATATCACTCAGTTACAGCAAGTCGCGGAAATCGAAGATAAAACTTTAGCTGAAAGGGCAACTAATGATCTTGCTTCTATCTTTGAAAACAGGAGACAATATCCTGAAGCGGCAAAGTATTGGCAAAAGAGCATCGAGAAGTTCGGTCCTGGAGGCAAAAACAAATGGAAAGTGGACCGGCTAAATCAGATCCTTGATAACTGGGGACGCTTTGATGGAACACAAACTCATCCGGCAGGTGAAAAACCTTCTCTCGGATTCGTTTTCCGTAACGGTGAAGAGGTCAAGTTCGAAGCGTTCACTATCGATGTAAGAAAACTACTCGATGACGTTAAGTCTCATCTAAAAAGCAATCCCAGTCAGATTGACAATCGTCAGGTCAACATCGGAAACATCGGTTACAGCCTAATCAATGATCAGATGAAAAAGTACGTCGGCGAGAGCATTGCTGACTGGGAACTCCGGCTCGAACCAAGGAAAAATCACTGGGACAAGAGGATCGATATCGTGACTCCTCTGACTAAGCCCGGGGCTTACCTCCTCAAGGCTAAAATGACAAAAGGCAACACATCCAATATCATCGTCTGGGTCTCAGACACCGCGATCGTTAAAAAGCCACTGGACCAGAAATCGTTCTACTTTGTCGGAGACGCTCTGAACGGGACCCCCATCGAAAAGGCGAACGTCGAGTTCTTCGGTTACCGAGTCGAGTACCTGAAAAGGAATAAGATTCTTCAGCCCAAGCGCCGATACAATGTGATCACCAAACAGTTCGCAGAATTTACCGACGAGGAGGGCCAAATCATTCTCGGAGCTGACAGGATGCCTAACCAAATGCAATGGCTCATCACCGCGACTACCGATGACGGGCGTTTCGCTTATCACGGATTCTCGGGCGTGTGGTACAACCGGATCCATGACCAGACATACAATACGACTAAGGCCATCTTCATCACTGACAGACCAGTTTACCGGCCCAACCAGGAAGTCAATTTCAAGGCATGGGTCCGACACTCACAGTACGACAAGGAAGACAAGAGCCAGTTCGCAGGAAAAGAATTCAACATCCTGATCAACAATCCAAAGGGCGAGAAAATTTACGAAAAGCAGTTAAAGGCGGACCAGTACGGCGGATTCACCGACAAAATCGCATTGCCTGAAAATGCTACTCTCGGTGTGTACCGCATCAATATCCTGCACCAGGGAAGGCACATGGCCCATGGCGGCAATACTTTCAGAGAGTCGAGGAATACAAAAAACCTGAATTTGAAGTGACCATCGATTCGCCATCCGAGCCGGTAATGCTCGGTGAGAAGGTCCCAGCAAAGGTCACGGCAAAGTATCTTTTCGGGGCACCGGTCCAGAACGCGACCGTCAAATATAAAGTCATGCGCAGCGAACATGACAGTAGATGGTTTGCTCCCATGCCCTGGGACTGGTTCTACGGTTCGGGTTACTGGTGGTTCAGTTACGACTATGACTGGTACCCAGGGTGGAGGAACTGGGGCTGCAGAAGACCCATTCACTGGTGGTGGCCGAGAGGCAATATGCCTCCGGAAGTAGTATTGGAGAGCGAAGTTAAAATCGGTGCTGACGGGACCGTTGAAATTGAAATCGACACTGCCTTAGCCAAGGCAATGCACGGTGACATTGATCATAAATATTCAATCACAGCCGAGGTCCGTGACGAGTCCAGAAGGACCATTGTTGGTAACGGGTCCGTTCTCGTGGCCAGAAAACCCTTCAAAGTGAACCTCTGGCTGGACCGCGGCTATTACCGCGTCGGTGATGTGATTCAGGCCCGCGCAAATGCCCGGACACTGGACGGTAAGGGAGTCGAGGGAGAAGGGACACTCAAATTACTTAAGATCGAGTACAATGATGAGGGAATTCCGGACGAGAAAACAATCGCCTCATGGGACATTGACACGGGCAAGGGTGGTCAGATTCAACAACAGCTCAAGGCCTCGGCAAAGGGCCAGTACCGTCTCAGTTACACACTCAAGGACAAGGCAGGACACAGCATCGAGGGAGGATATGTCTTTGTGGTCAGGGGCGAAGGATTTGACGGTAAAGAGTTCCGCTTCAATGACATTGAAATTATCAGTGACAAGAAAGAATATCAGGCCGGGGAAACCATCGAATTGATGGTCAATACGGAAAGAAAGGACAGCACAGTGGCTCTGTTTGTGCGCCCCACGAACGGGGTTTACCTGCCACCAAAAATCATACGTGTGGACGGAAAGAGTACCGTCGCTGAAATTGAGGTGACCAAGAAAGACATGCCTAACTTCTTTATCGAAGCCTTCACTATCAGCGGAGGAAAGATCTACGAGGAGACCCGTGAAATCATTGTTCCTCCGGAAAAGAGAATCCTGAACGTCGAAGTCCTTCCGGACGAAACACGTTACAAGCCCGGTGCACCGGCGAAGGTCAAAGTCAAGCTCACTGACCTTGACGGTGAACCCTTCGTGGGCACGACCGTCGTCACCGTTTACGATAAGGCCATCGAGTACATTTCCGGAGGCTCTAACGTTCCTGAAATTAAGGACTTCTTCTGGAAGTGGCGACGTCACCATAGCAGGAACACGGAATTCAACCTGAACCGCTGGTTCCATAACATCGTCCTCAAGGGCCAGAAAGGAATGGGAAGTATCGGCGCCTTTGGCAATTCAGTCGCGGACGAACTCAACAGTCTCGAAAAGAGTGGAGAAGAAAGACTTTCGCTCAATGCGAGTAGAAATCGTTCAGTGGGCCGATTAGCGAAGAGAGCTAGCTTCAANCAAAGTGCGAAATTACTTAGTGCCCCAGAAGCATTTGCAGATAGCGCAGCGCTGGCGGAGGGAGCGGACTTCGCAGCGGANGGAGACATTCNATTAGATGATGCATTTGGTGGAGGCGCTGGCGGAAGAGCTGAAGGTCAGGGCTCGGCAANGGCTGAGGTTCAGCCAACGATCCGAAGCAACTTTGCTGATCTCGCGTTCTGGGCATCAAAACTGGACACGGATAAGAACGGGCTCGCNGAAATTGAGATCGATATGCCCGANAATCTCACGACCTGGAAAATAAAAACATGGGCAATGGGCCACGGNACCAAAGTGGGACAGGGCGAGGCCGAAGTAATCACCAGTAAGGACCTCATCATCCGCATGCAGGCCCCGCGTTTCTTTGTCGAGAAGGACGAAGTGACCCTCACTGCNAACGTTCATAATTACCTGAAGGAGGAAAAGAAGGTCAGGGTAGAGATTGGCCTCGAAGGTGANTCAATGAAAGTCATGAAGGAAGGGACANCGAGCAAAACAATTACCGTNCCGGCAGGAGGAGAAAAGAAAGTGGACTGGATCGTGAAGGCTGTCCGCGAAGGTGAGGCCTCCATTACCATGAAGGCTCTGACCGATGAGGAGTCTGATGCGATGCAGATGAGTTATCCGGTCCTAGTTCACGGCATGCTTAAAACCGACTCATTCAGTGGTGCCATCAGTCCCGAACAAAAGACCGCGGAAATTAAACTGAGTGTCCCGGCACAGCGCCGACCAGAACAGACAAGGCTAGANGTGAGGTACTCACCGAGCCTTGCCACTGCGATGGTCGATGCTCTTCCGTACCTGACAGATTATCCTTACGGTTGCACCGAACAGACACTGAACCGTTTCCTCCCGACAGTCATTACCCAGAAAATCCTGATGAACATGGGNCTCAACCTTAAGGACATCAAGAAGAAGCGCAGTAACCTGAATGCCCAGGAAATTGGCAAGGACAAAAAANGCGCCAAGCAATGGAAAAAGTCAGACAAGAACCCGGTCTTCGATGACAAGGAAGTGGATAAAATGGTCAAGGAAGGTGTNGAGAGGCTCACATCCATGCAGAATTCTGACGGAGGATGGGGATGGTTNTACGGNCCACGGGAAAGGTCATACCCTCACACGTCAGCTGTGGTCGTTCATGGACTCCAACTGGCCCGCGAAAATGACATTGCACTGGTCCCGGGGACACTTGAGAAAGGCATTGCCTGGCTCCAGAGGCACCAGAAAGAGCAGGTCCAGCTGATCAAAAACTCGGTCGATAAGGACAAAAACAAACGCTGGAAAGATCATGCCGATAATCTCGACGCGTTCATCTTCATGGTCCTCTGCGATGCGGACAAAGTGAATGCCGAAATGCGTGATTTCCTTTACCGGGACCGGAACCAGCTGACCGTGTACTCAAAGTCAATGCTCGGGCTCGCGATGCACAAAATCAACAGGGTCGAGGAACGCGACATGTTGATACGCAATGTCGAGCAGTTCCTCGTCATCGATAAAGAGAACCAGAGCGCTTACCTCGATCTGAAGAACGGCGGGTACTGGTGGAACTGGTACGGCAGTGAATTTGAATCGCAGGCCTATTACTTGAAGTTACTNGCAGCGGTCAAACCCAAATCACCGCAAGCGAGCGGACTAGCAAAGTACCTGATCAATAACCGAAAGCATGCAACTTACTGGAACAGTACCAGAGACACTGCAATCTGCATCGAGGCTCTGGCCGACTATGTCCGTGCNACNGGTGAATCTGAGCCCGACATGACTGTCGAAATCTTATTGAACGGGAAGAAGCTAAAAGAGGTAAANATCAACAAGGATAATATCTTCAATTTTGATAATAAGCTCGTCCTTGAAGGGGACGCTGTTGATACTGGCGACCATAAGCTCGAATTCAGGAAAAAGGGCAAGGGTCCACTCTACTTCAATGCTTACCTGACAAACTTCACGCTTGAGGACTTCATCACCAAGGCAGGCCTTGAAGTGAAAGTGAACCGTGAATATTACAAACTGACTCCCGAGNATAAAACGATCAAGAACGTCGGCTCNAGGGGNCAGTCCGTGNANCAGAAAGTGGAGAAATACAAACGGTCAAAACTCAAAACCGGTGACTCCATTAAGAGCGGCGAACTCGTCGAAATCGAACTCACGATCGAAAGCAAGAATGACTACGAATACCTAATGTTCGAAGACATGAAAGCTGCCGGATTCGAGCCCGTCGATCTGCGTAGCGGTTATTCGCGTAACGGCATGGGCGCCTACATGGAACTGAGGGACCAGAAAGTCACTTTCTTTGTCAGGTCCCTTGCAAGAGGCAAGCACAGTCTCAGTTACCGCATGAGGGCCGAGACTCCTGGAAAGTTCAGCGCTTTACCGAGCCGGGCCGAAGCAATGTACGCCCCCGAACTCAAAGCAAATTCAGACGAAATAAAGATACAGATCACTGACTAGAGTGCTTCTCGAAACGTTCAAAGAAACGCGAACTTGATCGGGGAAACTGCTGCCTGATATAATCAGTATGGGTCCGTGCTCCGATCTCTTTCCTGAAGTCCATGGGCCTGTCCATGATGTCCGAGTACTCACAGACTACTAGCTGCTTTGGAACGCTAGTNCTCCAGGGACCAGGGAAGGAAAACTTAACTTTGCGGCCCTCACCAATGAGGCAGACTCCGATGCCGGACTCTCCCCGGTGAACGGTCGAAAGAACAGCTTCGCGCGGCGAANCCTGATAATCAAATAAGGACTGCCCGGCAAGGTCCTCATAATATTTCGGATCCAGACCGATTAAATTGAGGAGACTGGGCATCACGTCATAGTGACTCACATTATCTTGTGCCGGGAGATCCTTGACCCAATCTGGCCACTTAATGATAATGGGAACTTCTGTCTGGTACTTGTTCAATGAAGAACAATGGAACCAGCTACCCTCTTCCTGAAATTCCTCACCATGGTCCCCGGTAATAATAATGACACTATTATCATAGCGACCTTTGAATTTAAGAAAATCAACGAATTCCTCTATCGCATAATCTACCCAGTGCACAGCATTCTGATAACGCCTTATTACCTGACCAATGGCCTCATCGCTCGGGACAAGATTACCTGGAACATAGTTTGCGCAATTTTCATGAAGTTGCTCAAAGTCTGAGGGCCAATAATAATTATAATGAGGCGAATCGAGAGCAGTGAAATGGAACTGCGGTGATTCCGGATCAGAATTAATGTATTCGCGCTGGCCGCTCATTATTAACTTTTCACGTTCCGGGATAGGCCCGGGCAAGGCATCCTCCGAATCATCAATCATCATGTCCGCCAAATAATTGTCGGCTCCAAAGTTCAAAGGACCAAGTTCCCTGTAATTCAGATCACAGACTGCTCTGACCTGTATTTCATAACCGATCTTTTTAAGGACCTGAAGCGGATAGGCTCCTGCGAATCCATTTTCGCCATCCTTTTGTTTTATGGCTTCTCCCCAATGAATTGCAATTCGGCTGTGGAGCATTGAGAACCAGGAAAGAGGAGTGCAGTTTGAACCGGCGAATGTCCTCCCCAGGTCCTGAGCCTCTTCATTACGGAAACGATGAAGGAACGGGGCAACTTCCGGAGTAATCGAATCGGACCTCCAACTCTCAATCATAAAAACATACACGTCAGGCTTTTGCAAATGAGGAGCGTCCTCTAAGCCCTTAAGAAGCTCATTCCTGACTGGAGCAGGAGACATTTCCCTAAAAGCCACGTCCATCTTTTCAAATCCCGCGGGAGGCGCAAAGATTCCTATATGAGTACCAAATAATTTATGATGCCGCTGCCACTCCTCGCTACGCTTGTAAAGATGACTGAGCCCGGACTCTGCCACAGTACATATCCAACAAAATAAAGCCACGCTCAGAACGACACGGTTCTTTGCACGGAACCTGACCAAAGACGTGCAAAGATAAAACAGAAAAGAACCGATCAGTACCAGCAACAAAATGCCAAAGAACTGATTGACCGTCATGTCGAGGCCGGACGCTGCAATCTCTTTAGTCAAGTCAAAGCTTCCCGAAGCGGTGAGGGAATTGACAAAGGCAAAAAGCGAATGGTTCCAGTACTGCTTCAAAAGAAAATCACTAACGACCAAAAACGGGGACAATGAAAAGACCAGAATAACAATTGGCCGGAAAGGCCTCGGGGTCATACTAAGGACGGACTGTAAAATAAATAAGAGTAAAAGGACAGACGCTGCCTGTGTGGTCAACCGGCCGACTGAGGAACCAATGAGCTCCACCGCATTACCAGTGCCCACGGCAAACAGTACATAAAAATCGCCGCAGACAAGCAGGAGAAATACAATTGCCCAGAAAAGACCATTGCATCTCCATTCAGATTTGGACCAGCACTTTGAAATCGGGAGCAATTGAACTGATCGATGCTGCTTCCACCTGATAAGAGTCGCCGCTAGAACGATTCCCNTAANCGCAAGGATCAAACTAATTAATATATTTGCCGCCAATAAACCATTCCCCAATTTCCAAAATAGATTGTATGGAACTGAAAGGCACAGGGCCCCCACTACCCATCCCAATAATTGGACGAATGACTTTTTATGACCATCCGAAGTCAGTGGTTCTGGGCAATGATCCTTGTTCATCCTAACATGTTAATTATTACCCATAAATCCGCGGCACGAAAGCACTATTAAGTTGCATTCTTAACTACCATTGTTTTATTTTCCAATGACTGTACGGAGCCTCACCCGATCAGGCATAGTAATCTGAAAAGAAAAAAGGAAAATCAATGGGTAAAGCGCTTCAAGACATAGCGCAAACAAGCACTGAGGCTAAAAAGGGAACAGCGATCTTCCTTTGGGTCGCCCTCAGCGTCATCTTTTTCCACTCAGTTTTATACATTGTAAGTTGTTCCCTCTTACTGACTCAGGCAGCTGAAATTGACAGTTCTTTCGCGGAAGGGGCAGTAAAGGACCATGGACTTTACATGGTAATGAGTAGCTTGTCACTGCTCAGAGGCTACCTGATCATTTCAGCCTGTTATGTGGTTGTCCTCTTTCCAATAGTGAAATTATGGATAGGCAAGCGCCAGTTCACGCGAAAATCGGTCATACTGAGAACTTTTTTCCTTATGCTAATTAGCCTCTCCGCACTGATTTTCCGGATGATGGTCTTCAAGCCTTACTTCGTAGCCCAATGGATTCCCGAATGGCAATCACAAATCATGCCTGGCGCTCCAGGAATTCTTAAAAGCATCACTCTTTGGACCCTGCTCAACGGAATCCCAATTGTCATTTTACTGGCCGTTTCAGTTTTCTGGATCCGGTTCCTGCTCTCATTACCAAAGGCAATGGGCAAACTCAGATTCAGACTTGCACCAATCATAGTGACAGCAGGGATTGTTTTCTCTTTGAGTATATTAATTAAGATTCTTCAGGCCGGCCTCACTAAGGATTCAGAAAAACCGAACATAATTATTATTGCATCAGATTCACTTCGCCCCGATCACCTCTCCTGCAATGGATATGAACGCAAAACGTCTCCGAACATTGATAGGCTAGCGGCCCAATCACAAAACTTTACCAAATGCTTCACTCCGATCGGATCGACTCTCGAATCCATGATCGGACTGTTCAGCTCACAATACCCGCACTCACATGGAGCACGGCAAATGTTCCCTTCCAAGGAAGTCATTAATAGGGTAAATAATCAATCACCAAAACTCCCTCAAATTTTAGCTGATTCAGGATACGAAACTGCGGTGATCGGCGACTGGTGCAGTGCAATATTCAACGAAGTTCCCATGGGATTTGAGAATGTCCAAGTTTCTGAATTTGACTCGTTCCGTATTTGGCTGAGCCAGGCCCTGTACCTTTCTCATCCGGTCATTCCTCTATATTTTGACAATAAATTCGGCTATTGGCTCTTCCCGAAACTGGAATCATTCGCACATTACCTCAGGACCGAAGTCGTCACAGACAGAGCCATTGCCAAAATCAAGTACCGGAAGAACAAAGACAGGCCATTTTTCTATACTATATTTACGGGGTGCAACCATTTTGCATACCACGCTCCGTATCCTTATTATGAAAAATGGACCGATCCGGATTACAAAGGACCTAACAAATATCAGGTCCATTTTGACCCAAACGAATTTGTTTCAAACCCATCCTGGGACAGGCCCTACACATCATACACTGATAAGGAAAAACAGCACATCATCGATCTGTATGACGGATGCGTGAGTCGCTTCGATGAATGTGTAGGCCAAATACTGGAGACTCTGAAGCAGCAAGAACTGATGGACAACACGATCATCCTAATCACCTCGGACCATGGAGAGGACCTCTTTGAACCTAACACCACAATCACACATGGAGTCAGCTTCAACGGAGGAGATCAGGGAAATCTGGTCCCATGCATCCTGTACGTGCCGGGCATGGAACCAAAAAAAATAGATCAGATCGTTCGTAACATTGACATATCACCGACTCTCCTTGAACTCACTGAGCATCCAAATGAAAACAGATTCGAAGGAGTAAGTCTCATGCCCTGCATTGAAAATGATCAACGCTCCTTAGATCTGTCATTCTACGGGGAAACAGGCTTTCCTTTTATTCAACGCAGGATACCTGGGGAAAACGTTCTTAAGGTCCCCTCCATGGATCAATTAACGTACGTCGATAAGGATTTTGATTTTCATATTGTGCTTAAGGAAATGTACCGGGATTCAATCATAACCGGAAAAGAGCGGTGCCTAAGAACAGAAGAATGGAAACTAGTCTTTACTCCAGGTGCAGAGAGCCCAATTCATAGGCTATATCACATTCCGAGTGATCCAAATTGCACCAAAGATGTAAGTAATGAAAATCCTGAAATATTGGAAAGAATGAAATATCACCTGTGGCAATGGATCATTTCCGGAAAAGAATCCAGAGGCAATGAAATCTTTGAAGGTGAAATACCGGGAAAATATGAAATCCCCTCGAAGTTCCAGAACATTGAGTTTTCAATGGATAATGAAGACCATTCGACTTAAATGGCACAGTAAAAGTATAAAATTGTATTCATTTTGAGTGTGTCTTTGCTTTTAAAAGGCCTTGACTGAGAATCTGAGTAATACTACTAAAAGCCAATTACCAAGAAGACCCACAGGATCACTTACCGACATCACGCAAAGCATAAATAAAGACCTCCTCCCCATCTTTAAATCATCCGCTTCTCAGATCCTCAAATTCCACTACCGCAACAAATAATGGAACTGGCGAACACTCTAACTACAAGACAAATCGTTCCCGAGCTGATTGCAACGACCAGCTCCGATGCCATCACAGAACTAGTCAACGAACTATTCAAAATAGGCATCATCACTGAATCATGTAAAACAGATTCCATCCATTCACTCATTGAAAGAGAAGACAAGACCACGACCGGAATTGGTTCAGGCGTGGCAATACCCCACACATTCTCAAGTCAAGTTACCGAAATAAAGATGATCTTTGGCAGATCAATGGAAGGCATCGATTTTGAATCAATCGATAATAACCCGGTCAACTTTGTTGTCCTTTTTATTATTCCGGAGAACGGCAAAAATCACCTCCAAACATTGGCTTCAATAGCAAAATTCTTCACTCGAGGAGAGATCAGGGAAAAACTCTTGGAAGCAAAGACGAAAGAAGACATCATTAATGTTTTCAGGGAACAGGAATAAACCCAGACCCAAATGAAAAAATAGCAGCACAATAATGCTCACACTCACCCAACTACTGACCGAACGTCTAAATGAAGCAATTCAAAAGATACAGAGTTCAAAAATACCTGAAGGATATTCGGCCTCAGTCACTGCCGCAGCTGACACTAGGTTCGGAGACTACCAGTCCAACGCGGCGATGGCACTGGCAAAGGGTCTAGGAACGGCTCCCAGAGAACTCGCGGCTAACATTATTGAATTACTTGAGATTGAGGATATCTGCAAAGAACCTGAAATAGCGGGTCCAGGATTCATCAACTTCAGAATCAATGAGAATGAGATTGAATCACGAATCAATGAGATAAGGAAATGCTCTCGTCTGGGCGTGGAAAATACAACGGACCCTGAAAAGATCTTAATAGATTTCTCATCACCAAACATAGCAAAGCCAATGCATATCGGGCATATCCGTAGCACAATCATTGGTGACTGCCTTGTCAGAGTGGGCAGATTCTTAGGCCATGAGGTGATTGCGGACAATCATATAGGTGACTGGGGCACTCCTATCGGGCAGGTCATCTATGGATGGAAGAACCACCTCAACGAAGAAGACTTCAGCAAAGACCCTATCAGGGAGCTGCTTCGATTATATCAAATGGTCAAAGAACAATTTGATTCCGATGAGAAAGTCAATAAGGCATGTCTCGAGGAAACGGTTCGGCTCCAATCAGGAAACGAAGAGAGCCTGGCCCTCTGGAACCGTTTCAAGGAAATCACAATGGCAGGATCTCAAAAGATCTATGACCGTCTAGGAATTGTTTTTGACATTACTCTTGGGGAATCCTTTTACGACAGCAAACTAGGGCCTCTAGTTGATGAACTGCTTTCCAATAAAATTGCACAAGAGAGCGATGGGGCAGTCTGTGTTTTTTCAAACAATGAACTGGAACCCAAGAATGACCCATTAGTTGTGAAGAGGGACGGAGAATGGATGCCCGTTCCCTGCATCGTCAGAAAAAAAGACGGAGGATTTAACTATGCCACTACGGACATCGCAACCATAGATCACAGAGTCAATGAAATAGAAGCCGACACCATACTCTATGTGGTCGATGACAGACAGTCACTGCACTTCCGTCAACTCTTCGAAGTGGCAAGACAAAGAAAAATTAATGCTAACCTGAAACACATTTCATTCGGAAAAATCCTTGGAGATGACAAAAAACCTTTCAAGACCAGAGAAGGGTCAGTCCCCGATCTCGGCTCCGTTCTACAGGAGGCCGTTGACAGGGCAAGGAAAGTCGTTGATGAGAAAAGTCATAATCTCTCCGAAGAAGAAAAGGATAACGTGGCCGAGAAAATAGGCATCGGAGCAGTCAAGTACGCGGAACTCTCGCAGGCAAGAGTAAGTGATTATGTTTTCTCATGGGACAAGATGTTATCCCTTCAGGGGAACACTGCCCCTTACATGATCAATGCGTATGTCAGAACCAGATCCATTTTCCGGAAACTCGGAGATGACTCACCGGAAATTACAGATAAATTATCCATATCCGAAGATGCCGAAAGAACCATCTCCATGAAATTGTGCCAGTACGGGGAAATCGTGCCTGAAATACTCTCGGATCATCGGCCCAATATTCTGGCCACTTATCTTTATGAATTGGCTCAGTCATTCCATTCATTCTATGAACAGTGCCCAGTACTAAGCGCTGAAGGAATCACCAGAAATACCAGACTCGCCTTGTGCCAAACAACTTCAGCCGTTTTAAAGCATGGGTTGGGCCTTCTGGGCATTTTTCCACCAGAAAAAATGTGATCTAACACTTGGCAAATATGCCAATTCGATGTTAAATTAATATCCATTAACTATTTGGAAAAATATTAATGTTAAATCTTTTTGGTAAATCTGATCAGGGCCCGACCCATTGTGATGGATATTCGAGGCGTAACTTTATAAAAGTCGGAGGAATGGCCGCTGGAGGGTTAGGGCTTAATCAGCTCCTTTCCATGGAATCGAAAGCAGAAACTGGGTCATCCAACAAATCAATAATCAACATCTATCTTCCCGGTGGCCCGTCTCACCTCGATATGTTTGATTTAAAACCTGACGCCCCATCTGAAATTCGAGGAGAATTTAGACCAATAGGTACAAACGTTCCTGGAATTCAGATCTGCGAACTCTTTCCTAGGCTCGCTAAAATTGCCGACAAATATGCAATCATCAGATCCCTTTCTGATTCTGATGGTGGTCACGACTGCTACCAGTGCATGACCGGACACAAAAAAGGTGGTCCAAAACCGACCGGTGGCTGGCCATCATTCGGATCATGGGTATCCAAAATTCAGGGCTCTAACCCGGGAATTCCTGCGAACCTCTCACTAATGTATCCGACCGGAAACAGAACATGGGGAGAAGCGGGCACCGGAGGTTTCATCGGCACTCAACACGCGCCGATGGGGATGGTCGGAAAAGATCCAAATTCAAGGGCTCAAAGCATGACTCTCAAGGGCATGTCCTTAGAAAGGTTAATGGACCGTGAAAAATTACGAGCCTCCGTCGATCAGATGAGACGTGACGCTGATGCAACGGGCCAAATGTCAGGTATCGACAATTATAACCAGCAGGCTCTGGAAATCCTTTCTGACAGCGGCCTCACTGATGCTCTGGACATTTCCAAGGAAGACCCAAAAGTGGCTGAACGTTATGGGGTCAATGATCCTACCTATCAACGTGATGGAGCCCCAAAAATGATCAGAAACTTTCTGGTAGCTAGACGTCTCGTCGAAGCCGGTGCCAGGGTAGTGTCTCTTAACTATAGCAGGTGGGATTGGCACGGTGGGGACGGTATGAATTTTCCCCGTTCACGTGAAGAATTTCCTCTCTTGGATCAGGGACTCAGCGCACTCATCACAGATATTCATGAGCGCGGACTCTCAAACGATGTTTCCGTAGTGATGTGGGGAGAATTTGGCAGGACCCCTAAAATTAATGCGAAAAACAGCCGCGATCATTGGCCAAAGGCCAATTTCTGCTTACTCGCGGGTGGTGGCATGAACACTGGGCAGGTGATCGGATCAACGAATTCAAGAGGCGAGGAACCCGACGAAAGACCCATAAAGTTTCAGGAAGTATTCGCAACACTATATCACAACATAGGAATTGACCTCAACTCAGCTACTGTTCGCGATTCGAGCGGCAGACCTCATTATCTGGTCGATCAAGGAATTGAGCCAATCCGGGAATTAACTGGTTAGTCGCGGACCGCAAATAGGTAAACTGCATGACACTAGTTTGAGAATACTATAATATTCTCCGGTCCTCTGAACCTGCATTAGGGTATTATTGTTTCTGCAGGAGGAAATGAACCAGTGAATGTAAATTTTTCTGACGGGGTTAGCTTCACTGCTTCACAAGGTAAATTCACAATCAAATAGGCAATACGAGGAATTTGACTTCACTTATTTTCTCTTTGAGAAAAATCTCTTTGCCAAATGGCCCCCGAATCATCATAAACTCAAATACACTTATAACGGAGGAAACGAGTCTTATACCAAATTGATCACCGCATTAACATTAATCATAAATTTAAATTCATGAAAACATTACAAATCATTGCCGCTTTTGCATTTATCATCTCCCCAATTTGTGGAGCCGATGAAGCAAAATGGACCTCTCTATTTGATGGTAAATCCTTAAAGGGCTGGAATCAGAAAGGCGGCAAAGCAAAATATTCAGTCGAAGAGAACTGCATCGTTGGCCGGACCGTGCCCAGAACTCCAAACTCTTTTTTATGCACAGACAAAAAATATGGTGACTTTATCTTGGAATATGAATTCAAAATTGATCCCAGACTCAATTCCGGTGTTCAGATAAGAAGCCAGGAAAATCAAAATGGACGAGTTTACGGATATCAGGTGGAAATTGATCCTGACACTGATCGTAACCGTATGTGGACTGCAGGTATCTATGATGAGGGGCGAAGGGGGTGGTTAAATGATCTGTCCAAAAATGAAGCCGCGAGAAAAGCCTTCAAGCCAAATGAATGGAACAAAATAAAGGTACGCGCAGTTGGTGATTCAATTAGGACCTGGCTCAATGGAGTCCCAGCGGCTGACCTTGTCGACTCAATGACACAGAGTGGATTCATCGGGCTCCAGGTTCATGGCATAGGGAACAAGGCTGATGGACCTTATGAAGTGCGTTGGAAAAATATAAAAATACAGGACCTCGGCATTCATGAATGGAAGCCAATATTCGATGGAAAAACACTCAATGGATGGCGCGCTCTTCCTGGGGGTACATGGACAGTCAAAGATGGAACCATATTAGGAAAGAGCCCACGAGAGGAGCGTCGCCACGGAATTCTATTAACAGAAACACAATTCAAAGATTTTACAGTTAAAGCAAATTTCCGGGTTAACAGTGGAGATTCTGGATTTTACTTCCGATGCGAACCAGTCAAGGGCGGCGTATCAGTGCATGGCTTTCAAGTCGAAGTTGATTATTCACAGGAGACTGGAGGACTTTACGAGACTGGCGGCAGAGGTTGGGTCATAAAACCAAACCAAAAAGAAATTCCAAAAAAGAAATACAAGCCCGGCGAATGGACCGACCTTAGTCTCAGCGCACATGATGGAAGAATAGTGGTCCATATCAATGGTCAAAAGACAGCGGAGCTCATCAATGATAAGGGAAGGAAATCAGGACACATAGGTCTGCAATTGCACGGCGGTGACACAATGGATGTTGAATTCAAAAATATTTCAATACTGACAGCCAAATAGCCGTTTTCCGATAAATTAGAAAATTGAATCGATAAAACCCCAGTACTTTTATCCATATGAGCATCATAATTAATATATTATAATTTCCATAATTTCTATTGTTATTATAGAGTATTTGTTTATAATTAAATCGTGTTTTTAAGATTAAATGCGGTTCGACTAAGCCTACTGATCACTTTTTTAATCACGAACAGCGCATTAAATGCTGAAGGTTCAGTAGACACATCAAACCGGAGTGATGTTATCCGACACTTCTTTTCCAATTATCTGACTTCAGAGAATTTCGAGGAGCATCATGAATGGACTGGGGGTATGATAATTGCCGATCCCGGACAAGTATCCGACAAGCTCCATGAGGACGTAATTAGAAGGGTCAACTATTTCAGGGCAATGGCAGGCCTCAGTTCAGACATTGTTTTATCAGACGAGCTGAATGCCAAATGTCAGCAAGCCGCATTCATGATGGCTTATAATAATACACTAGACCACTATCCGACAGCTGATTGGGATCATTACTCACAAAGTGGCGCGGAAGCCGCAAGGAATTCAAATTTATCTCTTGGGCTCAATACTCCTTACTATGGCCCTACCGCAGTTGACGGACAAATTGAAGATAGTGGACCAAGCAATTACAGCGTCGGGCACCGCCGTTGGATCCTCTATTCTCGAGCCCCCAAAAAAATGGGGCATGGATCCATCCCATTAACTTTTATTATATCCAAACCTGATCCAATCCCTGATCCAATCCCTGATCCAATCCCTGATCCAATCCCTGATCCAATCCCTGATCCAATCCCTGATCCAATCCCTG
>PAPL01000044.1 GCA_002708885.1 Verrucomicrobiales bacterium | reverse complement strand
CAAAGGCAGAGGAGGAAGCACCAAAGGCAGAGGAGGAAGCACCAAAGGCAGAGGAGGAAGCACCAAAGGCAGAGGAGGAAGCACCAAAGGCTGAAGAGGAAGCACCAAAGGCTGAAGAGGAAGCACCAAAGGCTGGAGAGGAAGCGCCAAAGGCTGNNGAGGAAGCACCAAAGGCTGNNGAGGAAGCACCAAAGGCTGNNGAGGAAGCACCAAAGGCTGAAGGAACTGATGAGAAGGGAAAAAAGAGAACCGCNGCTGATGTTTTATTGGAACTGGATGGTCCTGAGGCCGATGCTAGTCAGAAAGTCGTAAAAGCCAAGGGCAGTAAAAACATTCATTCCGGGATCGTTCATGTATTAGCGACATTTAATAATACAATTGTCACAATAACAGACACTAGAGGAAATGTAATTGGATGGTCGACTGCAGGTAAGATGGGATTCAGAGGATCGAGAAAGAGTACGGCCTATGCCGCTCAGGTAGTATCGCAGGACGCTTGCCGTCAGGCCATGAGTCATGGATTAAAGGAGGCAGATGTGCGGGTCAAAGGCCCAGGCTCTGGTCGTGAATCAGCTGTCCGCGCAGTGCAAGGGATAGGGATTGACGTTAAAAACATCAGTGATGTGACTCCGATACCTCATAATGGTTGCCGTCCTAAAAAGGCTCGAAGAGTTTAACAGTAAGTTCAGAAATAAAAATTTATACTCATGGCACGTTACACAGGTCCTCGCGATAAAATAAGCCGCCGCTTTGGAGTTCCTCTCTTTGGCCCATCGAAAGCNTTAGAACGTCGAGCATATGCACCAGGAATGCACGGAGGCAAGAGAGGAGGCCGCAGGTCTAAAGGTTCAGATTATTCCGTTGCTTTGGCTGAGAAACAAAAGCTCAGGTTTCAGTACGGTGTACTTGAAAAGCAATTTAGGCGCTACTTTGCGCAAGCGCAGCGTCGACGAGGAGTTACTGGTGTGCTCTTGATTCAACTCCTTGAGATGAGGTTGGATAATATCGTCTACCGTATGGGATTTTCTAACACGCGTGCCGGTGCCCGGCAATTTGTCAATCACGGACACGTTCAGGTCAATGGGCAACGAGTTGACATTGCCTCATACAATACAAAGCCTGGCGATAAGATCGCTGTNAGGGACAATCCGCGTTCAAAGCAACTGGCTTTGCGGGGACTTGATTTGACGCAAGCAATTTCTCAGGCCGAGTGGCTCGTAGTGGACAGAGATAATCTGGAAGGCACTATTTCACGAGTTCCAGAAAGGGACGAAGTGGATCCTATGGTTAATGAGCAATTGGTCGTTGAGCTCTATTCTAGATAATTAAATTTAATCCCCAATAGGAGGCGGTGTTTCTTATTTTTAAGGGCNCCGCCTTCTCTCTTTTCAGGTAGCGCTTTTTTTGCCACTATAAATTTACAAAATGAGTGAAGAAGAAAAAAGTGATTGGGAAAATGAAACGGCATCTATTCATGGCGGCCTTGATTACGTTGGAGACACCGGAGCTGTAATCCCTCCCATATACATGACTTCCACTTTCGAGAGTGGTAACTCGGGAGGATTTGATTATACCAGGTCAGGAAATCCGAACTTCAGAAACTTAGAAAACGTTTTAGCTGATCTGGAGAGTGCAAAGAGAGCTTCCGTTTTTGCGAGCGGAGTGTCCGNGATAACGGCAATTATATCGACCCTTTCTGCAGGTTCAAANATTGTTGCTGAGGAAAATATTTATGGATGCACATATCGTTTACTCGAACAGGTTTTCGCAAAGTTTGGGGTCGAGGTTGAGTACCTTGATCTGACTGCGCAGCATAATATAGAATCTATAAAAGAAATTCAGCCGCAATTGGTATGGATAGAATCACCCACTAATCCACTTTTAAAAATAATTGATATAGAGGAAGTTGCTGGCTCAGCCCATGCTGCGGGGGCTTCTCTTGTAGTGGACAACACTTTTGCATCAAGTTGTTTGCAGAGGCCCATAGAATTAGGTGCCGATTTATCACTCCTGAGTACCACGAAGTATACGAATGGGCATTCTGATGTTTTAGGCGGAGTAGTTTGTACGGCCTCTGATGAATGGGGTGATAAAATGNTCTTTGCGCAAAAAGCTCTAGGACTGCAACCCTCTCCGTTCGGTTGCTGGTTAATTCAAAGGGGACTTAAGACTCAGGCCCTTCGGATGGNCAAGCACTCAACTAATGGTCTTGCAGTAGCTTCGTTTTTTGAGNAGAAATTTCCTGATTCGTTNGTGCGATATCCATTTCTTGAGTCNCACCCTCAATATGAAATTGCTAAAAAGCAAATGAGTGGAGGTTCTGGTGTTGTTACGGTCGATCTGGGCATGAGTCTCGAGAAAACTCAGAAATTTCTGCAGANCTTAACGCTATTCACGATGGCTGAAAGTTTGGGGGGGATAGAATCATTAAGTTGTCACCCNGCTTCAATGACCCATGCTTCTGTTCCTAAGGAAGTCCGAGAAGGAGTGGGAATTACAGACTCTCTGTTCAGGCTTTCTGTTGGGATAGAGAACGAGGAGGATCTCATTAATGATATTGGCTCTTCTTTGGCTAAAGTTAGTTCTTAAATTCGAGCTTTCAGCATATAAATTATTCTATAATGGACCANCATAGTGCCAGAGANGTTTTGACCGACCCTCCGTGGAGGACTGAGGATTTGGGATTTCCATTACCAGATTCACCTTATGCGGTTTCTGTCTCTTTGCCGAATTGGGAGCATGTCATTGGTTACGAAGAGGGGGACCAGAACATCTTAAACAGCCTGAGGACAGGATACCCGCGGTTCTTCGTTCCTCGGATAATTAGAGAGCTCGAAGAAAAGGTTCTATTATCATTGGATGTTACTGACAACGCGCAATGTTTGGTTTTTCCAGGGTCAGCNGCAGCTAAGAGGTGCCAAGACTATATGATCCAAAGAACTGACGGTTGGGAGATTGGGGTGGAGTCGGTTCTTAATGGTAAGGCTAGTGCCGTATTGTATCCGGATGAGATTTCCGAGATTGCTACTAAGTATTGGAGGTACTTCGGTGAAGGNGTCAGTGTGAGNCAGGCCGAGTGTTTGCTTNCTGGAAAGGATCAGGATGAGCGTCTTGGCGCTGATGCTGAACAAGAAATACGGGAAAGAATAGCAGCTGACTCTGGTCAGAAACCAGAAGATGTTTTCCTGTATCCTTCTGGGATGGCGGCAGTCGCAGCTACGCACCGGGCCTTGATTTCATTGTTTCCTGGTCTGAGGTCGGTTCAATTTGATTTTCCCTATGTGGATGTTCTTAGGTTACAACAGGAAATTGGTTCAGGTGTTGTTTTTTTGCCTTCAGCAGACGGCTCGAGTGTTGATTCATTGCAAGATCTGGTCGAGGGAGGAGAGTCTTTGTGTGGGGTCTATTGTGAGGTTCCAAGTAACCCTTTGCTGAGGAGTGCAGATCTTACNAAGATATCATCAGTTCTTGCCGNTACAGATATTCCGTTAGTAGTTGATGACACTGTAGCAACTAATGTGAATGTGGATGTTTTTAAATATGCCGATCTGGNCACTACTAGTCTTACAAAGTATTATTCGGGAGTCGGGGATGTGATTGCAGGGGCAATTACAATTAATCGTGATTCAGTTCATAGAGCAAAACTCAATTCTTTTCTATCTGATCAGGAGCAGAGTGGGATTTGGTGTGAGGACGCCGTTGTTCTGAGAAACAATACGAAAGATTATAGGAGCCGGGTCATNCGTGTGAATGAAACTACGCCGCGCTTAGTTGATTGGTTGCGTGNCCATGAAGCGGTCGAGAAGGTCTGGTATCCAAAGTATGAAACGCGTGAAAATTATGATGCGGTCAGGAAAGATGAAGGTGGATTCAGTGGTCTGTTTTCAATCCTTTTAAAGGAACCTGAAAAGACCAGCTCTGTTTTTTATGATTCTTTAGAGCTTTGCAAAGGACCTAGCTTGGGCGTGCAGTTTACAATAGTTTGCCCCTACACATTACTTGCCCATTATGACGAGTTGGACTGGTGCGAAGACCTTGGTGTTTCTCGGTGGCTGTTGAGAATAAGTGTGGGGCAGGAACCTTATGAATATATACGCGACCGGTTTGAGNATTCTCTGAGAAATATAATCTNACCGAGAAGGTGTCAAATATAGGAACTGATTTGGCTNCTGAGCTAAAAAATGGATGCGGGGGTAGGATTTGAACCTACGACCTCCAGGTTATGAGCCTGACGAGCTACCGAACTGCTCTACCCCGCACTTTTATAATGGCGATGGTTAGGCCGTGTTCAACTCTAAATTGACCCTATTTGAAAAAGTTTGTCCGTTTTTGAAGGGTCAAGCTACAAAAGGGCTTAATAATTTAATTGTGCTAAGTTTTTAGGCACGAATTTTCCTGACTTGCGTATGAGTTTNTTGTCAAACCAGATTTCACCACCNCCATAGTCAGGCCGCTGAATGCANACCATGTCCCAGTGAACTTGGCTCCGGTTGCCATTGTCCGCGACNCCTTCGTACGCTTGGCCCGGAGTGAAATGAAAACTGCCTGCGATTTTCTCATCAAATAAGATATCCCNCATCGGTTCCTTTATCTTTGGGTTGAAGCCGATAGCAAATTCACCTACAAATCTGGCTCCAGGATCCGAATCCAATATTTTGTTTATTGCTTTAGTGTTATTGGATGTCGCTTTGACTATCTTNCCTTTCTCGAATGTGAGTTGAATGTCATCGAATGAGATTCCCTGATAAATTGTGGGTGCATTGTAGCTTATTACGCCCTCAACGGAATTCTTTACTGGGGCGCTGAAGCATTCCCCGTCAGGAATATTATGAGTTCCCCCGCAGGCGATAGCCTTTAGCCCTTTCATNGAAAATTTGAGATCCGTGCCATTTCCTTTGATGTGAACTTTGTCCGTTTTAGACATTAAAGATTCGAGCCGCTTCATGGCGGGCACGAGTTTCTTGTAATTAAGGAGGCACACTTCAAAGAAGAAATTTTCGAACGATTCAGTGCTCATTCCCGCCTGNTGTGCCATTGCCGGGTGAGGCCAGCGCAATACGCACCACCGTGTCTTATTGACACGGTAATTCTGAACGGGGCGCATCTTTTTCATGGCTAGGGCCATGTCTTTTGCTGGGACGTCTGCGTTTTCAGTTATATTGTGGCTGCCGCGAAGAGCTATGAATGCATCCATTTGTTTCATTTGGTTTAGGGAATATTTGGCCAGGCTGTCATATTGTTTCTCAGTNCCTCCCTTGAGCAATTCCCTTCCAACCCTTGCGCTGTGCAGATTAACAAATGGCTGAGCNCCNGCTTTTCTGATTGCTCTTATCAGTGCAATGGGTACGGNCTCGGGGACATCGTACGCATCGATCAGTACGTTGTCTCCACGCTTCACTGAGGTTGAANAGCGGACGAGTTGAGTGGCGAGTTGATCTATACGGGGGTCGTGCATNGTTTTTTTGTGATAATTAATTAATAGGGTCTGCAATGTATAGCATCTCTCCATTGCTAATATAATTAAATTATCTTCTATTTATTCATATTTTCGAAGTTGCATTAGCGGAACTGGGAGATTCAGTGCAGTTGTCCTGAAGTATTCACGAAAATTTGATTTGGCTGACTTAAATTCTTCACAGNGAGATGCTGTGAANCAGATTCATGGTCCGGTTCTTATNTTGGCGGGCGCGGGAACAGGAAAGACGCGGACTGTTATTTCGNGGGTAGCCCATATGATTGATGAGGGGATCTCTCCTATCCACATTCTAGCAGTCACTTTCACCAATAAGGCAGCAAATGAAATGCGAGAAAGGATTTCTAGCATTGTCAAAAAAGATGAGGCNAAAGAAGTGACAGTGTGCACGTTTCATTCACTTTGTGTGCGCATTCTTAGGCAGGGCATTGACAGGATAGGGTACAAGAAAAATTTTACTATATATACGGGTTCTGATCAGGTTGGCCTAATAAGAAAGCTCATTGCTAGGAAGGCAGGGAAAGATGAATCGCTTGATCATGGCTTGGCCTTGAGTCTCATCGGGAGATCTAAAAACAAGGACATTCCGGTCTCGGAAAACAAAGATTCCCTCATCAGTGAAGTTGAGAAAGCCTACAATGCTGAGCTTAAATCTCTCAATGCTTTGGACTTTGATGATTTGCTTTTATTTGCTGTGCAGTTGCTCAATGAGCATGATGATTTGCGCTCGATCTGGAGAGAGAAATTTCAATTTATCACGGTCGATGAGTTTCAAGACACGAACGGTCAGCAAATGAAATTGATTCAGTGTCTGGTAGGCAAAGAACAAAACATTTGTGTGGTAGGTGATGATGACCAGTCCATTTACGGATGGAGAGGAGCGGAAATTACAAATATTCTGGATTTTGAGCGATTTTTTAATGATCCGAAAATAATTAAACTGGANCAGAATTATCGGAGCACTCAAGCCATCCTGCATACAGCTAATTCCGTCATTTGCCATAATGCTGGGCGAAGAGAAAAGAAACTGTGGAGTGAAAATTTTGCNAACGAGAATGTTAGGGTCGTGGCGATGGNCGATGAGGATTCTGAATCACAGTTGGTAGTCGATGAGATCCTGGAAATGACTGCCACCGAAAAGAGGANTTATGAGGATTTTGCAGTACTGTTCAGGACGAACAGTCAATCGAGGCTCTTCGAAACAAAATTAAGGGAATATAAAATACCTTACAGAGTCATTGGTGGGCAGTCATTTTATGATCGCAGAGAGATTAAGGATCTTATTGCCTATTTGACGATAATTAAAAATCCTGATGATGACATTAACCTTTTGAGAGTCATTAATAATCCGCCGNGNGGCATTGGGGCAGCAAGTATTGAGATTGCAACGGAGCAGAGCCGCGGACTTGGAACCAGTCTTTCAGAAGTTCTGCAGAGTGAAGATTATCAGGAAAGGCTACCTCAGAGATCCAGATCAGCGGTCAAAAAGTTTGTCGATATGTTAGATGACTATCGGTCTCCGATGNTATCATCNTACAGTGGCTTTGGNACTCTGTTTTCTCAGTTCGTGGACGAGATAGAATTTGTTGATTATTTGGGCAGAACCTGCAAGACCGATGCTGAGAGGGAGCAGCGCAAATTTAACGTCGCGGATTTTCTTGAATCACTGCGTGATTACGAATCGAGTGGAAGAAAAAANGGNCTGCAAGGNTTCCTTGATGATGTGGCCTTGCAACAAGACCGCGAGGATGATGATGACGGGTCCGGGGTGAATTTGATAACACTTCACGCTGCAAAGGGTTTGGAATTTCCTGTAGTTTATCTTGTAGGACTGGAGGAGGGGATCCTCCCNCATAAGAGATCTTTGGAAGAGGGNACTAAGGATGAGGAGAGAAGGCTCCTGTACGTTGGCATGACCAGAGCCATGGAAAAATTAACAATGAGTTTTTGCTCAATGAGAGTCAAGTATGGTGATGAGGTCTATTGTGAGAGNAGTTCGTTNCTGGATGAGATGGATCCCCAATTCGTTGATGTCTTTTCTAATGAGGAGCTATATGCGGGGCCAGTAGAAGAGGATGACGCTATGGCATATTTTGCTCGGATGAAGGAGATGATTGAGGAGGATTGATCTTGTAACGTAAGAAGGAACCCTTTACGCAATAATATCATGAATGATTTTTCCATGAACATCAGTCAATCGGAAGTCGCGGCCGTCGTATCGGTAAGTTAACTTTTCATGGTCAAGTCCTAACTGATGAAGGATCGTTGCATGAAGATCATGCATATGAATTTTTCCTTCTACGGCGTGATGTCCGAAATCGTCTGTGTTGCCATGGCTGTGACCGTTTTTGAATCCACCTCCCGCTAGCCATACAGTGAATCCATCGGAATTATGATCGCGGCCTGTTCCTTTATCTTGTGCATATGGAGTGCGACCGAACTCGCTGCCCCACCATACTATGGTGTCTTCGAGTAGTCCGCGCTGCTTAAGGTCCTTAAGAAGCCCTGCGACTGGCTTGTCAGTGGCTCTTGCGTGCTGCATGTGCTTGGGCATATTTGAATGCTGGTCCCATGCTGGATTGTTTGTGTTATCAGTATAGTTGACCTGAACGTATCTAACGCCCGCTTCACTGAGTTTTCTTGCCCTTAAGCAGTACTGTCCGAAATCATCGGTTTCTTTTTTTCCGATGCCATACATTTCAAGCGTGCTGGGGCTTTCCTTCGAAAGGTCAAGTATGTCGGGGGCATTGTTCTGCATTCGCCATGCAAGCTCAAATGATTTGATGACAGTTTCTAATTTGTCATCGGTCGGGTTTTTTGAAATTTGTTCTGCGTTTATTTTTTTAAGAAGTTCAAATTGCTTGTGCCGGTCCTTTGCACTCATGTGGAGTGCTTTGATGTTTTTAATGGTGGCGTCTTTGGCTGAGATGCCGGCTCTTCCGACCGGAGTTCCCTGATGGTATGATGGCAGGAAAGCGTTGCTGTAATTTCTCGGCCCCCCGTTACCCATTGAAGGTCCGATGCTAATAAATCCCGGAAGGTTATTGTTTTCCGATCCTAGGCCATAATCGACCCATGATCCCATTGACGGACGTATCATGTTGATGCTGCCTGTGTGCAGGAAAAGGGTGCTTGGTCCATGGGCGATCCCGTCTGTGTGCATTCCTTTGAGGAGGCAAATGTCATCAACGTGTTGAGCAGTGTGCGGGAAAAGTTCACTGACGTGTTGTCCGGACTGTCCGTACTGCTTAAATTTCCAAAGAGGCTTCATTACTCTGTGCTCGATTATTTTCCGGGTCTTTGCCAATGTGCGAGCATCATCAAAACGCATCATCTTACCGTCATGCTTATAGAGGTTTTCCTTATAGTCGTAAGAGTCGACGTGACTAACTCCTCCTGCCATGAAGATAAAGATTACGCGCTTCGCTTTGGGGGCGTGATGAAATGTAGGGCCGCTGAATGGGCCTTGTTTTCCAGATTCATTTTGAGCCAGCGCATTTAGTGCGAGTCCTCCAAAACCGCATGACAAGGCGCTTAGGGCTTCTCGTCGGCTTAAAGTTTGCGGTACCATTTGATTGGATCAGTAAGTTAATTAAGATCCTAAATGATTTTGATTGCTTTAGCAAGTGAAGCTAATTGACGTGTCTGAAATCTATGCTGGAGAAGAGCCCGTGAAAAACGTGAGTCCATGCATTTAATGGATTTTCTTGGTTTCGGAGAAAATCGTATATGATTTCTTGTTCGCGTGAATTGGGCATTCTTCCCAAGCTAGTTTTGTATGCAAATGTAATTTTCTCCTTCTCATCATTAAGAGAACTCTCGATGAGTTTTTTTGCGGCGGCTTTGGACTGTTCATGTACAAAAGGATTATTCATCAGGAAAAGAGCCTGAGTGGCAACGCTACTGGAGTTCCTCTTTCCTGTCACAAGGTTAGGATCGGCAAAGTCAAAGACCTGCATGAATTCAGGTAATGTGTTTCTTAAGATCGGAAAATATATACTCCTTCGAAGCGTATCAAATTTGTAGCCATATTCGGTCTTAGTTCCTGGTCTGATTGAAGGTCCTCCTTTTGCGGAGTCCAGTTCTCCGCTAATAGTAAGGATCGAATCTCTTATGGCTTCAGCTTCTAGTCTTCTGCGGTTCTGTTTCCATAGCAATTTATTCTCAGGATCCTTGGCCTGATTTTCCGGTCCCGGTGTGGAACTGAGTTGGTAAGTCCGCGAAAGCATTATTTTTTTGATTAGGACCTTTACGGACCATTCATTCTCCACGAAATCATGAGCCAAATTGTCGAGTAACTTTGAGTGAGTAGGCGGCTTTCCGGTATGACCGAAATTATCTGTGCTTGTCACAATTCCCTGATCAAATAAGTGTGACCAGACTCTGTTAACAAAGACTCAAGCAGTGAGAGGGTTGTCTTTGCTGGCAATCCAATTTGCTAATTGAAGTCTTCCGCTGGATCCTTTTTCAATTGTTGGTTTTGGGCCTCGATTGATTACTTCTATGAATCCTCGTTTGGTTTTTTCTCCCTTGTTATGAACGTTGCCCCTGATTGCTATGGTAATATCATCTGGACTCTTGTGATCTTCTACGGCAATGACTTTGGGGCTCTGGGGACTTTGTTTTTGCAGTTCCTTTAATTTATTTTCCAGTTTTTTGAGAGCCTCGTTTAGCTTGCTTTGGTCTTTAACCGTTTGCTGAGTTGTAGTGGGAATCTGATTTTCATTCAAGAGCTGGATCGCATCTGCAATGACAACTGCGGAGGTGCTTTTATTGGATATAACTACTGCCTCATGATTGCCTGTGTTAAATTGGTATGATCCTAATGACACGAATGATCCATCAATGGGTGGCCTTTTGGTCTGATCGATGAGAACAGTAGATTCTCCCTCTGCGTGTTTTACGGTTATTGGGGTTTTCTTTTCCCTGTTGGTGCCCGGGGTATATGATGCTCTGACTTCATATCTTCCGATTTCTTTGATATTGACTTTGTAAGTCACTGATTTGGATCCTTTATCTTTGCTGTCATCGTGAATGTAGTTTGAGTCTACGTAACCGTTTGTATGAGTAGATTTGATCCAGTTGCCTTTTTTTATAGCGGCTGAATTGTCTATGACGATTCCGGATAGGCTTTTAATGTTTACGCTCTTTGGGGTCCTTTTAGCCAGTTTTGATTTGAGTTCACTGATAGATTTTTCCGTGCCCTTTATTTCTCCTTTTAATTTTTGGGCAAGTTCTTTTTCATTTTCAGATAGGGGAAGGGGCCTCTTGTTCCATGTCGATACATTGCTGTGGATCACTGATTTTGTGCCCTTTAGGATGCCGGCCATCCCGTAATAATCGGCACTGCTTATGGGGTCAAATTTATGGTCATGGCATCGAGCGCATCCGACGGTAAGGCCTAGGAAAGATTTGCCAATCGTATCGAGTTGCTCGTCGATGATATCCATTTCCAGTATCGCTTTGTCTTGGAGTTCGTAATTCGTTGGTCCTAAGAGTAGGAACCCGGTGGCGATGAGCCTTTCCTTTTGCTGTTCGTGGGTCCTTCCCGGGATAAGATCGCCAGCGATCTGTTCTTTGATGAATTGATTGAACGGCTTGCCGCTATTTAATGAATTGACGACATAGTCCCTGTATCGCCAGGCCTCATTGAGGAGTGCAGTCCTGCCTCCGCCTGTCGAGTCAGCGTAGCGCACAACGTCTAGCCAGTGCCTTCCCCACCGCACGCCGAAGTCTTCACTGGCGAGTAATTCATCGATAAGATCTGTGATGGCTCCCTGACTGTTATCTGAATGAGCTTCAAGGAATTTATCGATTCTGTCAGGGGCCGGGGGTAGTCCAGTAAGATCGTAGTGGATGCGTCTTAGTAGGGTCTGAGCATCAGAGGTTCGGGCAGGCGAAATTTTCTTTTGCTCTTGCTCTGAAAGAATGAATCGGTCGATATCGTTTAATGCCCAATTCGTATTTTTCGGCTGCGGAATTTTGTGTTTTTTGATGGGCTGAAAGGACCAGAATTTTCTCTGAGCCTCGAGGTTAAGTTTTTTTTGTTCCTTAGAGGCATTTTCCGAACCTCTCGGATCCGGGGCTCCCATGGCTATCCATTGTTCGAGATTGACAATCTGCTCTTTGGAGAGCTTTTTCTTCGGAGGCATTTTAAGGTCAGTGTGCGTGTGTCTGACTGCCTGTATGAGCAGGCTCTTGCCGACTTTTCCAGGCACGATCGCTGGCCCAGATTTGCCGCCTTTGAGCCATCCTCCTCTCCAATCCAATCTTAAGTCACCTTTGATTTTGTTGTCCTTGCTGTGGCACTGATAACATTGATCAAGAAGGATTGGCCTAATGTTTTTTTCAAAGAATTCGACACCGGGGTCAGTTCCTTTGCTTTTCATTTGCAAACAAAGGAGAGCAATTAAAACCCATTTTAATTGGCAATTCATTAATGTTTCCTGGGCCAAGAGTGGCTGACGCTTCTTTAATTATCTTTAAATCTGAATGCAGTAACTATAACTGGCTTTTTTATTCGGTTTTTCTTTTTTTATTTAATCCTTAGTATCAGGCTATACGGAAACGGCCCTCTATGCAAACTCAAGACCCTTACTCCTTAGATGACACTAAAGTTTTAGATCCTCCTCATTCTTTTAAGGGAACAATTAAGCATTTGGGGCCAGGATTTATATTGTCTGCATCGATAGTCGGTTCCGGAGAATTGGTGGCGACTACGCAGTTAGGCGCAGGAGCTGGTTTTGTTGCCATGTGGGTGATTCTCGTGAGCTGTCTAGTTAAAGTTGCAGTTCAATTGGAGTTCGGCAAAAGGGCGATCATGACCGGAGAGACTACCTTCGCATCATTTAATACATTGCCAGGAAAGGTTGGTAAGGCTCACTGGTCCATATGGACCTGGCTAGGGCTGATGCTGATTAAGTTTCTTCAAGTCGGCGGCATAGTGGGTCTCGTTGCGGTCCTGCTTAATATGGCGATTCCTGGAATTGATGTTTTATGGTGGTTGATATTCGTAGTCATAGCCGTTTCCTCCATCGTCATATCCGGTTATTACCGGGTCCTAGAGTTGATGTCGGTAGCAATGATCGGAATCTTTACGCTGTTCACGTTCTTCTCTTTGGTAGCATTGCAATACACTGACTCAGCAATTGCTCTTACTGATGTATTTTCGGGCCTCCAATTTAAGATGCCCGAAGGAGATGGAATGACGCTTCTTGTGATTGGGGCCTTTGGGATTACGGGAGTCGGTGGCGATGAGATAATGGCTTATAATTATTGGCTCATTGAGAAGGGGTACGCGGCCAATACAGGGAAGAATGATGGGACCGAGGCATGGAACCGCCGAGCGAAGGGTTGGATCAGGGTCATGTACATTGACGCTATTTTTGCAATGGCAGTTTATACGATTGTGACTGTGGCGTTTTTCCTTTTGGGATGCGCTTTGTTGCATGGAGAGGGGAGTTTTATTAAAGTTGGGGGCGCTGAATTCTTAAGTAATCTTTCTGAACTTTACACAGCAACGTTAGGGTCCTGGGCAGGCCCATTTTTCTACATTGGTGCCTTTGTGGTTCTTTTTTCCACGGCATTCTCTGCTCTTGGAGCCTGGACCAGACAGTTCACCGATGCTTTTGCGAGGGTAGGGCTGTTGAATTTTGATGATGTCAAATCGAGGAAGAAGTGCATTACTCTTCTTTCAATTGTAATTCCAGTCCTATGGGGTTCAGTTTATGTTTTCTTTAAGAGTCCGGTCTGGATGGTCCTAGTAGGCGGTTTTGTGACCTCAATTATTTTACTTCTGGTTCTTTATGCTGCAGTTGCCTTTAAGAAGCAAAGAGCATCATCAGCAATTAAGACGGGAACCTTTTATGAGGTCGCCTTCTGGTCAAGTTCCGCGATGATTCTTTTCGTCGGAATATGGTCAGTGGCAAGTAATTTTCTCTAAAATAAATTAACGCAGGGCTCTCCTCAAGCCGGGATCATCGACGGCCCTGTCAATGGCTTCCTGCAACGCCTCTGATGCGACGCCTGCGATTTCATCAACCTTTGACCAGTAAGTGACATTGGGGGAAACTTTGGTCCTCGTTGCATAAAAGTATTGGCTGAAAACTAGTCTGCCGGATTTGGTATTATAGACATGGACACGGATCCTGCACTCTGCATTTTGTGTCGAGTACTGACTGCATTGGAATTCCAGTATGTCCGCGTTGAGGATATACTTTGCATTGTCTTTATTTAGGAGGTTCCTGCTTTGCAGTGCATGAGCGAATGCCGTCTTAGTGATTTCTGAGATGGGCCTCTTTGCGTTAATTGATTTGATAGGTATTCCGAATTCGTTGCGAATCTTTCCGATCTCGGCTCCCCGTAATTTGCGGACATCGTTAATTGATCCAATTTTAATGGCTGGTGAACCCTTGTTGATTCTCTGTCCTACGCTTGCCGGGTTATACGTCAGTGAGACGTTGTGAGTTTGGCAGGACGTGAAAATTACTGCGATAAATCCTATTATGAACAGCCTGCTGTATGACTTCATGGTGATAATTTATTAAACTAATCTTAACTAATTATCATCGGAATTTTTCGATGAATCAAATTTTTTGCAACAAAAACAGCCTAATGAAGTATTTAACGCAGTAATTGCAGGATGTCTGATCCCATGAAGGTAAGAGCAAAAGCGCCTAACAAGGCCAAAAGAATGGAAAATAGGCATAAGATAATTATTTCGGCTGAAAAAATCATACAGATCGTTCCGCGGCTACAGCCCATGAGGAAAAGGGCCTTTGATTCTCTCTTGCGCGTTTGTAATGAAAGGAGAATCACTGCAGTTAAAAAAAAGACCGCCGCGAGGGCAGTGATGGTATACGAGGCATCGAAGAGACGCTTGAGCCTAATTACAATGTCGAGCAGTTCTTTGATCACTGAGTCTGGTTCGAGTGGCTGAATTTGTTCGTGCTGTAAATACTTTGCCTTGAGTATCGTTCCGTCCTTTTTGCTTTTTGGGAAAGCGAGGATTGATGTTACTGGAAGTTGTGTCGGGTCTGAATGGAAGTGAAATTCGTTGATGTTTTTTTCATTTATCTCAATGAATTGTTCTACGGAGGCGTTCGCAGTGATTTGTTTTTCAGTTTTTCCTAACAACTTATCATTTGCTGTACTCTCATTAATAGGTTCATGCCCGTGGCCGAGGCCTGAAATGACCCATGCGGTTCCAATTGATGTGAAAATTGCGTTATCATCAGCGCTCTTTGTTTGATTGAGAATTCCGACTATTTTTAATTTGAGAGGGTAACTGGCCGAGAGGTCATAAAGATTGACCTGGTCAGTGAGTATATGCTCATTGATTTGAATGTTTAATTTCTCGGCACATTTACTGCCCAAGACAGCCTCTCCTAATTTTAATGGAACGGTTCCTTTCTTTGGAGTGATATTGCGTGCGGTGAAGTAGTCAGGACTGGTCCCTATGACTGGAAACTTACGGGCAGTGAAGCCCAGGTTCAAAGGGACCATGGTGCCTCGGTCCTCTTTGGACAATAATTGAAAGTCTGCCATTGACAGTTGCGAAGAATGGTCTCCTCTGAAAAAGAGTGAATTGATGGTCAAATCGAACCGGTCACCCTTAGGCCCAAAGAGGAGGGGAGTTTCTCTTCCTCTTTCAGTGATATTCGTAGAGAAGCTCTTGACCAGTATGGCGGTGGCCAATGGCAAAAAGAATGTGAGAGTCAGGGCCGCTATCTGAATCACAGATTTGGCTTTGTGGAAAACAATGTGTTTCCACGCGATATGTATAATATTTTTTATGGTCAGTTAAAATGTTGTGGAGAAATCTCCTACGTTAATAGTGTTTTCGAAAAGGCCCAGTAAGGACTCGTCGTGAGTAATTGTGATGAGGGTTGATCCGTTCCCGGTCGATTGTTTGATTATCTCCTGCATCACCGTCGCTGCAGTTTCACCATCAAGGTTACCGGTCGGTTCATCAGCGATGACGATCGAGGGGTCCGTGACGAGGGCCCTTGCAATGGCTAGCCGTTGACGCTCTCCTCCCGAGAGTTGTTCTGGGTACTGATTGAGCTTGTTGGAGATTCCAATCGATTCTGCTAGTGCATGGGCGCGATCTTTGCGTTCTTTTGTTATTACAATTTCCCTGTTAATCATGAACGGGAGGAGGAGATTATCTTTTACTTGCAAGTAGTTGAGCAATTCAAATTCTTGAAAAATGAAACCCACGTTAGCTGCTCTGTGACTACGTCTCTCGTTTTCAGTTAAGTTGCTCAGGTCCTTGCCTGATACGAGTACCGTTCCCTCGGAGGGCTTTAGTATTCCGGCAATGAGATGTGCAAGAGTAGTTTTCCCGCAACCACTCTTTCCAACGAATGATACCTTTGAGCGATTACTGACCTTTAATTCCGGTACGCTCAGAGAAAAACCACTCTTGGGGTAACGGAAATTAAGATTTTTGATCTGAATTAGGGGTTCCTTCATTGGGTTTTTTGGACCTGACTCTTTTTTGCATATTCACATTCGAAGAGGAGATTTTCCATAGGCCGTTTTCAATGGCTAATTCATAATCAGCTTCGTATTCGTTAGATCGGAAATGGCTGTGACCCCAGTGGCGGACAGTGCCGTGTACCTGCCAATTGCAGGAGACTTGATGTTTCTCATGTTTTTCATCTTTGGCGGTTTGAATGTCAAGATACTCGATTCGGTTGACGCGAGAAACTGCTCCCCCTTCATCACGCATGATGAGGCTCTGATAAATGTCTTCATAGAGTGGGCCTACGAGGTTATGAGTCACGGACTTTGCGAGGTTATTATAAATGGCGTCCTCTGTTTCGGATTCGAATGCTCTGTAAATGCCCCGGTGAAGTTTAGTGAATGTATTTTTTGCTTTTTCCTTATCAAGTTGAGGCGGGGCTGATCGATCAGATTGATTAAATTCGATCATTAGAGAGCCCTTAAAAATAAAAGAGCAGATACAAGTGGCGGCTAGGACTGTGATCTTAACGGGAACATTTGATCTGGCTACTTTAATGAACAGGAGGAGGCCGACAAATAATATCAGAACTGATGCTAAGGGAATTTGCGTTGATTGTGTGGTTACTGTAGCTGTGCCGGTGCTATTGACTGGGCTTTCAGAAAACGCTTTAGGCTTGGCGTGCCAGATGAATTCCGGTTCGGCCTTCGATATGTATAGGGGCTGAGCATCTCCCTCCACGAAGATTAACATGTCCAGAACGTTGGGGTCATGAGATACAGTTTCTAGGCTCTCGGGATCTTCTACAGTGATGGGTTCATCAGGGAACCAGAGGCCCCATCCGAACTTAATGTTACGCACATCTTCTTTGATGGGGTAATTGAATTTCAATTTGGCCATCGTTAGATCTGTTGTTTGTCCGAGGTGTGAGACTTCCTCCATCTCCTCGAACTTAAGCCATTCGAGTTGAGGCATTTGTTTGATTCCGTTAATTGAAACTGGGCAAGTCTCATTGAAGAACGACTCTATTTTCATTGGGGCGCTATTTTCATTGGGCCGCTCTTTGCCGTCACCGTAATTTATATGCTGGAACGGAGGGAACAGGAACGATGCGATCCATAATTCTATGACGAGTTTGTCTTCTTTCAGCTCGATGTCCGGATATAGATTCGTCTGAAATGTATGGGCCTGAGAGTCGCTTAGGATCAGTGAAGTGAGGAGTAAGGCGCCGAGGGCCAGCTTTCTCATGTGCTCTGTGGTAGAATGAAAATTCATTTGTTATGTGCAATTATGCATTTCAATGTACGGACTTCAAGGCGCTGTGTGGCATGTCTTGTTGGACAACGTATATTCGATAGTTCATAGTACATGAAGTCAATGAGACCTGTTCAAATTATTAGCGCATATCGATTAATAGTGATGTTTTGCCTTTGCATGAATTGTGGGGTCTCTTTGTCAGCTGAGATTAAATATACAGAGCCGGAAGTGAAAGAGGCAAGGTTCGACACTGCTGATGTGAATCTTTTGAAGGTGGACCGTGATAAATTGGCTTCTAGCGTTGCTGCTTATGTGGTCAATTCGGTCAAGGACGGGGCCGATGCCGCTGCCATGGAAAAGGCAAGGAAGCTCCTTGGATTTGCTTTGCATTTGAGTCCTCGGAACAGGGACGCGGTCATTGCTAATTTTCAATTTAAGAAGGGACTGGCTAAGAGAAAAATTCAACCAGAATACAGTCCTGTCACTTTGGCTGAGGTGCTACAGTCCAGGGCCATGTTTCTGATTAAAAATGGAGGAAATTTAAATGTGGATCTTGCCGGTTATATGCTCTTTGTCGCGGTTCAGGTCGATTCGACTAACGAGACTGCAATTTATGAGCTTGAGATGTACAGGAAGGACATTGGAGCGATTGATTGGTCTTCATTATTAGGTGAAGTGACAAAGGCCAAGGGCTCCAAATAGTTTTAGGGCCATTGGATCTAAGAAAGTGTCCAATTGGTGAGGTTTAGCTTGATCTGAGTCTCATAAATCCTTTTTGATGTATTGATGAAGACTTTACTGGTTTCTTTTCTTATTCTTGTTAACGCATTAAGTGCTTTGGCCAAGGATTCAGAAATTTGGGTTTACTTTGGTACCTATACCCGAGGAAAAGAGAGTGAGGGTATTTATGTGTCTAAATTAAATCTCGAAACCGGGAACATTTCAAAGCCAATGCTTGCGGCGGAAGGTGATAATCCTTCTTTTGTAACGATTCTTCCTGACGGTCGCCGGCTCGTTGCAGTTGAGGAGACCAATGACTATGGTGGCAAATCGAGTGGTTCACTTGCCTCCTACATAATCGATAATTCTAATGGCAAATTGCGTCTAATTAACCGCGTCCCAACGAAGGGAGGTGCTCCTTGTCATATTTCGGCGGACTCGGCAGGGAGGCATGTTTTCTTTGCCAACTATGTAGGTGGCAGTATCGGGGCAGCATCAGTGTCCAATGACGGGGTCCTTGAGCTCACTTCTTTTGTGCAGCACACAGGTTCAAGTGTCTTGCCTCGACAGAAGTCCCCTCATGCCCATTCCATTGATCTTGATCCTAGTGGAAAATTTATTGTTTGCGCTGATTTGGGATTGGATAAACTAATGACCTATAAATATGATTCCAGTAATGGGAAGTTAACCGCAAATGATTTTCCATTTGCCAAAGTTGATCCCGGTAACGGGCCAAGACATTTCGCTTTTTCCCATGACGGAAAATTTGGGTATACAAATAATGAGATCACATCATCAGTGACCGCATTTTCATTCGATTCCTCTTCAGGAAAGATGATCGAATTGCAAACTTTAAGTACGATTCCAAAGGAATGGGCAAAGAAACGCAATTCGACTGCTGAGTTACTCATGCACCCTAGCGGAAAATTTCTTTATTGCTCAAATAGAGGCCATGACAGTGTTGCTGTTTTTGGGTTGGACCCGGCCACGGGTAAAATGAACTTGATTGAAGTTCAGGTCCTTGGCGTCAAGACGCCCCGCGGCTTTGGTATTGATCCGAGTGGCAGTTATCTCATTGCTGGTGGGCAGAACAGTAATGATGTTAGAGTCTTTAGCGTTGATGCAAAGAACGGGGGGCTCAGCCCAGTGGGGGATCCGGTTCCAGTTCCTTGTCCGGTGTGTGTCCAGTTTCTGGTGCCATCTGATGGTCCTTTCAAATCAATGTTTGACGGTAAATCAATGAAGGGCTGGGAAGGGAATGAGGATTGGTTCCGCGTCGAGGACGGTGCCATTGTTGCGGGTAGCCTAAAGAAAAGGGTGCCCAAGAATCAGTTCCTGGTCACTGAAAAGTCTTATGGTGACTTTGAGCTTAAATTTAAGGCCAAGTTGTTGGGGGAGGGACATAATGCGGGCGTTCAATTCTGGAGTGAACGGATACCCAACCATCATGAAATGATAGGTTTTCAATGTGACATTGGGACGATGGGTAAAGTTTCAATTTGGGGTGCATTATATGATGAGTCGCGGCGCCGGAAGTTTCTGAAAGAAGTTCCTTTGCCGACTCAGCGTGTCACTGACACTGATGGCTGGAACCAGTTCCGGATCAGGGCAGAAGGCAATGTCATTAGCATTTGGATCAATGGAGCCTTGGCCACTAAGTATTATGAAAATGGTAGTGAATCTGATATACCGAGGAACGGAAAGTTCGGATTGCAGATCCATTCCGGAGCACCTTCAGAGGCATGGTACAAAGACATAGAGGTTCTGGAGCTTTGATATTCGAAAAGATTTTTAAACTTCAAAGGAAAACTTAAATTATAACCCCGCATTCTTATGATTCAGTTCATCGCTTTTTTAATTTTCACTGGACTCGTTGGTTTATTTTCATGGCGAGCGACTCGGCGTGACAATCATAGTACTTCTACTGGATATTTCCTTGCTGGACGTAGTCTTCCTTGGATTGTCGTGGGAGGATCATTGCTTCTAACTAACCTTTCTACGGAGCAACTCGTTGGTTTGAATGGTGGGGCCTTTAAAAACGGAATGCAGGTCATGGCCTGGGAAGTCTGGTCATCAATAGCAATTGTTCTAATGGCTCTGGTGTTTCTTCCCAGATACCTGAAGGGAGGAGTCGCTACTGTTTCGCTATTTCTTGAGAGGCGATATTCGAAGATCGTAGGAACAGCGGTTTCCGTGCTGCTGCTGCTTTCCTTACTTACTAACCTTTTGCCTTTTGTTTTGTACTCCGGAGCAATTTTCATGCGTGATGCTTTCGATCTTGAAGGCCTGTTGTCAGCATTATTCGACCGGAATATTGATGAGACGCAAGCGCTTTGGATGATTGTCATTGCTCTTGGTGTCGTTGGAAGTCTTTACGCTATCTTTGGCGGACTCAAGGCGGTGGCAATTTCCGATACTTTTAACGGTATTGGGCTTTTGATAGGAGGCCTTCTGATACCTGTTCTGGGACTCATTACTTTGGGTAATGAAATGGGAGGAGGAGGAGGATTCGGTTCCGGCATATCCTACCTCATGGAAAATCACCCGGAGAGACTCTCGCCCATTGGAAAGG
>PAPL01000043.1 GCA_002708885.1 Verrucomicrobiales bacterium | reverse complement strand
AAGACCTGGTTCGTTACGAGGAAAAAGGATTTGATCGTTTTGGCGCCGGGCACATAAAAAAAGTCGATCAGTGGATTTCAATCATTGAAGAAAAGGACATTCGGGTCGAGGGATGGGCATTACCGGGATCGAGTGGCATTGAACTTTCTGCTTGTCTGGATCATGCACGGGCAATTTGTCGCCGCGCGGAACGTGAATGTGCCGGGCTGATCAATGAACTTGATTCTTCTATCCTTTCTTATCTGAACAGATTATCCGACTTGCTTTGGCTAATGGCCCGCGAATCTGACATAAAACCATAAAAGTGCCGAGCCTTGAATTTGAACTAAAGCCACATATTAAAAAACATCATTCGATGGAATTTTTGATGTGGACTTTGGAAGGAGATTACTAGTCATTCTATTTTTGAATAAGCTCTTCCATAATTTCCTTATTGTTGCGGATTCTTTTGGCTTCATTTTCAATTCTCTCAGCCGCTAATTGTATTTCTGTAAGTTTCTTTTTCTTTGTGGAAATACTTTTGGGAGGGGACGTCTTAAATGTTCTCACAAGTTTTCCAAAGTCCTGTATAGAATCCGCGTATGGCCAGACACGCTTATCAAGTTTAAGCCGGATCCTTTTGATATTATTAATGGCTTTCCCAAGTTCGTCAGGTGCCAGAGCGTCTCCGTTAGCTGCTCCTGATCTGGCAGCATCCAGTAACACACTAGCTGACTGTTCAGTACTTTCCAATGATCCGAGCAAAGATATTGTTTTACTTCCTTTGCCGGTCGCTAATTCAAGACATAACCGGGCCGAAAGGTGGTTCGGTGCTAATTGAATGATTTCACGGAGCTTGTTCTGTATCCTAACATTACGTAAAACGGTTGGCTTATACCGTGCAATTGCATTCTGGACTTTAGCGAATTCATTAACAGCATTAGTCAATGAGTTGTTCTTTTCCAATGAAGCCAGCGCAGATGCTTCCCTGAAGTGCTTTACCGTAAATACCTGAATCCTTGAAACGGGTTCGATTCCGCTGAGGATGACAAGATCGGAAAGGGCTCTGGCATTTTTGAGAGGTATAGCCACAATCTTACAGTCTTTACTGAAAGCGCCACGGACCTTCGCCGGGACTCCGCCAACTGGCTGAATGCTTCCGTCAGCATTCATGTCTCCAGTCACAGCGAAGGACGGGTCTATTTTATTTCCAGTGATAAGTGAATCGAGCAAAAGAGCACATGGGACCGCAGCCGATGGTCCGTCCTTTAACGTGAAACGATCCTCGAAAGCTATTTCAACTTCATAACCTGAAGGCCATGAATCATGTTTCACGCGCAAGTGCTTAATGACCTCATTAAGAGCACTGTGCATGTCTTTGCCGACGCGCTGATTAAAAAGAACACGGAGTTGGGACTCTGCATCATTTGAAGGAGTTGCCGTGGCATTCATTTGGGAGGCCATGCCGGCAAATTCTCCATTTGCCAGGGGCCTGACTAAGAGTCCTTTGATTCTGGTTTGTTTGGATTTTAACTTACCGACTTGCGCATTGCTTAAGGAACATAAAATAAAAAGGGCCAGTAACGGGAGGCATGTTTTTATTCTAGTCATTGGCAAGAGTTATTTAAGCGATCCGAAAGATTGCGCAATAGTAGCTAAAAACAAAAGTTAAACAACAGTTATATAGCCTATAAATAAGCCAACTCAGTATTTTTTAGGAACAAAAAAAACCTTAAACTTAAAATGAACAGGGCATTTTTTTCTGAATGCTAATTCATGCAGAGGAGAGTAATGTTAGATGAGCCGGAACATCAAAGGCGATTACTCCCCAACAGACATAGAAATGGATATAAAATCTCGATTACTTAATTTTCTTCCCTTAATTCTTTTTATTTCTTCACCCATTCTGAGAGCTGAACAAGTGGTGATCAGTGAAATCATGTACCATCCAAAAGAAGGTGGTCATGAATTTGTTGAGATAGAAAATCTGACGTCATCACCATTTGATATTGCGAAGTGGAAACTCAGCGGCGGAGTTAATTTTGAATTTCCGGAATTCAGTTCAGCTCAGCCAAGGAATACTTTTCTTAAAGCTTTTGAGAAGATTGTTATATGCGATACCGATCCTGGNACTTTCCGCGCAAGTTATGGACTGCCTTCCGCAGTGAGGGTCTTTGGTCCATGGTCAGGGAACCTGGACAATGGTGGAGAAAGAGTNAGCCTTAAGGACAAGAACAATATTACGCGAGCCACTGTCAGGTACGACAACAAAGGGGAGTGGCCCGTTGCGGCTGATGGNGGAGGTCATAGTTTAGTCCTTCACGATAATAATCGAGCCATTGATGATTATCGTTTATGGAGAGCCAGTCCGGGCCTCAACGGTACTCCGGGATCATCCGAACCCGCGTCCGCCGAAGAGCCCTTTTCGAACCCCGAAGTCGATCTTAGCGTTGGAATACCTTACATCGAATATACAGATGCCTGGGACTTCAATGATCAGAATGTTAATTTGGGAAATAGTTGGAAAGACCCTTCATATAATTTNTCNCATCAGGGTTGGACAAGAGCAAATGCAGCCAGTAATGANGGGGGACTTTACGGATTTGAAAATTCAGCGCTCCCGGCTCCGGGGCTCAGGACNCCCCTATTGAACAGTTCGGACGGAGCGAATCATATCAGCTATTATTTCAGAAAGGAATTNACTTATAACGGACCAACTGCCGGGGTNCGTNTGACTGTTGATCTGATNAATGATGATGGTTGCGGATTCTGGCTCAATGGCCAATGGATCGGNGGAGTTGCGACTTCGAGCGGTGCAGGACATACCACAACCGCAGATAGNGTCGTTGGTAACGCTGAAGAAGAGCTGGCAGTAATTTCCACAGCGAGTCCACCACTAGTCAGGGGTAAGAATGTCATTGCCGCGGCAGGAAGACAGACCAATAATAGTAGTTCGGATTTTATTTTTGGAGCCAGAGTCAGTCTCTCTGCACCGAGTGCCCCTACTCTCTTAATNAATGAGGTATTGCCTTCAACTAAAGACTCCGGATTCGTCGAATTTTATAATCCTACCAATGAAACGATCAATCTTGGGAGCTGGTACATTAGTGATCGTCCATCGAATCTNACTAAACGCAGGATCCCAGGCAACATTACTATCGGTCCTGGACAATTGGCTTCGGTAGGTTATGCCGAGTCTTCTTTGAGCGTTGCCGCAACNACTACCATTTATCTAACGAAGCCGGACGGGACAACTGTTGCAAATGCGGTCAGCACTCAGATGCCGCTCGACGGGCGCTCACTTGGGCGAAAGCCAGCCGGAGGAGGCTCATGGTTTCTTTTCACGTCTCCGACCCGGGAATTGGCAAATGAGAGCTCAGGCAGCCTAGGTAAGAAACTAAAAATTAATGAAATCCATTTTTCTGCTGAAGGTAATGTGGACTGGGTCGAATTGCATAATATGGGNAACGCCTCTTTGTCTACGGAGGGCCTTTGGATCACAAGCACTGATGATTTTTCAGATAAANTCGAATTAGGCAAAGCCATCAACGCTAANAATTTTGCGAGTTGGGACACTGATTTCAATTTTTCTGGAAACACNTTAAGACTCTTTCTGATCGACTCCAGTAACACTGTCCTTGATGCGTGCTCCGTTGATCAACAAAACGGAAGAGACTATGCAGCGGCTTACCCAGACGGTTCCGGTGACTTTTTTATTGTGGAANCCGGTACCCGTGACAGCAACAATGATCCTGACCGAAATACCAGTATAGTTATCAACGAACTGATGGTTGAGCCACCGAACGGTGAGCGGGACGGTGAGTTCATTGAGCTCTATAACAAAAGCAATTCCCCAGTTGATTTAAGTGCATGGGCATTTGAAAGCGGAGTCGATTATAATTTTCCTGGAGGAACGGTAATTCCCGCAAAAGGATACATTGTCATTGCTGCCAATCCNCTTTTGACTNCTAGCGCGTTTCCCAACGCCACGGTGATCGGGCCCTATTCTGGGAACCTTGCCAATGGAGGNGAATTATTAAAACTCACAGATGCTTGGGGAAATACTGCGGATGAGGTTCACTTTCACACAGGAGGAGACTGGCCNCGTCTTGCTGCCGGAGGAGGGAGTAGCCTCGAGCTCAGAAATCCTGACATGGACAATTCTGATCCGTCTGCCTGGGCGGATTCCGATGAGTCAAATAAATCAAGTTGGCAGACCTTTACCATTAATGATCAGTACCAGCAACTCACGACTCGCGGTTCATCAAGTGATTACGAGGAACTTCACGTGCATGCGGTAGGTGACGCGCACTTGGCTCTCAGAAACGTATCGCTGACAAGGAACAACAGTAATTCAAACATTCTTCCGGGAGGAGGAGAGACAGTATCTCATAATGGTAATGGATCCGGTGGCTGGTTATGCCAAGGAACACATCATGCCAGTGATAAGGTGGGAAATGAATTCCACATCATTTCATCAGGTCATGGAGATAATAAAGCGAACCGTTGTGAAATCGATGTCACTCAGATCAGCAGGAGTGATAACCTCACATTTACCTGCCAGGCCCGTTGGATCTCAGGCAAACCCACACTCGTTGTCAATACCTGGGACCGGTCATTTGGCGGGGTCATTTATTTGCCTTTACCGAAGAACCTTGGCAGTGCGGGTTCCGCTAACGGGAACTTGATTAATTCCCCGGCACCTACCGTCTCACAGCTAAAGCATAGCCCTGCCGTTCCGACTTCATCAGATCCCGTCATCATCACTGCTAAAGTTAAGTCCGCTGGACCACTCACTTCTGTCAATGTTCATCATCGCAGAGACACGAGCGGAGGTAACGGAAGTTATCAGACAACAGCCATGAATGATCAGGGCCTTAACGGAGACGAAGTTGCCGGTGACGGTACTTATTCGGCTTCTCTGACACAGTATCAGAGTGATAATACAATCGTTCAGTTCTATGTACGTGCAGTCAGTAGTGGAAGAGCGACAATTTCACCGGGCCCGGCCCCGGAATTGCCCGCCATGTGGGTCGTTGATAACAGTAATGTTCCAAATGATCTTCGCGTCCAGAGGTTTGTTATTTCTGAGTATGACCGAAATTCATTGAACGCCGGCACCGGTGGCGGATCATCCAGAGACTATGATTTTCCCAGACTCTCTAACCAGTACTTCAATGCGACATTCATATCGAATGAGAGACACATCATTTATAACTGTGAATTAAGAAAAAGTGGAAGTCCCTGGACCAGATCCGATGGGAACGGGCTCTCAAAGGGAAAGTGGAAGACTCCCGGTGATAAACGGTTCCGCGGTTATTCGAAGCGTTCAATTGANTCTGATGCGGGTGGAGGAAGGGCCTACCATGGCCGGATCATACGTCACTGGTTATATCTGTGCGGGCACCCGGCTAACGAGCATGAATTTGTGAGAACCATTATTAATGGAGGCTCTGCGAGCCTTCGTGAGGATCTCGAACCGAACGCTAACGATTTTCTTAAGAGGAACTGGGAAGACGGTCAAAAGGGCGAACTGTACAGGATCGATGATGAGTGGTGGTTCGATGATGGCTGGGGCCGGCAAAACCGTAANGCGGACTGGTCNTGGAAAGGAACCCACGAACCTGAACGNTATCATGCAGAGTGGATCAAGAGGTCCCGTGAAACTGAGTATGATTTCTCTTCTCTGACGACNTGGATGAATAAGGTTGGTACAAACTCATTCACGAGGGAAGAAATTGAAAGGATGGCGGACATTGACATGATGGCGGCGAATGCGGTCGTTCGCGGGTGGGTCGATGACTGGGACACACTGACCAGAAACCGCGGCAAGAACGGTTATTTCCTTCGGCGGCACTCGGATGGAAAATGGATGCTTATTCAGTGGGACTCTGATCTGACTTTTGGCTCCTCAGGAGCAGCATTTTTCGGAAATCTGTCCGGTGTCCGTAACTTTTTTGACAAGCCTTATGTGAGGCAGCGGGTCAATTATTATCTAGGAAAAATGATCAATGATTTCGCTGCAACTGGGCCCCGGTTGCAGACCTGGTTCGATCTTGAAGAGGAAGCNTCNAGTTCCTATTCAAGTAACGAAGGNACNTATACGGGCTGGCATAATAGTAGAGTCAGTAGGGCAAGGAGCGAAATTGGAAGTGCCCTTAACGCATCCTTTAACGTAACGACAGGTAATGGAAGCTCTACCTCAACTAGCTCTGAAACGATATCCTTATCAGGTTCCAGTGGTTGGGAATCTTTCGATATTCGGGTCGAGGGTCATCCTGAGGCTCAGGTCAAATTCAACAATCAAACTTCATGGACACTCAGTGGAATCNGACTCCGTCAGGGATCTAACCGGCTTAAAGTTCAGGCAGTGGACGCGACTGGCAAAGTCGTCGGCACAGAAAATTTTACAGTCAATAAGACGGGTAACGCAGCGCCAGTGATACTAATCGATGCGGATCCTTCCTCTTTCAATTTGGATGTGTCCGAGACCATGAAAATTGATGCCTCTTCCACTTATGACCCCGAAGGTACAGAAATTAATTTTCAATGGGACATTTCTCCGCANACAGGAAATTATCTTTCNGGAGCCGAATCCGCGAATCCCGAAGCAAGTTTCGGTGCTCCTGGACTATATAATTTTACCCTCAGAGCTTCCGATGATAATGGTAAAACGAGCACNCTGACCCGTGAAGCTGCAGTGTACGCTGCTTCCGGATGGAGCAGCTTCAGTGAACCATTGCTCGAGCCTCACTGGACAACGGAAAACATTGAACCGTATGGCAGCGGATCCGACTCGTCCTGGTATTCACTGAGTGAAAAGCCGGGAACACTTATCCTCAGCATGCCTCAGGACACTGAGAAGAAACTAACGATGAGCAATCCCTCTCACCCTGTCATTTGGAGAGATCTTCCTGATTCCACGAACTGGTCACTGCACACGGACCTGAGCCTTAATACTCTTCAGCAGGGAGACTTCATAGCTGGTCTCATTGTTGAAGTCAAAGAAGGAACCTTCACCAGACGATATGTGATTGCCATNGAAGATGGAGACTATTTACGTGTAAAGAGATCGAGTGGAGGNAGTTATACTCAACAAAAGTCACAGTCATGGAATGAAGGCTCGGCGACGGTTCGGATCCGGAGNGATGGACGCAGCCTNATCTTTGAGCGGCGCGGAGAACCGGGCGAATGGTTCGAGCTCTATACCCGAAATTTACCCATTAACTCGACAGCAATTAAGGGGGGTATTTTTGCTGCTTCGGACAGCTCAAGCACGAATGCCCGTTTTGATTTCGATTACGTTCTTCTGGTCGATCCTGACCTGACTAACGAATACCTTGATTCACTCAGAATCACTGAAATCATGTATAATCCGCCTGGAGGAACCGGAATTGAATATATTGAGCTGACAAACACAGGGAGCACANCCATGAATCTTTCNGGGGTCCGATTTGATGAAGGATCTCCTTTCAATACACTCATTCTTCCCGACTATGATTTAGNACCGGGTCAGAGAGTCATTGTTACCAATGACAGGTCCAAGTTTGAGGCTGAGTATGGCAACGGTCCAACCGTAATTGCTGAATGGGCAGGCGGGTCCCTTTCGAATGGTGGTGAGGAAATTGTTCTTAGAGATCCTGATGGAAACATTGTTTTGAGGTTCGAGTACGATAATGCCGGAGGCTGGCCCGGGCGCTCTGACGGTGGCGGAAGCAGTCTAATTGTAATTGATACGGAAGGTGATTACAGCGATGAGGATAATTGGACAGCCAGCCCTGAGTTCGGAGGTTCTCCAGGGACCAGTGGTTCAACGTCTGACTATTCAGTTTCCATTACAGAAGTTCTGAGTCATACGGATTTACCTTCATTGGATACGATCGAGATCAGGAATGATTCGGATCAGTCCGTCGACATTTCTGGATGGTATCTTTCAGACTCTGATACGAATTGGAAAAAATATGAAATACCTGCTGATTCCGTTATTCCTTCTCAAGGATATATTACTTTTGATGAATCTGATTTCAATCCTAACGGGCTCTGGAACCCAAATGCNGGGGAACCCGCTGACTGGGAATTTGCGATCAGTTCGAGTGGAGATCAGGTATATTTGATCGAGTCGGAAAATGGTAAGCCCTTATACTTTGCGGCCGAACGTGATTTTGGCGCGGCAAGGAACGGAGTATCTTTCGGTCAGTATTTGAACTCCGAAGGGAAAGAGTATTTCACGGCTCAAAGTGCCGTTTCAATTGGCTCCGAAAANAGTGCGCCTCTGGTCGGCCCTCTGGTCATCACAGAAATTATGTATCAGACCATTNCCGGAGAAATGAGTTGGATCGAAATTCAGAACATCAGNAGCTCNAGGGTCGATCTTTTTGATGCTNCAAACACNGANCAGGTCTGGAAAGTTAATGGTATTGCTTTTGATTTTCCTCCCAATCAATCAATTCCCCAAAGCGGTGTGGCATTAATTGTGAGTGGGGACCCGGTACTTTTCCGTGCCCAGAACTCAGTGCCTCCAGAGGTTCCAATTTATGGTCCGTTTGAAGGATCGATTCAGGCCGACGGTGAGAATTTAAGATTACAGATGCCCGAAAAGGATGAGCCCGAGCCGAAATTTATAACGATTGACGCTGTGCGATATTCAGTCACTGAGCCTTGGCCAGTNGTCGCAGAGGGTTCAGGAAATTCGATCGAAAGGGTCTTTGTTAATGAGTTCGGGAACGAGCCAAAGAACTGGGAAATCTCTGAAAATCCAGGAGGAACTCCAGGTATTAGTATTCTGCCACCAACGGCTGCTAGAATTGAGAGCAGCATCAGCTCTTTAATGTCTGGCAGTGTGATTGGAGAAAATGCGGATCCGGTCACTTTCAATGTCGCAAACTTTGGTATTGAGACACTCAATTATACGATCTCGGAAACTGTTCCATGGTTAAGCGTCGATCCTGTTTCAGGTTCCTCTAACGGACTCACGGATTCAAATACACACACGATAACTTTCTCTGCCGCGGACTTGCCCGGTGGGACCTATGAAACCGTGATACAGATACTGAGCCCTGAGGCTGACAATTCCCCATTTGAGATACCAGTAACGCTTAATGTCATTCGTCCCCGACTCAGTACAGGATCCAATCTCATAAGCGTTACGACAAGGGAAGGGCAGAATGCAGATACTGGATCGCTTGATATCTGGAACAGTAACTCTGGAGTTATTATGAATTATTCATTATCAACGGACATACCCTGGATTGGAATTACTCCTCTTGAAGGATCCTCTTCTGGTCCCGATGATAAGAAGCAACACGTTCTGACATTTGCCACTTCTGAACTTCAGAGCGGAAACTATAATGGAAATATTACAATTAATGCAGGTAATGCGGCCGATTCACCGAAAGTGATTCCCGTTTCCATTATCATAGCAGACGGTCTAGTGCTGTTACTTGATGCGCGTGGACTCAATTCTGGTCCCGTCACGGAGTGGCAGAATGCCGGGCTCTTGGGAGGTACTTTTACTCCTGAGTTTGATAGCCCTGTCGCGGAGGACGTTGCTGGTGTCAGGGCCCTGACCCTCTCAGGAAACAATGACTGGCTCACTGGGCCGCCGGCTTCAGAGTCTCTAGTTGGTAATAATCCACACTCAATTGAGGCTTGGGTTAATAATCCAGATGTAGGGACTCAGGAAACTATTATTTCCTGGGGACGTCAGTCAGGAACATTAGGTGGTCTCAATTCAATGAATCACGGGACCCAAAACATATATGGCGGCGTTGAGCATTGGGGAGGTGCTTATTCGGCAGGTTGGGAAAATAAGGAGGAGGAATCGATTTGGACCCACGTCTTATATACTTATAATGGTGCAGGTCAGTCGACACTATACATTAACTCAGAGGAGGTAAATTCGAAGAGTCATGGACCCCTGGCAATCTATTCTACCGACACAAGTAATAGGCCATTGCCGATCACTATTGGTGCTCAGAATGAGGGTAACGGAACACGTAATAATTCTGTTGCAGGTTCTATGGCAATTGGATTGATCAAAGTTTACGACAGGCACTTAAGCCCTCAGACCGTGGAGACGAAGTACAATGCCGAGGCTGCGAGTTTTGGCCGGCAACCTACAATTGATATTGATCAGGACAGTGACGGTCTTCTCTTGTCTCAGGAAATAGAACTTGGAACGGACCCGAATGATCCTGACACAGATGATGACGGATTCTCGGACGGCGATGAGGTTGCTCTTGGAACGGATCCTCTTAGTGCAGATTCGAAATTAAGCATCCAATCGATAACCATTGCGGAGGATTCCAGTATTTCCATTGTTTGGTCAAGCGTCCCTGGCAAGACCTATGCAATTGAAGCCAGTGAAAATCTGGTCGACTGGACATCAATTGATACTGTCAGTGCATCGGATGGAACAACGACAGTCTATTCGGATCTTGACTCGAATCAGAAGATTCAACAATTTTATAGGATAAGACTAGCTCAATGACCTGCTTCTTTAGATCTGCCTTTATCGGGATTACCGCTTTTGCGTTGATCCTTGCCGGAATAGCAAAGAGGGCCAAATCTGAAATTAGCGACATTACGATTGGCTGGAAGGATAATATACTTAGTATTTATCATCCTCAAATTCCCGGAGGCAAGATTGATACATGGTACCTTGAGGCATATTGCAGGCCAGGATCAACGGACCGGCCATGGAATGAGACCACAATAGGCCACCGGACAGAACTAGTATCAATTAATGAGGCAAGGACCGAGATTAAATTAAGATGCACTTTGGAGGATGGGGTCAGGGTCGATCATCTGATAAGGGCTACACGGACCGGGGTCAGCTTTGACTTGATCGCTGAAAACCCGACGGAAAAAGTGTCCGAAGCGCACTGGGCGCAACCTTGTATCAGGGTCGGTAAGTTCACAGGGCACGGCGCTGACCGGACCGATGATGCCTATGCTTATATCAAACAATCTTTCATTTTTCAGGACAAGGATGACATTCCTGATTTCTTACCGACCAAGGACTGGGCCACAAAGGCCAGATACGTTCCTGGTCAGGTCTGGTGTCCGGAAAATGTTAACAGGGATGATGTTAATCCCAGGCCACTTCACCCATCAGCTCCTCACAAGAATATTATAGGCTGTGTTTCCGGGGATAAGAAGTGGCTCATGGCAAGTGTCTGGGATCCTTATCAGGAACTTTTTCAGGGAGTGATACGTTGCATACACAGTGATTTTCGAATCGGAGGATTGGACCCTGGAGAAACGAAAAAGATTCGCGGGAAGATGTATCTCTTACCGAATGATATTCCTGCTTTGCTTGCACTGCATAGGAAGGAATTCCCTGAAAAGACAAAGCAAAATTAGGTTCTTTCGCCATGAAAACTCTGACCATTGTACGGCACGCAAAGTCCTCATGGGAAACCTCAGTAGCTGATCATGACAGGCCCCTCAATGATCGGGGAATGAGTGCCGCTCCTCGGGTCGGTTCTGCCATTGCTGAAAAGGGAAAGATTCCGGATATTATAATTAGCAGCACTGCTCTGAGGGCTGCCACAACGGCAAAACTCATTGCAAAAGAGATAAGTGTTGAGGATTCTCTCCTACATTATGATGAGCAGTTGTACCTCGCTTCTATCAGAGACTATGAGGAAGTCATTTCAAGGCTCAACGAAGAGGACGGAACGGACCATGTGATGATCGTATCACATAATCCGGGCTCACATGAATTATGCTATTACCTGACCGGTGATGATTCAATAGATCGTTTCATTACATGTGCAGTTGCTAGGATTGATCTGAACATTGAGTTCTGGGGTCAGATCGGTGAGCGGACAGGAAAGCTGATTGAGTTCTTTACTCCTCACGATATTTAACATGGCCCTTGGAACACCCGAAAGGAAAGCCACAGATCGTTGATTCCGGGTACCGTGACCTGCTTAATTGGTTGCGTTTTTAGCGAATTAATCGATACAAACCAGAGCCTCTGCCAGCTCATTCTGCTCTGTTGCACCTTGAGGAAGGACCTCAGATAGAAGCTGTCCCGCTTCATTGATCGTAGCGATCATTGATTCTGCGGGCCTTACACCATCGGACAATGATTGTGTTAACTTTGAACACAGTGATTCAATGGCTTCAATGCCCAGTTCCTTCTCTACCCTCTCGTCCCCCATTATTACTGCCTGACGTTCAAAGAAAGAAATATATAATAACATACCAGAATCGCTCGAAGTGTGGTGAATCCTCTGATCAAAGAATGTGAGAGCAGCTTTATTTTTCACTGAATTGGATAATTCGCTACGGGGCGTGAATAATTTTCTAAGCCAGCCGATCTTGGAACCTATGACGGCTCCAATGATAAATCCTACAATGACCGATATGGCCAGAAATAAGGCAACAGGCGCATCACTCCATGAGCCTGAAGTTCCTGTATCGGGATTTGGAGTAATGGTCCAAACAACAATCATTACAATGATACCAGAGAACACTCCAATAATATCTTCGGCCCTATCATAACGGCCAGAACACGTTGCGGCTACAGGAACAATTTCTGCAGAAGTTAATGTCTCTGCTTCCAAGACAGCATCAGCAATCTCCTTCTTTTCTTCATCAGTGAAGTATTGGCTGGCCCTTTTCATATTCTTTCAATATTTGAGTTAATTTATCTGATTACCAGCTCCCCGATGCACCGCCTCCGCCCGAAGATCCACCACCGTATGAGCCACCGGAAAATCCCCCTCCTCCTCCTACGTCTGAAAGTATTAAAATTATGAAGAAGATGGTCCCGAAGACCGTAGACCAAAAAATCCATGCAGCGCCATTGGTGCCGCTCCTTGCCATTGAAACGACTGTGAAAACTACGAGAACTATGATTGCGGCAAGGAATAAATAATCATTAAGTGTTTTTTCCCTTTCGTAACCCACTATTTCATCATTGTAATTGCCCCCGTCCCCATAGTAATTGACCCCGTTCCGTACCATATCTTCTAGACTGTCAAAGCCCTGAACAATTCCACCGGAGAAATCTCGCGCCTTGAAGGCGGGGACAATGATTCTATTCATGATTTCCTGGCAGCGCCAGTCCATTTCCCTTCCCCATCCTGCCCCAAGTTCAATCCTGGCCTTACGGTCTCCCTTGGAGACCAGTAACAGGACACCCTTATTGGAATCTTCCGGCTCCAAACCGGGCAGCTCCAGATGGCCAATTCCCCACTGATCGAAGAGAACCTGTGCGAAATTTTCTATGCGCATGTTCTGCAGATCCGCATGATCTGACATTCTATTAATAGTGACGATAATGATCGGAGTAGCTGTATCCGTTAACAGTTCATCGGCTTTAGTCCATATATGATCTTCGTCTTCTGGACTTATCAGGTTTGCCAGATCAACAATGAATCCACGTTCATCCGGCTTGGGGATATTCTCTATTTCATTTGCGGCGCCGGGCTCTTCTATGACGAGAAAGAAAAATAAAGTTGATAATGCCCGGCAAAGATTACGCTTCATATCCTATATGAGGTATAACATGTTTATAATTAAATGATAAAGTTATAAAATGGAATTTTGCATATCGTTAGATAAATAAGTTCCATCCTGATTCATGAACGATGGATCGAGCCTTTAAAAATGCTTTTTTATGAATCAGTGAAAGGAGTATCGCGAATTGAAACAGATGTCTGGAGTGTTTTTTCTGCATTATTAGCATNNACGGCACGGCGAGTTCTTTTCAGATATCCNAGCCCCAATACAGATCCCTGATCGCAACTGACACTGGTCACGGTTCCCACTTCATTATTTTCTTCATCTGAAAGTGACCATCCAGGTTCCGGTACAGTTTCAGGATCAAAGCTAAGTCCCACTAAGATGCGCTTGGCCTGGCCCACACTTTCCAAACGGGAAATAATTTCCTGACCCACATAACATCCCTTATGAAAGTCAACGCTGGCACGATCAAGTAGAGCCTCCTGTGGCAATGTTTTATGATCTAACTCATTTCCCCATTTTGGAATGCCCTGACTGATTCTGAAAGATTCCAGCACTTTGTCACTGATCCAGTCGGATCCGGCAACGAGTTCACCTGATTTTAACCACCGGTCCGTACCATTAATGCTGTATCGGTTCGATCTGATTCCAGTACTTTCGTTTTTTCCAAGATCATGAATGAGAAGATAATCTTCGGTAACGTCTACGATTTCCACATCGTCAGCAATGATGTATTTTGATAGCCTCTGAAATAGAGAAGTTCTAAGTTCCTGATCCGTATCGATGAGGAACGACTGATTGTCCTCATCTACCGAGACCCAGACCATTCCCTCGAGCCGGCCCTTTGATGTTGTAACGCAAGCGGAAATTGCTTCAATTTCTGAAGCTTTTTGCACGTCATTACTGACCTGACCATTCAGATAGCGTACCCGATCCGTGCCGCTCACCCGGAACTTCGCACGTTTTGAAAGATCAATGGATTTCATGCGTTGTTTTGAGTGAACCTGCCCGTGCTATTTGAAATGAACCGGTCAACTGCTGGTCTTGAAATTTTTGTAAATGACGGAGTAGTCCTCATCCTGATTACCTTCATCCATCTGGGCCATCATTGCCCTCGCTGCTGATTTAAGGACCGGCAGATCAAGGCCGGAACGCTCTGCAATAGAGAGGCCAAAGTTCGCATCCTTAAGCATATTTTTAAGTGAAAAATGGGGCTCATAATTACCTTCCAACATTGTCGGGAGTTTCATGTTTGATAGGCCGGAAGAACAAGCATTCACTTTCATCGCTTCTGACATCTTGTCCAGTTCCACGCCGCCAGATTCGCAAACACTTAAGGCCTCCGCGAGAATTGCGACAGTCGTTGCTGAAATCATGTTGGTGGCAATTTTCAGCACCGTGGCCGCACCTGTCTGGCCAAGATAAGTGATGGAATTTGAACTTGATTCGAGTAATGGCCTGACTCTCTCCAAAACGTTTTGATCTCCTCCTACATAATAGTTGAGGAGTCCGCCTGCAGCCGCGTCACGACTGCCCGTGAATGGACAGTCCAGAAATGATGCGCCTGTGGATTGAATTTTTTTATTAGCTTCTTCAGTGTCTTCGGGTGAGACCGTGGCATGGTTAATTATGATGTGCTCATCACCGAGCCCGGGCACCATTGATTCAATGACCTGCAGCAGCGCCTCTCCGTCACGCACAAAGATTTGTATTTGATTGCTTTTCTGAGCAACTTCGAGTGGAGATGAGAGTGCATCCTGATCCTGACCGGGGGTCCTGTTCCAGACATTTACTTGCCATCCCTTTTCCTTGAGGGTAGTTGCGATCCGGCTTCCAATAATTCCAAGGCCAATGATACCTGCGCTTTTCCCGTCTTCAGTACACATAGTATTAATTGCCTAAAATAAAACCATTTCTACCGATGGAGTGACCACGCGGCAGATATAATAATCCGGCAGATTATGGATTACTTCTTTGAGCTCTTGGGTTTCTTGGCTGTTCCGCCCTTAGGCTCAATGAGCTTAGTTTCACCGGTCGCTTTACCGGTCTTTGGATCGACCGGAGTGACCTTGATCTTACCGCCCTTTTCTTTTGGAAACTCTACTGCGACCGGAGGCGTAGTGGCAGTGATAGGTTTGCGAGGCTTGGATCCTGAAGGACTCGTTGAGCCGACCTTTTTGCCTGGTCTGATTGTTGGAGCCCTTGACGGAGGAGCCGTAATTTCAACGAGTTCCATTTCAAATATGAGAGTGGAATTTGGTCCTATAGGGGCCCGTCTTCCCATTTCACCGTACGCGAGGTCAGAAGGAATAAATAGTCTCCACTTTGATCCGACCGGCATGATTTGAAGGGCCTCGGTCCAGCCCTTGATTACGCCCCGAACACTGAACTGTCGAGGAGTCGTTCCGTTAGTCTGATCAAAGACCGTGCCATCGAGCAGAGTTCCCTTGTACCGGGCTTTGATCCTATCGGTTGATTTTGGTATGGCTCCGTCAGCAGCTTTAAGGATCTCATATTGCAGACCACTTGGCAGAGTTTTAACGCCTTTCTTTTTACTGTTAGCGAGGAGGAACTTTGCACCTTCCGCTTTGTTCTTGGCGGATAATTCATCCCACTCTTTCATGGTCTTGAGGCCGAAAGCCTTCAGCTGTGACTTCTTTTGCGCAATTTCAGACCGCTCTTTACTGAAGGCTTGGAGGATCCTGTTCTTATCATCATCCGAATAATCTATTTTATTACCGGCAATAGCAGCTTTGAAACCTTCAACGAAACGTTCCACTTCAATTGCTAGTTCCGCGTTTTTCATATTGGATCCGATATCAGCACCGATCAGATAACTGACGATCTTCATGTCCTTATGTTCAGTGGTTTCCTTTGGCTTGGCGGGCTCAGCTTCTTTTTTGGCCGTGGCCTTGGTAGTCTTTGCTTTGTCAGCCTGACCTGATGCAGATAGAGCTAATGCAAATCCTATGGTTAAGGGGACTAGTAAACGTTTCATGNTTGAGGTTTTGATAAGGTTTTTNATTAAGGGGTNGNCACTTTAATCCGATTNATGCANAGAATCAACTACACTTACTCCNANCGGAATGNATTGAATTNGCAATTCANCTAAGATTTCCTTANTAATCTNACAGCTTNAGTNNAATTNTTGNCNTTGAGNCCCCNNTTTTACTGNTGTTTTTAGCTGGNNCGGNGNACCGGACAAAAGTTGGAAATGGTATTTCCATTATGTTTATTTTGGTTATGGTAACGCACATGATTTTCAGACCTAAGATCTTTTCTTTTTTTATTATTTTTATCTTAACCTTATCGAGTTCTCTTGCTGACCCGCCAATAGTCACTGTAAAGAAAGGCGACCAGCAAGGACGGGCGATTGAGTTCAATCAGTTCGAACCGTTCGTTGCGGAGTATTCAGGTTTTGGAACTGGTGGTAATGACAATCAGCTCTCTGTAGGAATTACCCAGGACAATACTTTTCTTTGGTCCCGGGAGTACAAGGGTTCAATCGAATCAAAATATGCTGTTGAGTATGGACTATTAAGGCCACTCCCTCCCGGATCTTACAAACTCACATGGTATGATAAGAAAAGAAAAGAGGCCGGGTACAGAGACATCAAAATAAACGAACTGCCGCCTCCGAACAGCAACACTTCATGGACAGTTTTTATTTATGGGCATGGAGACAGTAATCTTACTCTCAATTTATTAGAGGATATAAACGAAATGATTACTGCTGGAGGAAGCGATAATTTTAAGATTGTACTTCTTGCCGACTTCGATTCTACCAGTACCGAGGCACTCAAAGATTCTGAACTTCCAAGAGAATATTGGGACAAAGTGATCAGGATTGTAATTGATAAGGACGGTCCTAATGTTGTGGAAGTTCTGCCTGAGAAGGACCTAGATGATCCTAAGGAGTTGGAGGAATTTCTTGATTGGGGAATGAGTAACAGTAACTCTGACAGGTACGGGTTAGTTTTGTGGGACCATGGGGGTCAGTGGGAAGGATTTGGTCAGGACACGAGTGATGGAAAGGGCTGGGCAAGAGGAGTTTCAATGTGGACTTCCGATATTAAGGATGTGATAAGCGAATCTTTGAAAAATAATAATGTTAAAAAATTTGATTTCATATCTTTCGACACATGCCTAATGGGGGGCGCTGAGCAGTTAGTCGACTTTCATGAGCTTTGTGATCTTTATATAGCGAATCCGGAAATTGATTATGGAGATGGCTGGGACTATGCGTCCACGATGGCCTTTTTACGGAGCCAGCCCGACATAAGCATGACTGAATTTGCAAAGGTAGAGGCCGATTTCTGGAACTTTCATCACCAGCAAGCTGCGGACCGCGGTTTTAAGGTCCATGTGAGTTATGACATGAATTTATTTCCAGCCTACAATGCCAAACTGAAGGCTTTCACAGGAGAGCTGGTGCGGGCCGTGCAGAACAATGCGGTTGATATGTCGTCAATGGCTAAGCTCAGACGAGAGTCCCTGCCTTATAGTTTGGCCAGTCCTAGAGTCGGGCAGTCCACGATCACTGATTACATTGATCTTGGAAACTTTGCTTTTGAGCTTTCAAGGATCGCTCCTGAGCCCCTTGGTTCCGTTTCACTGGACTTAGTGGATGCCATTAATGAGCTCATTATAGCTAAATCACTTGGGACTGAGAGGCAGCATGCCATTGGACTTTCCATTTACTATCCGATTGACGGAAAATATAGTCAATTATACAGCCGCGATGAGACGTGGACCATTAACGGTAAGAGCCATCGAATAAGGCAAAACTTCCTTCAGGAATCTTATGGTGGTGATAACTGGAAGAAATACCTTTCCGCAGTTCAGGGCCTTAACATCAGTGATGTTGCTCCACCGAAAATTGAAACTCCCGAGCCGACCGCAATTCCCGGGCTCCCCGAAGAATCTATTCCTGAGGAGGTCGAAGATAATGATGCGATCCTTGCATCCACCAATAGTCCCGCTGTTATGAATTTTGAAGTTCTCGAGGGGGACGATGCTTACTCGGCAAGAGCCGCGCTGGTCATTGATGAAACATTTGATAATCAGGAGCAATATATTTTTCTTGGAGAAATTGATAGTGGCATACTGGACGGGATCGGAAAATACGAACTGGAATGGGATGCCAGAATGCCCATGATTTCTTTGACCGATTCTGAAGTTCAGGAACCGGTATTTCTGGGCGGATATGCCTGGGAACCGGGATCAAATATTCATATCAGTTTTGCAGATTATTTGGCTCCGGGAGCGGAGGAAGTTGTTCCGCTTATCCTTTTCACAGAATTTGATGAATTTGGTTATGGTATTGTCGATACGGTTCTGGAAGATACTATAGACACTGACGGCCTTGAGGAATATGCTTTATCTCCGCGCGAATATACTAGAGGCTTTGAGCCTGGCGGTACTATCTGGCCAGTCTACTATACAGAGACACTCCAGGATGGTGAATACGTGTCGGATTTCAGTTCATTTGAAGAAGTGGCAATAGTCATTCCGGAGACTGGCACAGACGGTCTAGAGATTAGTGATCGGAAAGTGGCAAATGGAACTTACGGAGTCGCTCTTCAGACTTATGATTATTTTGAGAATGAAAGTGACTTGATTACGTTCTTGGTGAATGTCACTAAAGATCAGCCCGTTGATACATTCACATTGCCGGAAATAAAAATCATTAGAGAGGACCAGGAAATGGTTGTCTCATGGTCATCTGATTCTGACGTTTACATTCTCCAGGTCAGTAATAATCTGGTTTCTAGCGAGTGGCAATCTGTGGATAAGAACGAACTGGATGTCGCTGATGGTCAATTTATTTTGAGGCATGGCATTGAGGACAGAGCATTGTTCTATCGCTTGGTGCGACCCGTCCCAATTAGATGAAACTTTTTCAATTAGTTTGTCTGATCCTTTTTTTTGGATTTCAGGTTCTGACTGCTGAAATTCCTAGAACCAATGAGCCTGACCAGAGGGTCCAGGCAGAAGGAAAGGGATGGAAGCTTGAGAAAGCAGTAATTAAAGATAATGAACGACCTCGGATCTTATTGATAGGGGATTCAATTCTGAATGGTTATGCCCGTCATGTGATCAAAAAACTAAGAGGTAAAGCGTATGTGGATATCTGGGTCAATCCTTATCATCAGTCAGGAGGCCTGAACAAAATATTGGCCCTTGTCTTATCTGAGGGCCCTTATGATTTAGTTCATTTTAATATCGGACTGCATGGATGGCAGGAAGGAAGAATAAAAAAGGGAACGTTTGTTCCTTTGACTAAAGATTATGTTAGAGTCATCAAATCAGAGGCACCGGAAGCTAAGGTTGTATGGGCAAATACTACTCCGGTGACCGTGAAAGATAATGTTAAGGAACTGGATCCAGAAATTAATCCGACCATCATTGAGCATAACAAAATGGCAGATTCCATAATGAAAGAAATGGGCATTCCGATTAATGACTTCTATTCCGTTCTAAATAAGAACCGGACCCTGGCAAAGGGCGACCGGTTCCATTGGACTGGCCCTGCCTATTCAATATTGGGAGAAATGGTGGTCAAATCTGCGGAGCGTGAAATCCTTTCCGGGCCTTAACATTTCTTAACATTTTAATTAAAGAGTCTCGCGTTGATGATCGAAAAGACGAGTTGGGGTCAGGAAAGAAAGGCGATGCAGGATATTCATCGTGAACTGACTGGAGATGAACTGGGGTCCTGGAATTATAGGATGTATGAACCTGTATCAGGAACTGCCACTTTGAGCTCTGAGAGGAATGAGAAATTAACAGATTATAAAGAAAGATGGGAGAAAGCTCACAATTATGTAGAGTCAAACGAAGACAGAATGCTTTCAGATTGCTGGAATAATCTGCCAGAATTGTCACCTTTGCGGACCGGCGGGAGTGAAAATTTCTACATGATGTGGACCCGGCAAACTCGCAACAGAAGGGCCCTTGCTACGGTCGATGCTACCTGCGGAATAATACATTCTATAATATTGGCTGATCATTTTAATGAGACAGGTTTTGAACCTAAAAGTGATAGGTTTGCAGTTTATAGAGACCATATCAAATGGATCATGTCAGGGGCCGAATCTCAGTACATAAAGAAATGGTCCAAGGACTATTTGAGGTGCAAAAACAACGCAAAGAATCCAGATCTGATCTTATTGGAAATTATTTCAGCATATGATTTTCTCAGCGCTAATTGTATTGATGGTGATCCTAGTCAAATTCCCAGCCCAACAAATATAAAGAATTATATTCTCGATAAGAATCAAAAAGAAAAATCAGTTGATCCTCATATTATTACTGATGCCGTCTGGGAAGAGAAAATGAACATGGCATCCAAGTTCATTCCTCTAATTTGTTAGTTTAAATCAGTGTAGTTATAATTATTTACTGACTACTTTTATTGATCCCCAATAACCGAACTCGTTTCGCCAATCATTGGCTCTGTTTTCGATTACGATTGGAATTTTTTTCCCAGCATATTTCGAAAGATCTAGATTCAGTTCAAGCCATTGACTTTGGACTGCATTATAACCGACGATCTGGTCGTGAATTACTTTTCCATCAGCCTTAACACGAATTTGCCAGTCTCCATGAGCATGGTAACTTGCTTTAACTTTAAGTGATGTCTTTTTCCCTGTAGGCACTTCAAGTTCACGGTAAATTTCACAAGGGACAGTCTTATCCTTTGGATGAGTTTGGACAGCTATCTCATTACGGAAACTCTTTATTGGCCTTACGCCGCCTTCTCCTACGTTTCTTACATTAAACCCAGGTGCAATTTTTTGAATGTGTTTTTGCCATGAAGGATCAGGTCCTGATTTTTTTGCGGATTTTTTTACAGCCATCCTGCGCGGAACGAGCTCCTGCAGGAGAGGAATTTTGCCTGAAACAGCAAGTGTCAAAGCTTTTGCGGAATGATCTGGAACCATCGGCTCCACAGCATACCATAACATGCGAGGAATATTATGGTCTTTGACATCCTTCTCGTGTTTTACGAGTTCCTCAAGTATTGGCCAACGATCATTGAATTGAATTCTCTGAGCAGCTGATGCCAAGTATAAGCGAACAACGGCAGATGGGTCTACTTTTGCCATTTTATTGAAACTCTCTAAAGCTTTATTACTAGGTTTACGGTCTTCGCAGAGTAGTTGAATGGTCCAAGCCCGCACGTATTCATCTTCATGATTTAAAAGTTCTATTTTCTTTGATTCTGTGAGTAATCCCGTGACGTGCGCAGCCCATAGTGCTCTTAGTTTCTTTCCTGATGTTTTGGCATTATTTGCTAATTTCTGTAGACTCTTTCCGACGACCTCTTTATCCAAAATTCCTTCAGAGGCTCTGTGATGAAGAATGACTCTAGCATGTCTCACGAACCAGTCATTGGAGTGATTTTGCATTTCTGCAAGATCTAGGTCTGAAAGCTTTGATAAGTTGGGACGCTTTATTTTTTTAGCATTCTTCGGCATGACGCGATAAATGCGTCCACTGTCCGGAAAATTAATGGCATTGCCGCAGATATCAGTGTCGTGCCAGTCAAGGATGTATACGCCGCCATCTGGGCCAATTTCTAAACTAAAACCCACCCACGCAAGGTCATTGATAGGCAAAAAAGCTGAATGGTGTCGCCCGATATAACCTGATCCACTTCTTTCCATAAAATCTATAAGAACTTCATGTTGGTGGATATTACACTTAAATAATTGATCTCGATAAGATGACGGGAATGTATCTGCTAGGTAAAACCGGGCACCGCCATGTGCTGATAGATGATGGTGATCTGCTACCGTTTCAATGGGTTTATAAACGTACGGATTCTTATGAGGTTTACTTTGTTTCGTAAAATACCCTCCTTGAACAATGTGGAACAGGTGAGGAATAACACAGCAACTGGCAAAGCCTTGACCTACATCATTAAAATCAAATCCCCAAGGATTTGATAGGCCATGCCCAAACACTTCGAATTCTTTTTTTACAGGATGAAATCTCCAAATGCCACCATCAATGAATTTCCTCTGATCTTTGGGCGTTCCTGGCTTGCCGACATAAGACTGTGTGAATACACCATGACATCCATAAAGCCATCCGTCAGGACCCCAAATAAAACTATTTAAGGTTTCATGTCGGTCTTGAATTCCCCATCCGTCTAAAAGTATTTGAGGCTCGCCGTCCGGTTTGTCGTCTCCATTATTATCAGGAATGAAAAGTAAGTT
>PAPL01000042.1 GCA_002708885.1 Verrucomicrobiales bacterium | reverse complement strand
TCAAAGACAAGCCGCAGAACAAAAGCAGAGGCAAACTGTTCAGGCAAGGCAACAGCAGGAAATCGCCGCGGCCAGAAAACTCGCAGAAGATAAGGCCAAGAAAGAGCAAATCGCTCAAAGACANGCCGCAGAACAAAAGCAGAGGCAAACTGTTCAGGCAAGGCAACAGCAGGAAATCGCTGCGGCCAGAAAACTCGCAGAAGATAGAGCAAGGAGAAATCAAATCGCTCAAAGACAAGCCGCAGAACAAAAGCAGAGGCAAACTGTTCAGAGCAGATTATCCATTCCGAAAACTAGTAGCAAGACCGTAAAACCATCCCCTCAACGTCGAATCGTAAGAGGCAGTAGCGAAAGGACGCCTAAGCCACCTGCAAAACAGGCAAGAAAGCGATAATTATTCATCCTTTTCTTTTTTTAAAGGCTTTAGTTTTCCCTCAAACTGAAATTTGAAGTTACCTTCTATATTTTCGGATGATCCTGTAATTGACTCAAACCCATTGAGAATCTTATGAAGATTCTCATAATCCTCTTTCGCTTGTTTTTCACTCCTTCCTCCTTTAACAAACTCTGCTTCATATACAGTCCTGTTAGTTGAGAAAAAATGTACTAACTCAGAAAAATCAACGTTAAACAAAAGTTCTTTTATGATCATTTTTCTTTTCTCTTCAGCTGAAAGATAATCTATCACAGCAACACAAAGATCACGCGAAGAACTCACAATGTATAGATTATCTATACGAACGGATGCCGGTGTAAGAGCATTTACATCCTCATTGCCCTTTATCCGAGAAACCAAAATGTTTAGATCCTGATAAAGTTCATCTTCAGAAATCCATTCAGCACCTTCCTTTGGACTTATTTCCGATAGCATCACTTCAGAAAATTTCTTAATTGCCTCCTCTGATCCGTCTATTTTTTTGAGATCAACTATAAAACAAAATCCTGGAAGTTTGATCCCTTGTTCATCTACACCCGCATCATTTGCTTGCGCGGATAAAAACACAATCGAATCTCCAAAAAACCCCTCATTCTGATCCTTCGAATCACCAAAAAGAAAGTCACCTAGCTTTCCTTTAATTAGCTCAGAGCCAGGTATAACCGTAGATTTTAATACATTCTCCCGCTCCTTGAGCGATTCGGAAAAGGGTTGATAAATTGAAATTCCACCAAGATAACCTGGCACCTTCGGAAGTTCTAATATCTGGTGCTTCTTTTTTACCAATGTATCATTTTTAGGACTTTCTTTTTCATCAGATGAATTCCTATCCATACAAACATTCAAAAGAAGTTTATCTTTGCCATAATTCAAAGTGATGCCCGCATAGGAACTGATCCCTATCGTTTCGATGGCGTCTCCTAAAAACAAAGCCAGCATCGGATCATCTATCTGCTCAGGAATACCAAACCTCCCATCAATTTCAGAAATTCCCTCAGTATTAAGGTAAACACTTGCCAAATGTTTATCACCCATCGCCTTATTCATTTTGAGATACTTTAAATCTTTTGAAATCGGCAATGGATTCTCCAAATCAACAACTTCCGACCCTTGCAAAGCAACCGCGTGCTTGAGTAGCTTTTTATTTGAAGCCGCTAAGATCCATTCATCATGCAGGGCAAATAGTGTTGCATTCTCTATCTTCCCTCGGGTCCGATAAGCAAATACACCTTTCTGAAAATCTCTTCTTCCTATGCGCTTTATTCCTAAACGTAGCAAAGGCGCAAATCGAATGCGATTCTTTAACCAGTCACTAGGCTCTGATGGCCTGATTAATATAACAACTTCAGGATCACTAGAGTCATCAGTCGGCGGATATGCAGCGATAGACATCCTCCCACTAAGAAACCTATCATTCAGCTCCCAAATGTCTGTCCGCAGAACAAGTTCAAGGACCCTACAAACAGACTCAGCTTCTTTAAAAAAGTGACTAGATTTAATATCATCAAGATCACCACTTGAAAGCAACGATTGGAGCACCTCCGATTGCTTTAACTCTTTAAGAAATTTTGAAAAACCCACTGTCTCAAAGAACAGTAAAGCTTCATTAGGCATCAATCCGGACAATGAATCTTCCTGAGATTGTTGGTCAGCATTGACTTGAACAATTGAAAGAGCTATGAAAAAACAGAAATTAGCGATGAGTTTCGCCATCATTGATTATTAAAGATAAATCCATCAAATAATCCAACATTATTGAAAATGTTTTTAAGCAATCAATTATTCGCTTACGGAACATTAATGTTTTCCGAAGTATGGATACACTTAATTGGTAGGGAATGCTCAAGAATCGAAGCTGAACTCCATAACCATAGTGCTTTCAGAGTAAATGGGCACACTTTTCCAGGCCTAAGAGAAACTAAAGATAATAATTGTGTCAAAGGGATCCTATATTCAGGAATAATCAAAAAGGATTGGGACATACTTGATGACTTCGAAGGTGATTTCTATGAACGAGTTCCGGTCAAAGTTTATTCCGAAAAAAACATCATCCATTTAGCATATACATATATTGTGAAGCCCCAAAATTACGGAAAACTTTCCAGGGAACTCTGGGACGCCAATTGGTTCAAAAAAAATATGCTTGGTCAATATATGGATCGTATATGCGGATTCTTGTAACAAATTTCATCCATCGCACTACTTGCATATTTTCCCACCAAGCATTTAGTTATAAAAGTGAACGAAGAAGAAGAACTTCTAGAAAAAAAAATCCAAGAGTCCATAGAAAATCCTCAAAACATGGGCGAGATGATTGATGCTGATGCTGTAGGAACTGTCGGCAGCTCGGAATGCGGTGACATGGTTAGGATGTTCTTAAAATTTGATGAGAGCCAAGGTAAAAAAATTATAAACAAAGCCACTTTTCAAAGCTTTGGTTGTCAGACAGCAATTGCCGTAGCGAGCATGGCAACAGAAATGCTCAAAGGAAAAACGATTAATGAAGCAAAAAATCTATCAGCGAACGAAATGACAGCTGAAATAGGTTCACTTCCTCCAATGAAATTACATTGCGGAGAGATGGTAGAAGGTGCCCTAAGGTCTGCCCTAGAGGAAAGTCCAGATGAAAAACCGGACATAATTGAAAAAGACGAATCAACTCTGTCAAAAAGCCTCGTGCAAGGAGGCGCGGTGTCTGGTAAGATTAAAGTAATACCAATAACAGATACGGAAGCTCAGAAATCATGAACGATACAAATCCAAATGGCGGCGAACTAGAATTATCACGCGAGGTCGAAGCCATTCAAATACCGAGCGGAGACACATTCAAATTACCGGCAGGAACCAAAGTCATACTTACTCAGTCACTCGGCGGCACCTACACAGTCGCAACGGATCAGGGTTTAGCTAGAATTTCAGAACAATATTCGGATGCCTTGGGTCTTGAAGAAGTTAAAACTGAACAGCCGGCAACTGAAAAAGTAAATTCTGATATTGATGTCAGTGATGATGATTATAAAGAGGCTGTTTGGGAACAGCTCCGTACAGTATTTGATCCTGAGATTCCCGTGAACATTGTCGACTTAGGACTCATATACGATTGTAATGTTGTTGAAGAGGATGGAATAAAGCAGGCAAGCGTAAAAATGACACTCACTGCGCCTGGATGCGGAATGGGACCGACAATTGCTGCTGATGCCGAAAATAAGATTAAAAATATTAATGGTATAGACGGTGCGAAAGTTGATTTGGTATGGGATCCTCCTTGGACTCAAGACATGATCTCTGAGGAGGGAAANATGAAACTAGGCATGATTTGAGACTGACCTTAACTCATAAGCCACTTTTCTTTATAAAAATGGCTTGCGAGTACCCAGAAACCCTATAAATTCACCCCCCGCTCAAATGAGCGAATTCATTTAATTTATTTTATACGCCATGTCTCAACACCGCAGTCTTAAAGGATCTTCTAGCGTTGGTGCAAAACGAAACGTATTAAAACGCTTTGAGCGCGTTAAGCTACTTAAAGCCAGTGGAAAATGGAAAGATTCCAATAGCCCAATTGGACTTCCAAAAACCAAGCCCTTAGATTAATCCTCCTTCCCCGGCCAACATTGCCGGTCCATCTTCTTTGTCATCCTCAGGCGCTCAAAAGCTCCGAATTAATCGATTCCTCGCAAATTGNGGATTAGGCTCAAGACGATCATGCGAAATGATTGTGACTGAGGGCAGAGTCATCATTAATGGCGACGTCTGCACCTCTCTTTCAACTAGAGTAGGACCAGAGGATGAAGTAGAGGTAGACGGTCAAATACTTAAGCCCAAGAACGAACCAGTAAACATCCTTCTCTATAAACCTAGAGGGTACATATGTTCGAGAGATGACCCAAAAGGAAGATCTACAATCTTTGAATTACTTCCNAAGCACCTAGAGACCCAACGAAACATTCATTATGCAGGCCGTTTGGACCTAGATAGTGAAGGTCTAATTGTGTTAACAAATTCAGGTGATATTTCTCAAAAAATCTCTCACCCAAAAACAAAAATAGAAAAAGAATATCTCGTTTCAGTTTCCTCACCCTTTCAGGAAATTGATAAAGATAAAATGTTAAGAGGCTTTGAAATAGATTCTGGTTTTGCACGAGTACTATCAGTAGAAAAAGTATCAAAAAGAAACATTGCCGTTACTTTGGAACAAGGACTGAATCGACAAATCCGCTATATGCTAATGGCTTTAAATTATAGAGTAACACGATTGATCCGTGTCAGGATAGGTAATCTCGTTGACACTTCGCTCAAACCCGGGTCATGGCGATTTATTGGGAAAAAAGATCTAAATAAATTATTCAATAAAACAAAGGATTGAGAACAATCCATTTGATCGCTAATTTATATCAACAATAACACTGGTTAAAAAAATCATGACCAAAAAAATAGAATCTCACCTCATTGAAGATAGGGTAATTAAACCCACAAAAGAATTCTCAAAAAGTGCGCGCATCAGTAGCCTCGCTCAATACAAGAGAATATATAAAGAGTCGATTCAATCACCCTCGAAGTTCTGGTCAAAAGAAGCCAAAGAACTGCATTGGCAGAAAAAATGGTCTAAGGTTCTTCAGTGGGAACCTCCATTCGCAAAATGGTTTGTAGGCGGAAAAATCAATGCATCGGAGAATTGCTTGGACAGGCACATTGACGGTGCGCGTAAAAATAAAGCCGCAATCATTTGGGAAGGTGAACCCGGAGAAACCCGAACCATAACATATGCTCAACTCCACCGTGAAGTCTGCAAATTTGCCAATGTCCTAAAGACTCAGGGAATTAAAAAACGTGACCGCGTAATTATTTATATGCCGATGGTTCCGGAAGCTGCGGTTGCAATGCTCGCCTGTGCNAGAATAGGAGCCGTTCATTCTGTCGTTTTTGGCGGCTTNTCAGCAACTAGCATATTGGACCGCGTGGAAGATTCTGGTGCAAGTGCAATCATAACAGCAGANGGAGGTTGGAGAAGAGGCAAAGTGGTACCTCTCAAAGCAAATGTGGATGAGGCATTACAAAAATCCAAACTAGTGAAAAAAGTCATTGTACTGGAACGGTGCAGAAATGAAATAAAAATGAAGCGCGGCCGCGACATCTGGTGGCACAAGGCCATGGAAAGCGCATCAGCGGATTGCCCTCCAGCGCAACTCGACAGCGAGCATCCACTTTATATTTTATATACCAGCGGGTCTACCGGTAAACCTAAAGGTATTCTGCATACTACTGGCGGATACTTAACAGGCACCTATTCTACGACCAAGTACATTTTTGATATACGCGATGATGATATTTATTGGTGCACTGCGGATGTGGGATGGGTCACCGGGCACAGTTATATTGTTTATGGACCATTACTTAACGGAGCCACATGCTTAATGTATGAAGGCGCGCCAAATTTTCCTGATTTTGCAAGGTTCTGGGACATTGTCGAACGGCACGGAGTTACNATATTTTATACTGCNCCCACTGCGATCNGAGCCTTCATCAAAGCCGGCGATCATTTGCCTGAATCCCACGATCTGAGTTCATTACGATTACTGGGATCTGTTGGTGAACCAATCAACCCTGAGGCTTGGATGTGGTACCATGAGAAAATAGGAGGCGGCAAGTGTCCTATCGTTGATACTTGGTGGCAAACTGAAACCGGAGCAATCATGATTAGCCCCTTACCTGGAGCAACTCCCACCAAACCCGGGACAGCGACTCTGCCCTTCTTCGGTATAGATGCCGCAATATTGGATGAGACCGGAAAAGAGTGTAAAGCGAATGAGGGTGGAAGGTTAGTGATCAGAAAACCTTGGCCATCAATGTTAAGAACGATTTATGGAGACAAGCGCAGGTTTAAGAAAACCTACTGGGATGACTATGAAGGAATATACACCGCTGGTGANGGTGCACGNAGAGACAGTGATGGTAACTTCTGGATCGTGGGCAGACTCGATGATGTTCTCAATGTGTCAGGTCACCGGCTCGGGACTGCGGAAGTGGAAAGCGCACTAGTTTCACATCCATCAATAGCCGAAGCGGCAGTGGTCGGAAGACCTGATGAAATTAAAGGGCAGGGAGTCGTTGCATTCGTTACCGTCAAAGGAGGTGTAAAGCATGGTTCAAAATTAGCCAAAGAGCTCCGCAATCATGTCAGTAAAGAAATAGGACCAATCGCCAAACCGGATGACATTCGCTTCACTGGCGCACTACCGAAAACTCGAAGCGGGAAAATAATGCGTCGTTTACTGAAAGAAATCTGCGCCGGTGGTGAAGTGAGTGGAGACACCACAACACTGGAAGACTTTAACGTCATCGCAAACCTTCAGAAAACCAATTAACAGTTTTTTGTATTACTGATTCCCTCAAATAAATAATTCTTAGAAGCTGATCTAGAAAGCATACAGCATGACTTCAATCGGATTTNCAGTAAGAAAATTACTTAAATCGATCGGACTTTGTAATAGACAGAATCATGACATAATCGCATCCAGATTAGTTTACCTTCTGNGTGAGCAAGAAGAGTCACTTGGTTACAACTCATGGGAAAATACAAACGAAATAGTACAGCTCTCTAAAAAGTATTGGGAACTCAAAGAACTGTTCCATGATCAAGAGAACCTTGAAGTGGAAGCTAGAGACATTGGTGATCGAAATGATCTTTTGAATCATGAAGCCAACTCGCTGACGGCCGAATCAGAGTCATCCATCATTGATCTTACAAAGACTAAAAATAGTCTGATTCAGAAATCCATTGAACTTAATAATGAAATTAAGTCTCAGGAAACTCATTCCGAAACAACAAAAAATGAATTCATAGCAATGAGTAAGAACTTAAAAGGGTCCGGAAAAGAAAGTGCAAATTCAGACACTCAAAACAATATTGAAATTCTCAAGGATACATATACGCAGGGAAGACAAAAAATAGGTAAGTTGAAACTACAAATTAAGGAAAACGATCTGAAGGTCGAAAGGGCCGAAAAAAAACTCAAAGACCTCAAACTTAACAGTCGAGATCAGATCTCGGCAGCAATGAATAAAGTATCCAAATCAGCTAAGTTAGTAGCAGATTATTCCGCAAAAATCGGTGCTATAGAATCTGCGAGAAAAGAAATTTACTTGGAAATCGGCTCATTCCTCTCAACTAATGAAAATAGTAACAACCCACAAATCACCGAAGTTTTAGATAAAAACAAACTCATACTCGATAAAATAAAAGGACTTAAAAAATCAATTAAGTTTCATAGGTCGTTAGGAACTTAATTATTTTCTATGTAATGTAAAATCTGATAATATCGCTAATAATTACTTTAATAATCAAATATCCAATTATGAATATACGAACTCTCACAGCCTTAGTTCCTGTCAGCATATTGGCCGCAGCAATGGCGGTATCAAATGCTCAGAAAAACAAAAAGCAATCCCACGCAGAAAAGATTTCTGCCAACGTACCAAAATCAGCTCCAGCAAAACCTGCCAAAGCTCGCAAAGTACTCGTTTTCTCAAAAACTGCAGGATTCAGACACGGATCCATCCCGACCGGAGTAGAAGCAATGAAACAGATAAGTAAATCAACTGGTGCGTTCGAAGTGACTGCAACAGAAGATGATTCTTTCTTTGAGCCTGAAAAACTAAAGGAATTTGATGCTGTCATTTTTCTCAACACCACTGGAGAAGTATTCAGATCCAAAGAAGAGGGCCGCGAAGAGAGACTGAAAAAAAGCCTAGTCGATTTTGTTAAATCAGGAAAAGGCCTAATTGGAATGCACTCAGCGACAGATACATATAAGAAATGGAAAGACTTCAATGACATGATGGGAGGGGCTTTTGCCGGACACCCATGGCACACTAAAATAAGAGTTAAGAATCTCGAACCTAACCACCCACTCAATGCTGCATTTGCTGGCAAGGATTTTGAAATTGCTGATGAAATTTATCAATTCCGCAAAGACACCGCATCGGCAGAAGAGCGACGCATGCTACTTAGCCTGTCTGGGGAAATTGTGGATAANGGTAGAGGTAACAGCGGCAANGAAGGGTTATATCCTATTGCTTGGCTTGATANGTACGGTGAAGGTAGAATATTCTACTGCTCACTTGGACACAGAGATGAAATTTACTGGAACCCCATTGTCCTCAAACATTACCTNGCNGGAATACAATATGCCTTGGGTGATCTTGAGGCTAACGCAGAACCAAAAAAGATTGCCGCTCATGGTTTCTTGAATGGAACTAAAAATCTAGCTTCCAAGTAATAAATAACACTTTATTACAGCCTAAAGGGCCTGTCCTCTGGAAAAAAGGGACCGGCCCTTTGCTTTGAAATTAATACAAAATCCTTAATAAGGTGCTCGACATTTGATTATAGAANCTAGTTAACTCTTATAATCAANAAATATAAATCTATGAGCATAATAAAAACTTTTGTAACCTCTACAGTTATTCTAATTACCTCAGGAATCTTGTCTGCCGAAGAATCTAAAAAAGAGCCGGTAGCTGAACCTAAAATGGCTTCACCCAAAGGTGCAAAAGTATATATCATTTTCCCAAAAGATGGTAAAACAGTGAAACCAAAATTCCTTGTTAGGTTCGGTTTAAAAAAAATGGGCGTTGCTCCGGCCGGAATAAAATTTCCCAATACCGGTCATCACCATCTCATCATCGATGGAGAAAAGTTTGACGCGAATCTTCCACTTCCAATGTCCGAAAATCTCAAACATTTCGGAGCCGGGCAAACAGAAACAGTGCTCGAGCTTAAACCAGGAAAGCATACCTTAAAGCTTGTATTTGCTGATCATCTCCACAGGCTACATGAGCCTCCAGTCATTTCAGAAGAAATTACAATTACAGTAAAAGAATAACTCATCAGGTATTTTGAAAGGAAGCTCACTCCTTGGATCTTCTTTCTAATCTTCATGGCTCTAGCCGTAAACTTCAGAGAAGCCGGACTCACTAGTCTTGCACTTGCCAAAATCGGCAATCCCCTAAAAGGTGAACCTTTACTTACCTCAAAGGAGCTTTGTAAATTTAATCAAGAAGAATCAGACATTCTCACGAGTTGTTTTCTTAATCCTTTCAGATCATTGGACCCTTATCAATTGCAGGGGATAAAAAGTGAAGATGGGAATCCCCTCTTTAATTATGCCCGTTCAACTTTCAGCGACACCGATGTCCTTTTAGATACTGCAAAAAAAATAGCAAACCACCTTTATACGAAATCATATCACCCAAACATAAAATCGGGGGACCTCTGCATTTCCTTGATGGAGGGAATTATTATTAAAGGAAAATCTGTATCAGGAATTTGTATTATAAAAAGCGAAAACAAAGTACCTTTCCTGCAAATATCCGATAAAAATGGAGATCTTACCCTGACAACCCAACATGGGATTTACCCCGACAAAATCGACAAGGGATGTCTGATTCTTAATCATGAAAGGGAAAAAGGCTATGTCGTGTATCTCTTTGATAAGTCAGGAAATACACAATTCTGGAACAAGGACTTCGTAGCAGCTACTCCGATTAGGGATGAGGATTATCTTACCAAAAAATTCGGAGAACTCTGTATTAATTTCGCTGACAAAGGTCTCGACTCAGAAACGGATCAAAATACTCGTATGATGGTCGCTAACCGTGCTTTAAATTATTTAAATGACAGTGATGATTTTGAGATTGATAATTTTGAAAAGGCGCTCGGTGAACCNGAACTGGTAGACCAATTCACTTCATTCAAAAAACAATACGAAGAAAATGGCGGCAGTAATATTAAGGATCAATTTACAATATCTAAAAAAGAGGCAACTAAAGCGCAAAAGCGTCTAAAAAAGCGTATGCGACTTGATACCGGAGCAGAATTAACATTCACATCAAAATTTTTGGATCAATCTGAAAATCTATTAGAACAGGGATGGGATGAAAATAAGGGCATGAATTATGTGAAAATATATTTTGGGGAAGAACTTTAAATGATTAAGATTTCCAATACCCTTAGGCTCCTCATAAATAAAATCTTTACTTATTCAAATAATACCAAGGAACCATAACAGGCCAAACAACACCTCAATAACAANAACATGAAAAGAATACTCATTACTAATTTTATTTCATTAACCATTATCCTAGGCCAGGTTTTTGCGGAGGATCAAAAACCGAACACAGAATCAGGGAATGATCAAAATAANCAGCCCAAGCCCGCTCCCACTGAACACTCAGCGAAGGCCGGACCATTCCACATCAAGATAGAACTNGATGCTTTTTTCACTGCGGGAAATGAACACCAAATCAGTTTAAGCCCTGAGGCCTGGGCGGACATGACTCTGGTNTCTGCTTTATCGCATGGAACTGAGGTGAAAAAGGGTCAGAGCCTTTTGAGTCTTGAAAACAAAAAACTTAAAAAGGCAATAGAAGAAATAGAGATTGGCACGCCCGCCGCTACGTTAGCATTAAAGTTACTTGAGTCCGAGCTGGAATCACTTGAAAAAAGCACCCCACTCATCATTGAGAAAACCCAGCGAGACAAAAATATTGCTGATGAAGATTTAAGTCATTACTTAAAAGTCGGACACCCAGAGGCCATTCGAGCCACAGAACTTAGCCTGCATTTCGCTCAACAAAGCTACGATTACGCTAAAGAAGAATACGAACAGTTATTAAAAATGTATGAAGCTGATGACCTGACGGAAGAGACGGAGGAAATCATCTTNAAACGNGCAAAAAATAGTTTTGAACGTGCCAGTGAAAATCTCCGGTTATCCAAGATGAGAATTGATCGGCAACTCAAAGTTTCTCTTCCTCAGCAACTGGCTGAAAAAAAATCCGCAGCTGCNATCGGAGAAATAACTTTTCAGGACAGCATGCTAGTCCTTCCCAGAACGCTCGAACAAAAACGTCATGCAGTAAAAAAAGCAAAGCGTGATCAAACAAAAGCGGAGGAAAATCTTAGAAAACTAAAGACTGACCTCAAATCATTTGAGGTGACCTCACCGGCTGACGGAACACTATATTATGGGATGAGTAAGGATGGAAAATGGGTAACTGCAGCTGCAATCGCAAAGAAACTTGTTCCNGGAGGCAAGCTAGCACCTCATGANATATTCATGACGATTGTTGAGCCTGGNGCCCTGGGACTTACAGCAAGTGTTCCTGAAGCAAAACTCTTACATTTGAAAAATNATCTCCCCGCAACAATCATTCCGACATCCAATCCATCACTTAAAATTAAAGGAAAAGTAATTAACGTNAGTCATGTTCCCGGCTCTTTCTCAACGACCCTATCAGCCGAAACCAAAGATCCACTTCTATTNCCAGGGATGACGGCAAAGGTCACCATAATGGCCGCAGAATATGATAACGTCATCACGGTACCAAACGCGTTAATACATGATGGCAATGTTTGGGTCCTTAACGGTGAAGAGAAAAAACAACGATCTGTGAAAATTGGACCAAGTNACGGCAAAGTCACAGTAATCCTTGAAGGATTNAATGAAGGCGACAAAGTCGTTTCAAAATAATCTAATTCTATAAATGATTAAGCCACAGTCGGAAATAGGCTCAGTAATATTCAGGGTAATTTTATTTTTAACCCTGATTCTGACATTACATCCTCAGCTCATGAGGGGCGATACCGGGATTCAAAAGGCCTCTAGAGAGCCGCCTGCAAAAGGAGCAATAGAATCTTCCATTCGGAAGGGTATTGACTTTTTAATATCGGATCAGAACAAAGATGGATCCTGGGGATCCGCAAGGAACACAAANGGCCTAAATATTTATGCTCCGGTACCTGGTGCACACCATGCGTTCCGAGCAGCGGTAACGGCAATGTGTGTTAATGCCTTAATTGAAACAAAGGCTCATGTTCTAGACCCAAAAGCAAAGGATGCTCTTGAACGGGGTGAAAAATGGATTCTAAAAAATCTCGGTTCAGTTCGGAGAGCCAATCATGATGCAATTTATAACGTATGGGGTCATGCATATGGGATCTCTGCATTAGTTGCGATGCATAACAAAAAAGGGGCTTCAAATGAGCGGAAGGAAATCATTAAAGATTCTATAAGGCATCAAATNAAAATGCTGCAGAAATATGAAAGTGTTGATGGGGGCTGGGGATATTATGATTTCCGTTATCAGGCCAAACAACCATCTTCCTCTTCAATTAGCTTTACCAACTCAACGGCACTAGTCGCCCTGAAAAGAGCAGAGCAGATAGGAATCGATGTTCCTGATCGGCTCGTTAAACGCGCATTTGACGCCACTAAAAGGCAACAAAAACCGGACTTCTCCTATGCATATGGTGAATATTTAAANCTCCGGCCAATGCGGGGCATCAACCTGCCCGGGGGTAGCCTNGGAAGATCTCAGGCCTGCAATATCGCCCTCAAAATATGGGGCGATGAAAAAGTCACTGACAAAGTACTCGACACTTGGCTCGATCGACTATGGGCAAGAAACGGCTGGTTGTCGATTGGAAGAAAACGCCCAATACCCCATGAGAGCTGGTTCCAGGTAGCAGGATATTTCTATTATTACGGACACTATTATGCAGCTCTNTGCATTGAGGATTTATCCGATGCAAAAAATGCTNANTATCATAAGGGCCAGCTAGCTGCTGTCATGTTACCACTTCAAGAGAAGGAAGGGAGCTGGTGGGATTATCCTTTCTATTCTTACCACAGACCGTACGGCACAGCCTTTGCTCTTATGACCCTGGTCCGTTGCCTCTAAGGNAAAGGGAGATCATTTCTCAAACTGAGCAACCATACTGCCTACTGTGGCCTTGGCATCACCATAGATCATCCTACAATTTTCACGGAAAAAGAGAGTGTTNNTAATACCGGAATACCCGGTCCCCTGGCCTCGCTTGAGANCAAAAACTGATTTGGCTTGGTNAACATTCAAAATAGGCATTCCATAGATCGGGCTCTCTTCATCTTCGATCGCTGCAGGGTTCACAACATCATTAGCACCAATCACAATAGCAACATCAACTGTAGGCATAATTGCGTTCACTTCTTCCATTTCGCATAGCTGCTCATATGGAACATCAGCCTCAGCCAGCAAAACATTCATATGGCCAGGCATGCGGCCGGCTACGGGGTGAACCGCATGTCTAATCTCAGCTCCGTTANGCTCGAGAATTTCAGAAAGTTCCTTAACTACATGCTGCGCCTGAGCCACGGCCATTCCATAACCAGGCACAAAAACAACACTCTGAGCCGCTTCTANGACATAGTATGCATCCTCCACGGTCAAGGCTTTCATTTCTCCATCGACTTGCTTTCCACCGGAACTTGAAAGTGCACCAAAACCTCCAAACAAAACATTACCNAGACTACGGTTCATTGCCTTGCACATGATGATACTGAGAATTAATCCACTCGCCCCAACCAAACAACCAGCCACAACAAGCACTGTATTCGTAATCACAAAACCCGCTGCCGCTGCGCCCAGACCCGAAAATGAATTTAACAAAGCAATCACTACGGGCATATCCCCTCCCCCTATAGGAATTACACCAAGTGCACCAATTAACAGTGCCAGGGCTATGATCCACCAAAGCCAGAACCGGGCCGTTTCACTGTCCACTATCATGATGAAATAGCAGCCCGCCACAACAGCTCCAATCATAACCAACAAATTAATGAGTTTTTGTAATGGGAAAGTTGTGGCAGTACCGCCGATCTTTCCTGAAAGCTTAAGATACGCAACTATGGATCCTGTGAAAGTGATGCCGCCGATAATGACCGCAATGACAATGACCAAAGCTAAAAACCACTGGCCAGGCATCGCGTCACCTGCCCCTTCCAGATAAGTGTCCCATCCCCCTGACCGGACCTTTTCATACTCAGACCATCCAACTAGTAAACTCGCCAAACCTCCAAATCCGTTAAACAAGGCAACNAATTCGGGCATCCCCGTCATTTGGACCCTTTTAGCCGCAATTAATCCAATTGCTCCCCCAACAGCCAATCCNGCCACTATCNATCCATAATCGAGACCACTCTTTGAGAGGGTGACAATTATAGCGATGAGCATGCCCAAAGATGAAATTCTATTTCCCTTAACAGCAGTCGTAGCTGAACCAAGCATTTTAATACCAAGAATAAAAAGAATCGCGGCAACAATATAAGAAACGTTAATTATAGATTCCGGCATGCTTGGCAGTAAAAAATTACAAGTTCAATGGAGCTGTTATTATTATGAGTCTTTTTTTGTTTTAAACATCGAGAGCATACGATCNGTTACACAGTAACCTCCTACAACATTTATAGTTGCNAGGACAAGAGCAGCCAGACCNAGCCACTTCGATATTGCATCATCTTGTTGGCCTGAAGCTATCAGTGCACCCACTATAGTAATGCCTGAAATTGCATTAGATCCCGACATTAATGGTGTATGCAGTTGCGAAGGAACTTTGGAAATTAATTCAATACCCAAAAAGGCTGCTAAGACAAAAGTGAATAAAAGTAAGATAAGTTCCATCGATTAATAAATTAATTTATTCTTCACCGCNATCCTCAATAAATGTTTTATGAACGACTTTTCCTGCATGCGTTAAAACACANCCAGATAATATTTCATCATCAAGATCGAGTCCAAATGATTTACTTTCCTGATCCCAAAAATGCTCAACAAAATTNCCCAAATTGGCAGAAAAGACCTGGCTCGAATGCCTAGCAACACGACCTTCAAAATTACCCATACCCACAATACTGACACCGTTTTCAGTCACAATCTCTTGGTCCAATACGGTGCCTTCAACGTTCCCTCCGGACTCAGCAGCCAAATCAANAATCATACTTCCCGGCTTCATTCTCCGAATAACATCTTTCGTTANAAGTATGGGGGATTTTCGTCCAAACACTTTGGCNGTAGTGATAACCACGTCAGATCCCTCACAAACTTTTGCCTGTTCTTCGCGCTGCTTATCAAGCTGCTCAGGAGTCAACTCTTTGGCNTACACCTGACCAGCTTCTGAAGGGCCGTCACCAAGATCGATCCTTAATGCTTTNGCTCCNANAGACTCTGCCTGCTCAAGAGCCTCCTGACGAACGTCAAAGGCCGTGACCCGGGCACCCAAACGTTTGGCGGTAGCAATTGCCTGAAGCCCCGCCACCCCTATTCCCAAGACAAAGTACTTGGCAGGAGAAATCGTTCCTGCTGGAGTCATCATCATGGGCAAGATTTTATTCAGCTTTTCCGCCGAATAGATAACAGCAGTGTATCCCGCAATNTTGGCCTGCGAACTTAGAGCGTCCATCTTTTGGGCAAGAGTCGTTCTCGGTATCATTTCCANACTCACAGCGGTAATTTCAGATGACGCCATAGCATGAAGNGACTCAGNGTCATTAAAAGGGTCAAGAAAGCTGAGATGAATTGCCCCCTTTTTGAGAATATTTATTTCCTCAAGCGGGGGTTTTCTAACGCGAAAAACAAAATCAGCAGCTGATAAGGATGNGGCCTTGTCATTAACNACCTTTGCACCCGATTCTGAATATTCACTGTCAGAATGGCCACACCCTGTTGCAATTCCCGACTCTACTTCAACATTAAATCCAATATCAACTAACCTCTTAACAGTTATGGGAGTAAGGGCTGCTCTAGTTTCGCTAGGATCAGTCTCCTTTGGGGCAAATATTATCATTAACTAGGTCAATTTATATGCTCGAATNATGCCAAACTACNGNTGAAATGAAATTTGTCGATTCTAACAAAAACATTCTATATCTTATATTAAAGAATATCATTAAATATCAAAGCTCCTAATAAATTGATAAATAAAGAAAATCAACCCATTCGCCATTTAGCNATCATTGCCACTTTGTTNATTGCTGCATNCTCACAGAATCTTCAGCAAGCCGTATCCATTGAACCTCAACGTCATAATTCAGGAATCAGCAAAATTCATCTTTCAAAAACAGAAGCAGAAACGATAGGTAATAAAATCTGGAAAAATGAGTGTGGGGGAACGCTAGAAGGGCTCACTAGCTGGAACAANGGCGAATATTTTGCCTCTCTTGGAATTGGTCATTTCATATGGTATAGCGCGGCCAAAGAAGGTCCCTTTGAAGAAAGTTTCCCAAAACTCATTCAGTTCATAANCTCACAAGGAATTAGGGTCCCAAAAATCGCGAGGAAATCCGACTGCCCATGGAATACCAGAACAGAGTTCTTTGAATCCAAGAATTCTCCTCAAATGATTGAATTAAGGCAATTCCTTCATCGAACAATTCCTTTGCAGACCCTATTTATTCTGACTCGCCTCGAACAGGCTCTACCNAAGATGTTAACTCAGGTTCCAATCAATAAGCAGAAAAAAATCACAGTTAATTTCTATACATTACTAAAGAGCCCTGAAGGAAAATATGCTCTGATGGACTATGTAAACTTCAAGGGTGAAGGAACAAACAAAAAAGAACGTTATAAGGGAAAGGGATGGGGAATGCTTCAAGTACTTGAAAAGATGCAACCCGATCTGCCGCCCGGCCAAGCAACACTTGGATTTGCAAAAGCTGCGGATTACGTTTTGACACAAAGAGTCGAAAATGCTCCTAAAGATGAAACAAAATGGCTNAGGGGCTGGAGAAACAGACTGAAAACCTATTACTGATCGAANGGCCCAGCCAATTTATCAAAGTGAACAGTTCTTTGACTTTTCCCTGGTCTGAGGCATTTATTAAACGTTCATTTAAACCAATCTTATAATGTCCCTAGAAACAACCCTCATACTATTCAAAACTGATTGCGTCGAAAAAAAATTAGTTGGTGAAATACTTAANCGATTTGAGAGCGAAGGATTCAAAATTAGAGGCATTAAAATGATCTCGCTTTCAACGGAAATACTGAATGAACATTATGCTCACGTGGCAGACAGACCGTTCTTTCCTGAAATACTTAATTTCATGCAAGCATGCCCCGTCATTGCCTTGGCCCTTGAAGGTGAAAACGCCATCGCACGTGTCCGAGAATTGCTAGGCCCGACAGANTCTAATGTTGCTGAGAAAGGTACGATCCGCGGCGACTTCGGTGTCGATACGATGCGAAATGTCTGTCATGCCTCGGACTCACAAGAATCTGCCAGCACTGAATTGAAACGATTCTTTGGTGAAGAAGAAATATTTTCTTATTAATAAGATCTAATGAGATTCTCTCACTAACCACATTTTTAAAAGATCAGGTAGAGAAGTTTGCATAAGACAAACAACTAGTCATACTATTGAGTTAACAGANGTGAACTCAGAGAGGCTAAGAAAAATTAATCCTGCTATTAAAATAGCACGTGCCATTGGCTGGCTTGCACTATTGATTTCCTCAATATTGCATTTATTCATTCTTTTCAGCTTCAATTATAATAGCGATCAGTTATCGATCATAACCGTTTTTCCAATCTGGCTATGGTCCGCAGTCGGTCTAGGGTTCATTACCATTTCAATAATATGTACCAAGAAAAAAANNTTACTGTGTTTCTTNGGNGCGTGGATAATTACAGCTCTTCTGGGATCCGATGAATTCACATCATTAAAAAGAGGAATCTTCCCAACACTTGAAAAATCAAAAACTTTAGCAGANCCAGCAATGGCAATGNAAACATTACGCATTGCCTCAATTAATTGTAATGGTCGTAAAATCAAAGCTGCAATAGAATCAATTGAGTACAATCCTGATATTATCTTTTTACAAGAATCACCAGCACTAGAGGATCTTAAAAAAATAAAAAATAAATTTTCGGATCCAACGATCGAAATAGTTGGCGGGTGGGACTGTGCAATAATCGCACAGGGCAAATTAACGAAAAGAAATTACCCCTCTCTGTTTTATAATCATGCCACNGGCGCAATGCTGACACTTGAAAATGGATCCACTATAGAGCTTCTTTGCATTCACTTGGAAAGNGCAGTAACTCGCTGGGATTTATGGAATAAAAATTGCTGGAAAGAACATCAGAAACGGAGCAGNGAAAGACGTGATCAATTGAGTCAATTATTATCAAAATATGANGAATTTGCCTCTGACAGACCAAAGATATTCGGCGGCGACTTCAATTCTCCGAAAAATAGTAATTTATTTGAAATACTATCACCAGAATATACAAATGCATTCGATTCGGTCGGGAAAGGAATCGGCAACACTTTCACTAACTATTTTCCAGTCATTCGTATAGATCATATCTATACCAGTCCAGAGCTAGAACCCATTGATGCCAGCGCCGTCAGGACAGTACACTCCGATCACCGAATGCTGATATGCGATTTTATTATAAAATAAAAAACGGAGAAATTATTAATTAATCCAATTCCATGACACTTCCTTTTTAATGTCTGGATGAAGAGAAAAATGAACAGGGCAGGACATTGCTTCTTTTTCAATTAATTCCCTCTTTGGATGATCGTCAGGCAAGGGAACTTCTATCTCAACCGTAATTTTTGCAATCCTCCTTGGCAAATCCGAACTCATTTCCTTGATGACTCTACCCTTCACATTACCCACATCAACTTCATACTTCTTCGCAACGATGCCAAGGATCGTTAACATGCACACACCCAATGAACCGGCACATAAATCAGTTGGAGAAAATGCTTCACCAAGACCATGATTGTCAATAGGTGCGTCCGTTTCTATAGTGGCTCCTGATAAACCATGTTTTGCACTGCATCGCAAATTGCCATCATAACTAATTTCTATTTCTACCATATCTGAATACGAATTAATACTTGGAACAATCTTAAATATCAGTACCTATCATTTCAATTATTTTCGACTAGATCATTCATGACTAAAACTATTCTAAAGCCATAGCTAGAGTTCCCTGGGCCAAATGGTTGTATGCTTCTATAAGATGACAAAAAATGCTGCTCCAAATGCGAATTATAACCTCCTCCTCGGGCAACTGCCCATGTCTTAAAGTCAGATTCCCCACCATAAGAATCCTTCACCCACTCCCAAACATTTCCTGCAAGATCATGAAACCCCTTACCATTAGGCTCAAAGCTACCAACGGGAGAAGTATGCGAAAAACCATCCTCATACGAGCGCACAATATTAGACTCAGTTAACCAACTAAGAGCTGATAAATCCGCCATGTTGGCAGTTGCCTTTGCGGGGGGCCACTTGTTGCCCCATGGAAATATTCCTTCCACTAATCGGTCTCGATCCGCAGGAACTGCCCCTTCCTCAGCATCTAATCCTGCAGCAAAACTCCAGTCTCTATCAGTCGGCAGTTCATATCGTAAGTTAAATCCTATCAGTCCTTTATCTCTCTCATATTCAGTCAACCATTCACAAAAATCATCTATATGATCCCTATCAATTAAGACAACCGGATGATTATCTCCTTGAGTGAATTTCGGCTTAGATTCACGTTTTTTTCCAGTAGAAGAGCAAAAATAATCAAAATCTCTCACCCTAATCTCCCAAGCTGACATCATAACATCATCTCTGAGAGGAATCATCGGAATGCCCAGAGAATTTTTCCATTCCTTGGTAAAATCGACCCCCTCACTCTTCCTCATTCTTACACTCACAGGATGATCAATATTGGATTGTAAGTCTATCAATCGCTTCTCATCCCTATGTCCTTTTAATCGGAAAAGAATTTCTATGGANTCAGGCGTCAAACCGGTAANACNCAATCCTGTTTTTCCCTCATATTTTTTATTAATATAAACAGAAGCACCTTCCGGNACCGAGCTNAGTATCAGTGTCGCATAAGTGGCCGTGCGNACACTCGCAAAGAGTGGATATCTGTCCTCAAATACATCATTCCCAAAAACAACATCTCTTTTCTCATGTTCAACANCCTCTCTCAATTCATAGTGCTGATTCTCAGCCAGATATCCTTTGTTTTTTTCCTCCATGGTCAGCCATTTAAAAAAACCATCTGCNATCTCAGGCCCCACTAGGGCAGTNTCATGAAGGACTTCCGGATCTTCCATAGGAACAATTAATTGAGCTTTATGGTAATCAACCGGTTCCGATAAAGTTGCGATGTATTTCTCGAATTTCACTAATGGAAATGGGATCTCNGAAACATGACTTTCTTGTAGATAACTAAATTTCATCCCAAGCGAGTTNCTCCACTCCTTTCCCTNGANAGGAGGCCTGAAAAATTCCAAATGCCCACCCAGTAATAATGTTTCATTAATTTCAACAGTGCCTTGAGCTGANTTTACGCGGTAACCTTCCAATTCTANTTCATAATTGACTCTGCCAATTGGAACGTTCGAATCAAAGAAGTCCGGAGANGCAATGCCTTTGAATGATCTTTTCCTTCCATCNTGAAAAACTTGATAAACTTTGGCTCCGGCAGGGACAGAAGTGATCCGGACATTTCCATACTTATCTTCTGCTATNGCCGGTTCATTTTCCTCAATCTCCTCACTGACCTCCTTGACTATATTATTTCCATTAGCAGGAACNGCATCAGGATCCTTACTTTGATTAATATGAAAAGGGCCAAATAATTCAAAATTTGTTAAACTCAAAATAGCAATGAAAACCAAAGCCATAAGAAGTAGAGCCCTAGAAAACTTAAGTAAAACACCAGTGACATCCATGCCCCTATCCAGAGACAGTAGATCTTGGCTCATCTTATAAGCATTATCGTAACGTTGTCTCGCCTGACCAGCGCATGCCTTGCAAATTATATCATTGAGAACTCGCCATTTCTTTCTCTCGGTTTCATTCCCCTTTGGAGCCGAAATTGCAGGGAAATCAAAACGGTCTTTACCAGAACTCATTTCATAAAGAACCATTCCCAAACTATAAATATCCGCCTTAGGATCACCTGGCCCTTCTGGTGGCACAAATCCTTCGGTTCCAACGAACGTTCGCTGACCGGTAACTGCTACAAGGCCAATGTCAGCGATCTTCGGAATACCATCAACAAATATCACATTCGAGGGCTTAATGTCTCTGTGCGTCAGGCCTGACTGATGAATATGATGCAAGGCATCAGCCATAGTGGCGCCCCATTCTCCGCATTCATCCATCGATAATTTTTGTCTATCATTTATCTCNGAATCTAAAGTCCTTGGAATATAACTATCAGCAATGACCTCAGAATCACTGACCTTATCATCCGCCAATTCCATGACATAATAATAAAATGCCTCATCCATGTTTCGCCCAACATGTAAAACATTGACCAGACCAGGGTGNGTCCGAGATATGGGCTCAAAAATTTTAATACCCTCAAATTCTCTCTCGAAAGTTCTGTCGTGTTCGAAATCCTTACGATTGACCACTTTGATGGCCCTCATCGATCCAGTGACACTCCTCGCAAGCCAAACCTCTCCGTAAGACCCTTTTCCGATTCTTCTGATCATTTCGTGATCAGGAATCGCCGGAGGAATTTCGCTAAAATCAGAAGAGCTGCTTTTCAAGTTTCTGGATCTCCTTCTTTAATATTGAACCTATGCGGTGCTTTGCTAAATATACCTGAGCAACACTGACTCCAAGTTCCCTCTTAACCTTGTCCACTGACCAGCCTTGGACAACGTAACAATCAAATATTTGNAATTGTTTAGGTGAAACTTTTTCTTTCACTTTTGCCANACTCCGCTCTGTGATGCTTTTATTCCATTCCGCTTCCCATATTTTTTCAATTTCAGGACCATTTTGATCCTCAAACCTATCAATAACAGCAGTTCTTATAGAATCGTCCATGCCTTGATAATCAACTACGGCATTATCTTTTTTTCTTTTTCGAAACTGATCAGCTATCCTCCAGCGGCTCATATTCATAAGCCACGCCTTAAATGAACCCTTATTGGGATCATACTTACCTTCTTTTTGCTGCTTAGCGATACAAATGATAGTTTCTTGTACCGCATCAAAAGCCTCCTCATTCTTTAAACCAGATTTTACAGCAACACCATAAATCAAACGCCAATAAGTCTTATAGAAATCATCCCAGCTCTTNTGATCCTCCCAATCATTGAGACGCTCAATTAAACTTTTCCTAGTCCGCTCATATGCTTCATTAAAATTAGGCTCTTTTGCCGAAACTGACATATTATAAGAAAATAAACCGATTACTTAATGAAACACAATAATAGACGGTTACCATATAAAGCTCGNAACAAATCATTTCCGAAATAGATTCTCAGTAAATTAATCTCCAGTATCAATAATGCACCGTAAAATTGCCATTAGAGTAGATCCTGACGATGATGTTCTCGTTGCNCTTACTGATATCGAAGGTTCTGAAGAAATTGAGCCTAATTTGATTACAAGGGAGTTTATACCGGCCAAACAAAAATTGGCAGGAAGAGACTTTACTGATGGAGAGGACATCACAATGTACGGAGTCGTGGTAGGTTCGACTAAAAAATCAATACGATCAGGTGAACTCATTAGCACTGAAAACNTTACACATAAANCCTCCTCCTATGAAGGGAAGAATAATGAAGCGGCTTGGGAGTTGCCAGACATTTCAAAATACTCAGATAAGACCTTCAATGGATATCACCGGTCAGANGGGAAAGTAGGAACGGCCAATCATTGGATCTTTGTGCCTCTTGTTTTTTGTGAATCGCGGAACCTTGATATGTTAAAGGCCGCNCTAAAAAAGACTCTCGGNTATTCATTCGACGATCCTTACACTTCATTTGCTCAAGATCTTAAAAAAGCTTACGAAGAAGGTTCAAACGAACAGAACCTTCGGAACATCACATCCAATAAATTCAGCAAGCACAAAGAACGCGTATTTAAAAATATCGATGGTTTGAAATTTTTAGACCATGGATTGGGTTGCGGCGGAACANGAGAAGACGCACAAACATTGTGCGGACTAATAGCCGGATACATTAATCATCCTAACGTTGCTGGCGCGACTGTCCTCAGCTTAGGATGTCAAAACGCTCAAGTGAGCCTNTTAGAGGAAGAAATCTATTCTCGGGCACCACAATTCGACAAGCCCTTACTGATTTTNGAGCAACAAAAATTCGCCTCAGAACGTGAAATGCTCAATTCGGCCATAAGAGAAACATTCATAGGGATGATATCTGCAAATCAAATTAACCGGGAACCGGCTAATCTNTCTAANATTTGCTTAGGAGTTGAATGTGGTGGGTCAGATGGCTTTTCAGGAATATCNGCTAACCCCGCTATTGGTAAATGCGCNGACCTGATTGTAGGACTTGAAGGTTCGGTAATACTCTCTGAATTTCCTGAACTTTGTGGCGTAGAACAGGAACTATGTAACAGATGCATAGACAAAGAAACNGCATCCAGATTCGCCTCCTTAATGAAATCTTATAATGCTCGAGCCGAAGCACACGGATCCGGATTTAAAGATAATCCATCTCCTGGCAATATAAAAGATGGCCTCATCACTGATGCTATTAAATCAGCAGGAGCTGCGAAAAAAGGTGGCACTTCACCAATCGTTGAAGTNCTTGATTATCCTCAACCNGTTACCAAGAAAGGCCTTTCCCTGCTATGTACTCCGGGAGGTGATGTAGAATCGACAACTGCAATGGCAGGATCAGGAGCCAATCTTATGGTATTTTCGACTGGTCTCGGNACCCCAACAGGAAATCCCATAACCCCCACANTCAAAATTTCAACTAACAGCGAACTGGCAAAGAAATTACCTGATCTTATTGATTTTGATACTGGATCAATCATACGAGGTNAATCCTCAATAGATGAACTGGGAAGGGATCTNCTAGATCTGCTCATCGAAACAGCCANCGGCTCTTACAAACCAAAAGCGGTCATTTTAGGTCAGGATGATTTTCTACCCTGGAAGAGAGGAGTTTCATTATAAACAACCAATCAAACTTAGCATTACAATGTGGCTCGCGTAATGGTGCGGTCATATTCCTCGAATACACTCTNATTAATCTATTTAATTATGCGCATTCTACTTGTAGAGGATAAAAACCGGCTCCGAGAAGCAATAGAAAAAGCACTGAGAGGTTCAGGTTACGCCGTGGATTCCACTGACAATGGAAATGATGGCCTTTGGATGGCTTGTGAAAATACATATGATGCTATTCTATTAGACATCATGTTGCCTGGCCTTGACGGATTAAGTGTCCTTGAACAGTTAAGAGAACGGGAACGGGACACTCCGGTCCTGTTATTAACTGCCAAAGATACAATAGCTGACAGAGTCAAAGGCCTCAGAAAGGGAGCGGACGATTATCTAATCAAACCATTTGCCCTTGAAGAACTACTGGCAAGAATAGAAGCTCTTTGCAGGCGCTCCTACAAAAAATCCACATCAACCATCACCTTAAATGATCTCGTCATCGATAGTTCAGCTAAAACAGTTAAGCGGGATGGTAATCTAATTGATCTGACTGCCAGAGAATATGCAATTCTTGAATATCTGGCAATGCGTCAAGGGGCAGTCATTTCAAGATCAGAAATAGAAGAACATATTTATGATGAGCTTGTTTCTCCAATGAGTAATGTGGTCGACTCGGCGATTTGTAATTTAAGAAAAAAAATAGCAAAGGGACCTGATGATGCCGAACTAATTCACACCAGAAGAGGACAAGGATACATACTCATGCCAAAGAATTAATGAGATCAATTAGAAAAAATCTCTTCGTCTGGTTATTGCTAGGATTAGCTCTATTATGGGCAATTGCAGGGGCAGGTATATATTTATCGGTTAAGCAAGGTGAGATAACAAAANTTGATGCTGAACTGCAGAAAATGGAAGGCGCTCTCCGATTCTTAGGCGGATCCACTTTCCGAAATCCCGGTCCCCAGAGACCTGATCACTTGATTGTACGGCCGCCAAGAGAAAACTTTCAACCAAATGAAAATCGAAACTCTCCAGAGAGTCGCATAGCGCAAAGGTGGCCAGATTTGCTGAGTGAAGAAGGACCAAAATATATAATTTGGACAAACAAAGATACAGTAATCAGACAAACGGAAGGGCTATCCACAAAGGAATTTATATTTCCTGAAATCGCAGATTCAAATAGCCCTGTTTTTTATAATATAACACTCCAAAACGGAGACACTATGCGGGCCATGGCATCCACGTTCCGAAGGTTCGGATTCGGTCGCCCAAGGCCTAGGGGAAATGAACCGATACGCAGACCAGATGATNNACCNATCGCGCANAATNAGGAACAGCCNCCCCCACGAAATATAGCACTAACGGGAATCATTGCGTTGAGCTATGAACCAATGCAGCAAACTCTCAACACCTTATTATTTGGAATAATCGCTGTCGGTGTCCTTGCAGGATTCTGCTCATTTTCTTTAGTTCATTTTGCATTAAAGAAAGGACTCAATCCCCTATATACTCTAGGTAATAAATTAGCTTCGGTAGACTCTTCCTCGTTGAGTAACCGTTTCTCAAAAAATGATCTGCCTGTAGAACTTTCTCCTATATGTGACCATCTGAACGAACTAATGGAAAGATTAGAAGATGGCTTCGAAAGAGAACGCAGATTCAGTGGAGATTTGGCACACGAACTTAGAACACCTATTGCGGAATTAAAAATGTTATCAGAAGTCGCGTTACGATGGCCTGAAAATGATCTTGAATCTCATGCCAATGAGACTCTGGATATCGCTCAACAATTACAGGAAATTATCGAAAGTCTTTTAGCNCTGAGCAGATATGAAAATGGAGATGAGGATCTGGAATATGAAAAAATACAACTTCNCAGTTTTATAAAAGGCANTTGGGATCAGATCGCTCAAAAGGCCGAAGAGAAAAAAATTAGGGTAGATATAAAAATTTCAANCGAACATATCATTGAAACGGATCCAAAGATACTGCGTCTTATTATCAATAATTTATTGTCAAATGCCGCTGAATATACGCCCGTAGGAGGAAAAATCGAGATCAACGAAAATGAAAAGATTGAAGGTCACATTCTTAGCATTTCCAATTCAGTGGAGAATTTCACCGAAGAAATGTTAGAGCACCTCTTTGAAAGGTTATGGAGAGGTGATCTTTCTAGAACAGATGGGTCGCACAGCGGTTTAGGTCTNGCCCTATCAAAAGCATGCTCTAAGTGCTTGGGCTTAGATTTAAAAGCAGAGCTTATAGAAAGCGATCAGATCAGATTTACGTTATTGAGAAACAATATATAAAATTAAGCTGATCATCTTAAGGTAATATAAATCTGCTAATATATATTATATAAATTCATGAAACCTCATTAGGATTTCACCAACTTGAATTTCTTTTAACCATCAAATAATAATAAAAATGAAAACTAAACTTACAAAACTAGCCGCAAGTGCAATCACTCTGGCTCTTTTGTCTTCTTCAGCAATTGCGCTGGATGAAGAGAAAAAAGGAAAGAAAAAAGGGAAACCNGCAGCTGAACGCCCAGAAGGCGCTAAGCCAAAGAGTCCTCGCGGNCAGCGTGGCCAGCGCGCACAACGTTCACCCGAAGAAGCATTCAAAGCNATAAAAACNCGTTTAGCTGAAAATGAAAAATTCGCAGAAATGTTCAGTAAACGAGCAGACAGCGATGGAGATGGAAAAGTTTCCGATGAGGAAATAAAAGCCGCCATTGCAAAAATGAGTGAAAGGCGCAAGCGAGGAGAAGGTGGCCGTCGGAGAAGGCGGACGCCCAGAAGGTGGCCGTCCTAAAGGAGATCGCCCAGAAGGTGGCCGTCCTAAAGGAGATCGCCCNNAAGGNNNNCGTCCANAAGGAAAGCGCCCAGAAGGCGGTCGTCCTAAAGGTCCTCGCAAGCCTGCTGAATAATTAAAGCAGATTTAATCCTCTAGAAATTTTCTAGAAGACAATATGGCCCCGAGGACTTAATTGTCCTCGGGGCTTTTGCTATAGAAATTCAATCTAATAACAATTTCAAAGACATGAATAAAAACATAATTCCTCATGCCATTTGGTTCCTCATCGCTATAACAGCATTCGCTGTGGGTAAAAGAACCGAAACAAAAATTGAAAAAAATAAATTAGGACTAAATGAGCAAGAACAAAAAACCAAGCCTCTTGCCACTGTAGCGAAAAACAAAAATAGCCGTCACCTACTCAAAAATTCACCAAAGCTTAAATCTAATCTAAATACCAACGCACCGGCCAATCAATTAATACAAAATTACCTAAGCTCCAGTGATCCTATAGAAAAGAATCTACTGTTTGCCCAGATGCTGACTAGCCTAAATGCAGAAAATGCATCAAAAATTTATGAGACATTGACTNAAAATCTGGACGGACGAGAAAGAGGCAGGGTAATGGAACTTTTCTTTCAGGCCTGGGGAAAAACGGACGGAGAGTCTGCCATTAAAACAGCACTCAAGAATAATTCACGGCAATCATGGGGCAGAGGCGGTCAAGGAAGCAACATGTATGCGTATTCCGCCTTATCTGCCTGGGCATCAGTTGACCCGGAATCCGCAATGAGAACAATTTCAAATATAGAAGATGAAAGACAAAAAAGCTTCCTTACTTACGGACTCATTAACGGCTTAGCCAAAAATGATGCACGCGCGGCGACTGATTACGTATTGAAAATGGCAGCGGACCGTAATGAAACAGAAGAGAGAACAGAAGGATCTCAACGCAGAGGCGATGTGACTCAGCGTTACATTAGTCAGATTGCATCCGAACAATTAAAGAAAGGCATCAGCACAGCAATAGAATGGGCAGAATCACTCCCAAACAGTGAATTAAAGTCATCCGCATTTGATCAGGTAACTGAAGGTTACATACGGTCAGACATTGATGCTGCAAAAAAATGGGTTTCAAGCAACGCGGAAAGAGAATATGCACAAAGAGCAGTTAATGAAGTGGCTTCACATTTGAGTCGGAAAAATCCACAAGAAGCTGTGGAATGGGCCTCAATGCTCCCGACAAATGCACAAGGCCAAGCCTATAGGGAAGTCATGGAAAACTGGACAAGAAATGATCCTGAAGCTGCAAGCAATCACCTCGTAAAAATGAAGTCTTCAGAGGCCAGAGACTCAGCCATAAGCTCATTTGCAACTTCACTAGACCGTGAAGATCCAAAAAGTGCAGCTACCTGGGCCGCAACCATTGACAATGAAGAGACAAGAGCCAGTACGCTCAGGCAAGTCGCTCAGTCCTGGATTCGCACGGACCCCGACGCGGCCAAAGCATGGCTACCTAACAGCGGATTACCAAAAGAAACTCAAACGGCGATTCTTGAAACGCCTAGCAGGGGCCGGCCAACTGGTGATTTCCGCAGTCGCCGGCCCCGCCAACGTTAATTTCTCTTTGACCGGAACTATTCAGAAGTACTCTTCGCCTCCGCAATGGACTTTGCCTTTTTGACTAAGTCAACGAACTCCTTGCGAAGGCCATTCTTATCTTTTCCTATCCCTTCAGATGCTATTTCCAAAAGTAAATCATAATTAACCTGACCACCGAACTTGGAATTTCTCAAAAGCATTCCAAAACCTGCAACTGATGAAGCGAACCGAAAGTCCTTACTGGAATCCTCCCATCCTTTTCCTGAATCGGTAAGTGGCACAGAAAACTCTACCGCCTCATCTTTGATGTCAGCTTCAGGTCCTTTGTACCGCAAAAACACAGTAAGTAATTCTTCACTTTCGACAATGTCTGACCTCTCAGCTTTCTTCGCTGGTTTCCTATACTTTGATTTTACTGCCACGTCTCCCTCGTCACTAGTAGAGCCTGCCGGGACAATCTCATAAAGGGCAGTCACTGCATGACCGGCCCCAATTTCTCCTGCATCTTTTGCATCATCACGGAATTCTTCAGCTTTCATTCTGCGGTTAGCATAACCAATCAGCCTATAGCTTTTGACCTTCCTGGGATTAAAATCGACCTGAATCTTAACATCCTTGGCAACAGTGACTAGAGTCGAACTCATCTTATCTACTAGGACTCTCCTTCCCTCCTTAATTGAGTCAATATAGTAATATTCTCCGTTGCCATTATTAGCAATCTGCTCGAGCCGAGCATCCTTGATATTACCTTCACCAAAACCAAGTGCAGTAAGGGAAATCTTATCCTTATCCGCACGACCTTTAACTAATTCAATTAATTTGTTACTATTAGAAATTCCAACATTGAAGTCACCATCAGTGGCTATAATTACACGATTCGTTCCACCCTCGATGTAATTCTTCGAAGCAAGATCATACGCAACACGAATTCCTCCTTCACCGTTCGTTGAACCGCCGCTCCTGAGCCCGTTAATGACCTCAATGATCTTATCTTTTTGATCACCGTGCAGCGGATCCAGCTCCACTCCTGCCCCACCAGCATAAGTAACAATCCCTATACGGTCATCCTCAGTCAAATTCTCAACTAATGATACGAGGGACTTTTTCAAGAGTGGTAATTTTTCCTCATTGCCCATNGATCCGGAGCAGTCGATCAGAAACACGAGATTGGATGCCGGCCTTTTGTCCAATTTCATATCCTTAGCCTTCAATCCTATCCTCACGAGCCGGTGACCGGCTTTCCAGGGAACTGAGGAAGTTTCAAGATGCACAGAAAAAGGATGCTCATCACCTGAATAAGGATAATCATAATCAAAGTAATTTATCATTTCCTCAACACGAACAGCATCGGCCGGAGGGAGCTGCCCACGGCGTCCGATGTAACGACGGACATTCGAATAACTGGCCGTATCAACATCAATCGCAAAAGTAGATAAGGGCCGTTCAATAGCCGGAAAGAAAGGAGTGTCATGATAAACTTGGTACTGCTCACGATTGATCTCTTCTAATTCTTTATCTCTGAACTGAGCCTTATCCCAACCATCTTTTTCTTTACTATTATTCAAAGCTCCTCTCTTCAAACTCAACGATTCCNCACCCAAATCCAGATCNAGTGGCGATTTCGCACTAGACGCGATCGTCTTAGCCCTCAGTTTCTTGGNACCGCTTATCTTAAAATTACGNTNCCTCTCATCTTTTAAACTCGCAAGANCAACAACATTANCTTCAGCTTCTGTAAGAGCTTCAGTTGNAGCAAAGGGATCAGCATTTTGAAAGNNAGCGGCATCTNCAGCACTTCGTCCAAATNTAGAAGGTAAAGGTCCATTTGCACTTTGATCTGCACTTTGAGAACTTGCAATCTTCGGAGNCNGTACACGTTCTTTCTCTACTTGGTCTGTTTGTTCAAATTTGGATTCTTCTTTTACTTTCGTTGCCTCTGCAAGATACTTCTTTCCGGCTATTGAACGGCCCTTATCTACTTTTGTGATTAAATCTAACTTTTTAGTAGAACTCTCCTTTGACTCTTTATTTAAATCTAATGGAACTGAACCAGGAGACTCCACAGCTCTGCTGTAAGCTAGTCGATTCGATTCATCTGAATCTTNTTGTAATTGTTGTTTTACTGATCTGAGACCAACTATCCCCATTCCCACAAAACAAGCCGCGGCGGCAGTGACACCTAACCACCTATTAACCTTGCTGAAAGTGCCCGGNCCTGNATCCACAATAACGTCCTCCTCATTGCTGAAAAGTATTTGTTTTTGCTCTTCGGACAGCTTCTTTTTAGGAGCCCCATCAAATTCTTCTTTGATAGTTGTTATCGTATCTCTAATGGCATCTACTTCTGACTGCGCTTCGGGACAGTCCTGAAGGATCTTTTCAAAATCATCGGCCTCANTCGGGTCAAGTTCACCAAGTGCATGAGCGGTAAGTCTCGGNTCTTCTGGATCAATTTTCATTTCTAATATTTCCTTTCTATAAAATCATTTATTAAACTTTGTCATTTCTTCTACGCGACCTGATCAGATAAAAGACCTCTCAATCGCTTGATACCCGCATGAATAAGAAAACCGACATTGCTCACACTTAATTGAGTGACCTGGCTTATCTCCTTATAACTCATGTCCCCTTCGAATTTCAGACGNATCACTTCNCGTTGATTTTCCGGTAAACGGTCCAGAAACTTAATGACATTACTGTGCTCATCTGCCCGTTCAGCAGCTCGTGACGGGTCATCCCCAGCATCTCGAATGACTGTTAATTGATCATCTTCTACATTAATCATACGTTTTTCCTTTCTTATAATGTCAAAACAACGGTTCCTGCAGACAGTAAAAAGCCATGCCTTGAGGGATCCTTTCACCTTTTCAGGATCCTGTTCATAAAGTTTTATAAATGTGTCCTGCACGACATCCTTGGCGCNGTCCTCATCCTTAACGATACTTGCCGCATAACCAATCAGGGCTGACTCAAACTCTACGAGGCCTACATGAACAAGTTCTTCTCGCTCATCCGTTGTATTTTTATCTAACATTAATTTGTTACATCATAGACAACGATCGAAAGGGCAAGNCCCTTAGAAAAAAAATCAAAAAAATTGTGATTCTCTTTCTCATAATCAATTTTTTAGGGGAAATTACTGATTACTAACCGAATTTATTCCCCACCATAATCAGAAAAACTAAATAATTGTTACCATTACCATTTGTATTTATACCTACCCTTGAAACTAATTCCGCTAAAAATTTGTGCATTATTCCATAAATTCAAAGGACAATTAACACAAACAACATTGTTATGCTTTATCCATTCATCAAGGCCCTGCTCATATTGATCGCATCTTCATTGTCTCTTGCATTAACCAGAGCAGATGAACGTCCAAATATTATAATCATCCTCTGTGATGATCTTGGCTATGGAGATCTTTCCTGTTATGGAAATACCGTCATCAGAACTCCAAACATCGATCATTTAGCTTCTGAGGGGATCCGTTTTACCAGTTTCTATTCATCTTCCCCAGTATGTTCACCGTCACGCGTTGGATTAATGACCGGCAGAACACCTAACCGGGCAGGAGTCTATGATTGGATCCCCAGAGGGAATCGAATGCATATGGGTAAGAACGAATTCACTATGCCAGCCATGCTGAAAAAAACCGGATACGCAACATGCATGTCAGGGAAGTGGCACTGCAATGGACTATTTAATCAAAAAAAGCAACCTCAACCCGGTGACTTCGGATTTGATCATTGGTTTGCAACCCAGAACAACGCAGCTCCAAGCCACGAGGATCCGAAAAATTTTGTCCGTAACGGAAAGAGCGTAGGCATAACTAAAGGCTTCAGTTGCCAAATCGTTGCGCAAGAAGCTGTGAACTGGATAACCGAACACGTGAAAAATAATCCAGACCAGCCTTTCTTCTCTTACGTGGCATTCCATGAACCGCATGAACCAATAGCATCTCCCGTAAATCTGATTAACAACTATCCTGAAGCAAAGAAAAAGGGAGAAGCCTTATATTATGCAAATGTAGAAAACATGGACTCTGCAGTTGGTCAAATAACACGTTGCCTGGACCGCCTAAAAGTCAAAGAAAATACACTCGTGATATTTTCATCGGACAATGGCCCAGAAACTCTCAACAGATACCGCGGAGCATGGCGCTCACATGGGAGCCCTGGATCTTTGCGGGGAATGAAACTACACACTCACGAAGCCGGCATAAGAGTTGCCGGAATAATGAGATGGCCAATACAGATCAAAGCCAAACAAATTAGTGATGCACCTGTGAGTGCACTGGATCTCTTGCCTACATTTGCTAGCCTAGCCGCAGGTGAAATCCCAATTAACCTCAAGCTTGACGGGGCCGACATGGTCAATGCATTTGGAGGAGCAACAGTGCAACGGAAACAGCCTCTTTTCTGGTGTTATTATTCTGCTTTAAACAAAGCCAAGATTGCTATCAGGGACGGTGATTGGAAATTACTGGCCAGTTTAAAATCTGCTGACGGAAAAAATATCAAGGCGAGATCAATAACAGAATCAAACCGGACCCTACTGAAAGAAGCAAAGTTAGGAGATTTCGAGCTATATAAAATTTCTATAGATATCAATGAAATGAATAATCTTGCTCAAAAAAATCCTAAAAAATTAGATACGTTGACGAAAAAACTGGAATCAATCTACATGAACATGGTTCAGGACGCCAAGACATGGCAATGAATGCTATCTCATTATCATTTAACGTTTATTCCATTCCACACACTCAGCATAACTGATCCCAGTTCCCCCGAAAATATCCAGAGCAGAACCGACAGTAATATCTAAGCAGCCTGAACTCAGCTCGTTTATCTTGTGTAAGTCCTGAATGGACCTTACTCCACCAGCATAAGTCAAAGGGATCTTACCCCAACTTCCCAGCAATTTAACAAGTTCAGCGTCGATGCCTTCACACTTCCCTTCAACGTCAGCTGCATGAATGAGAAATTCCGCACAACTGTCAGACAACTTATCAAGGGTCTCATGATTAATCGGAAGGTCAGTCATTGTTTGCCAACGGTCCTTTGCTACCCTCCATCCCCCATCAGAGCAAACGCGGCAGCTAAGATCAATTACGAGGCGGTCCTTACCCACTGACTTAACCAATGCTGATAACCTTTCGTCTGAAAAAATATTTTCCTCAAACATATATGAAGTTACAATCACATGACTAGCACCACGATCAAGCCATTGACCTGCATTCTGCGGAGTAATTCCCCCACCCAATTGAAGTCCCTGCGGAAACTCCTTTAAAGCAAGAGTCGCTGATTCTTCATTACCAGAACCAAGCATAATGACATGGCCGCCAGCAAGATTATCATCCTTATACATTTGGGCATAGTATCTTGAGCCCCTTTCACTAACAAAATTTTCTATTGGCGACCCGCCATTCTTCTCGGCAAAGGTTCCCCCAATGACCTGCTTAACAAGTCCATTATGAAGATCAATGCATGGGCGAAACTGAGTCATCCAAGTGTATCAAGCGATGTGGAAGCCTCGCTGTCAACCGAATATCAATGAAGTGGACAAACTCATTTAATTCCAGCATCTTTAATGACACATGATCAGGAACCCATTCTTAATATTAATCTGCGTCCTTACCGTTTCGGGTTGTGATAAGCAGAAAAGATCTGAGACAATCATAAAATCCCCCCCAGAAGGAATGGTTCTAATACCTGGCGGTTCATTCATGATGGGAACAAGTATCGAGCCTCAAGAACAGCCCGTAAGGAGGGGCGCAGAGGAATACCCTCCTCATCGAGTCATTCTCAAACCCTTCTATATGGACGAAACTGAGGTGACTAATCTTCAGTTTCAGAAATTCGTAGATGAGACCGGCTATAAAACCCAAGCAGAGAAGCCGTTCAGTCAAAAAGATTATCCAAATGCAAAACCTGAAGATCTGTTACCAGCAGCATTCGTGATGGCACCCCCAAAAGACAATGTCGATATAAAAACTAAGTCGCATTGGAGTTGGTGGAAACTAGTTAACGGAGCTGACTGGAAACATCCTGAAGGGCCAGAATCAAATCTTGAGGGCCGGTCAAATCACCCAGTAGTTAACATTGCCTATGAAGATGCCGTAGCTTACGCCAAGTGGGCAGGCAAAAGACTACCCACTGAAGCTGAATGGGAATATGCAGCACGTGGGGGACTCGAAGAAAAATTGTATCCATGGGGCAATGATCTGAAACCGAGCGAAAAATTAATGGCCAACTTCTGGCAAGGTGATTTTCCAAATAAAAACACAAATGAAGACAACTACATGACTACCTCTCCAGTAAAATCTTTCCCTTCAAACGGCTACGGTTTGTTTGATATGGCGGGCAATGTATGGGAGATGGTCGCTGATAAATACGAAAAAGGTTACTATGCCCGAAGCCCAATCGAATCACCTAAGGGGGGAATAGGGCAATCGATAATAAATAAAGGAGAAGGTCCTATAGTTTTTCAGAGAATTATCCGTGGAGGATCTTTTTTGTGCAGTGAAGGATACTGCACAGGGTACCGGGTAGGCGCGAGGCAACTCAGTGATGATATTAGTGCTTCATATCATACCGGATTTCGCTGTGTTATGGATGCCAAATGATCAGATGGGATCAGGCCACACAAAAGTAATCAACGCCCTCACAAAAGCCTGAATTATTCGCCAATTCACGAATAATTCCACGAGCACCAGGCCGCGCAACAGCACTAATAAGCATTGAAGATCCTGCCCTCAAAGATGAATAATCAAACACTTCGATCCCGTGAATATGTTCCCCTATCCTACGCTCATTGACCTCATAAAACCGGTTCACTGAAATTCCCTCGGAAATAAGATCATTAGCAATTCTCTTCCCTATAGGCCCAGCCCCAGCAATATCAACACCACTATTAACTGCGAGTTCCAATTTCGAAATATAATGGGCCTTGGCCTGGGAAAATTTGGCTAAAGAATATCGGTCAGAGCTTCTCGTCAATCGGGTCAACGAATCATGCCAGTCTAAAAGAACTTCAGGAATATTTATCAACTTCATTTTCTTATCCAACAAACGAAGCCAAAGATCATAATCTTCAGCCCACTCAGGATTGGAAAATCCGCCTACCTTATCCAAAGCAGAAGAACGGACCATGCTTGATGGATTGGCGATCGGACTATCGATGAACCTCTGGGATGCGAGAGACTCATAATCATTTAACCCGTTCAGCCAAGAAACATATGCGGAAAAGCCTCTACCAGGGTCAGCCTTTGGTGCATTCACTAACCGGACCGACGTCCCGCACCCTGAAAGGGATCGGTTCGCATCTAGGAATTCCACCTGTTTCCTTATCCTTTCCGGATGCGATATATCATCAGCATCCATTCTAGCGATGAATGATCCACTGGCCATTCTCCTCCCCTCCTCTATAGCAATGGACACACCAGAATTTTCATTGAACTGAATGAAAGAGACGCGTTGATCTTTATTCAAAATATCATTAGAAATTTCTGCACTCTTATCAGTTGATCCATCATCAATAATAATTAACTCCAGATCTTTGTACGTCTGATCCAGGCAACTTTTTGCCGCACTGTATAGAGTCTTATCTGCATTATATACAGGAAGTATCACTGAAACTCTCGGCATAATATCAATTACTCAAAGCACGAGATTGCACTGTAATTTCATCACCATTTCCATGCAGATCAATTATCAGAGGAGAACAGCACACCTCACAATCATAATCAAGTTCCGCAGGTATTTCTGAGAAAGGAGGAGAAACAATTTCGAAAACTTCAAAACAAGTCGGACATAGTATTTCAATCAAATCCATGCCTAATAAGAAAAATCAGGGAAGTTCATTTTTTTCCTTTTTCTTTTATATTCAGAATTCGGAAGAAGTATATAGTGCGGGTTCTTGTCTTCCTTTAAAAAAGATATGATTCGCTCTAAATCAATTAACTTCATTGCAGTGCATCCAGCAGTTTTTCTTCCAGCCCCCCTCTCAACATGAAAAAATATTGCACTACCGTATCCTGGCTTGGGAGGATCACTGTTGTGCCGAATTTCAATGAGCCATTTGTACGCAGGGTCACCTAGCCTCATCCGCTGAGATTGGAACCAAACAGGCTCCTTCTCTTTGTGACCTATCCTCACATGCCTATTATAAAAAGGATTCTCAGGATCATCTACCCAAGCATCTAATTTAGTTATTCTATGATATGGGTAATTTGATCCCCCAGGCAATGTTCTTGACTCTCCGTAAATCTTACCGATTTTAAATATTCCAGCAGGAGCACATCCGTCACCTTCCTTCTTCAGTCTTTTCCCATTTTCTGCATAGGCGCCCCTTCCCCAAGCAAGGCCCTTAGAACCAAGCACAACGGGAACTGGTTCCTTCCATTGAGACCTCCATAATTTACGACCCTCTCGTGTATAACACATCAACTTCCCCTCAGAGCTATTCCAATCATCTGTCACAACAACTACCAGTTGCTCAACATCCTTCAAGATATAACTGCGAAAAATCAATCCACCCTCAGCATCAAAAGGACCAGCCAATCCCACTAAAAGAAATAAACAAATCAATCTTACCATTTCTTTTAACCGTATCACCGAAGCCCTTTTAGCAATTTTGAGTGAATTCCCCCAAAACCTCCGTTACTTAACACAATGACCACATCGTTAGGCTCGGTGAGAGGTATTAATTTTTCTACTATGTCATCAGAATCCGAACCCTGAAAGGCTATCTTACCTTTTGCTTTCAGCCCTTCAATTACTGAGTTAACATTGAGCAATTCGCCTGAAGGAACTTTCTCCGGATCAGGAACCTCGCTGATAAATATACCATCTGCCTTTGATAGAGCTGATTCTAACTGGTCCTGCATCAAATTGCGGCGACTAGTATTCGACCGAGGCTCAAAAAGGGCCCAAATCCTAGAGCCTTCATACCTTTGACGAATAGCATCGATGGTCGACCCGATCGCAGTGGGATGATGGCCAAAATCATCAATGATCCTGACTCCTGATTCCTCTCCCCTGAATTCCTGCCTACGTGCAACTCCAGAAAAACTAGCAAGAGCTTCTGCAATCGTAGATTCCTCTAAACCAACGAACAAAGAAGCGCTGACCGCCATAGCTGCGTTACGAACATTAAACTCACCATCCATAGGAACCTCATATCTGAATCCATTCAAAGTGAAGGATGAAGAACCTGAGCAAAAAGACATGCCCTGAATACGATATTCACATTTATCATTTACTCCGACCTTAATGACCGGGGCAGGACAATCGACAGCAACATCGACAGCATCTGAATCATCTCCATTAACGAAGACCACCCCTTTCCTCGGGACAATATTCAACATCCTTCTAAAGCTCAATTTAATGTCATTTATGTCCTCAAAAATATCAGCATGGTCGAACTCAATATTGTTTATGATAACAACCTCAGGAAGGTAATGAATGAACTTCGAACGTTTATCAAAGAATGCAGTATCATATTCATCACCTTCAAGGACAAAGAAATCAGAATCTGTAAAATTACCACCTTGCCCAAGGTCCAGAGGAATCCCACCGATCATATGGCTAGGATCTTGTCCATTAAACTTCAAGATATGGGCTGCCATAGAAGATGTTGTTGTTTTTCCATGTGTTCCTGTTACAACAATATTTCTCTTACCTTTGAGAAACTCATTCTTGAGCAATTCGGGTAACGAAGTATAGGGAAGTTTACGGTCAAGTACCTCTTCCAGTTCCGAATTGCCACGACTCATTGCATTTCCTATGACAACTAAACTGACTCCTTCAGGAATATTATCAGGACCATCACCACCAGTTATGACAATCCCTTTATCTGCAAGAAAATCAGACATTGGAGGATAAACATTCTGATCTGATCCAGTGACTGTATATCCACGGTCTTTCATGGCCGCGGCCACTGCTCCCATGGCAGTACCACAAATCCCTATGAAATGAAAATGACGATGACTCTGATCAGTTCGCATCATTATTGATATTTCAATAGCATCAGTCTGAAAGTCAAACTTGCAAATTCTATCATTATTCCCTGAAATTATTTATATGCATATCAACCATATTCATGAACAGATACCATTCACTACTAAGGACGGATCAACAATTATAAGCATTTTAGATAAGAGCAATGCTCCTGTAAGAAATCAAAGTCTTGCCGAAGCAAGATTACCCCCAAAAGGATCTACTCAAAGGCACTATCATAAATTCAGTGAAGAATTTTATTTCATATTAGAAGTACAAGCAGAAATGGAAATAGACGGTGTTACCAGAAAAGTGTCAGCAGGTGATGCCATTTTAATTGCCTCGGGATCATGGCATCAGATCACTGCAATTGGGGACGACCCGGTCCGTTTACTATGCTGCTGTTCTCCTCCCTATTCCCATGAAGATACTTATTTTATATAAATTTATGGACTAGTTTCTTTTTTATCAACCAGCATAACCCTCAGAGGAATTCTTGTGAGCATATTACCATCCGCACTCACATCTATTGAAAACTGGCCAACGCTGTCGAAGTGCAGTCGCTGCATGTTAATTACAAGGTTACGAGTAAGAAAATATGCATCTTGGGGAAGCTGCACTGTTATCCTTGATTGAATGGAGGGCATCTTGGGTTTTCCGTCATCATCTATAAAATTGATTGAAATTTCATGATCACCTTCATCTCCAGGCTTAAAACAAATCCTCAGCGCTATTGCACATTGAGGATGAACAACAGGCAAATGGGTCGAACATATCGTATCAAAAGTGCCTATGATACACAGCTTATGATTATAATCATGAGCAGAATCACAAAGGGTAGCAACTTGGACTTCCATGGGATATGGTAAAACTAATTAGGAGTTTATCTTTTTTTTCGGAAAGGATTAAATATTCTACGAAAAGGACTCTCTGAACGCACTGGCTGTTCGTCCTCAAACTGCTGATCCTCTTCAGATTTAGGTAATACAAATGAAGATGCAACTGCAGTTTTTGAATACCCTTCCAATTCACCTCTCTCACTCTTCAATTTATATAGAGCATTGAAAAATTCACCGACCATTGGGGCAGCTTTACTGCTGCCAGTAATTTCCTGACCGGGATTCCCTTCGCATATTGCAGCAAATGCAAATCTTGGATCCTCCGCAGGCGCAAATCCAGCGAACCAAGAGATCAATAAATCCTCTCCATTTTGTACCCACTGGCCCGTGCCCGTCTTTCCTGCCATAGTAACATAATCGTTCCTTGCCCTCTTAGCTGTGCCTGCACTAGCATTAACAACATCGATCATACCTTGACGGACTAACCATAAATTCTTCAAGTCCAGATTTAACGCATTCCGCTCATCAGGATCAAAGGACTTGGTTATATTGTTGTTAAGATCCTGAACCTGTAAAACAAGCCTAGGCTTAGGAACAGCATAGCCGTTACCTACACCAGCCATCATTTGAGCCACTTGTATCGGCGTTGCAAGAACATACCCTTGGCCAATTGAAGCATGGGCAACGTACCCTCCAGTAAATGCATGATTATACTTTTCGCGCAAGATGACGTCTGTTGGAATAAAACCGTCCTCTTCAGCATTTAAAGGAATGCCAGTCTTAGCCCCGAAACCAAATCGATGTGCCATAGAAGCAATATTTTCTCCTCCAGCGTCACCTCCAACAACGTAAAACCATGTATTACAAGAACGCATAATGGCATTCATCACATTTAACTTGCCCTCCTTATTCTTACTCCAATTACGAAAGATTTTATCTCCAATCTGTATTGATTTCGGACAATCAATCATTGTCTCCTGGTCCACCGTTCCATTTTCCAAAGCAGCGAGAGCCACAGATATCTTAAAAGTTGAAGCCGGAGGATATTGACCCCTAAAGGCTCGTGGAAAAAGAGGTAAGTTAGGATCCTGCTGAAGGGCTTTGAATTGAGAACTGCTAATAGAGGGGACCCAAACATTAATGTCGTAAGTTGGTCTTGAAGCCATCGCATAAATGTCACCAGTTTGGCAATCCATTACAACTAAAGCCCCCCTTTCCGTATGACTTTCCAAAGCTTTCTCTGCTAAGCTCTGCATTTCGAGATCAATGGTTGTAACTACATTGTTCCCTGGAACTGGCCGCGCAACCATCTCTTCGGCTAGTTTTGCGCCATTCGTATCAAATAAATAATTTATTCTTCCAGACTTGCCTTGCAGATGCTCATCAAAAGTCATTTCCAATCCCTCTCTTCCCTCAGTAATTGGCCAAAGTAATTCACCAGGAGCTACTGGCCCGGTAGGCGCTTTGGCTTTTTTCCCTACATAGCCAATCACATGACATGCTAATCCGTTACCAGGATAATAGCGCTGATAAGTTGGAAAAAGCTCTAGCCCAGGCTTCGGATTCTCATCAAGAGACTTTCTTTCTTCATCCGTTAACATCGCAGAAAAAGGCAAAGGCAGCCATCTCCTGTCCTTGTAATGACCTAAAATGCGCTCATCAGATAAAGAAAAATCATGCCCAAGCAAAGATGAAACGAAATCAATGCGCTCATTAGCATAATTGATTATATTTTCATCGCTCCGATCCTCAAGATAGGGAAATTTCAACGCAACAAAATAGCCTAGCTTATTTTGAGCAAGAGATTCCCCATTTCTATCAGTTATCTGACCTCTCGGAGCTGGAACCTTTAAAGTGAGGGTCCGTGCTTCTGTCTTAGTTTCCCATGCAGCTTTGATGTTAGATTTTTCCTTGTCCTCATCCGTCAAATCTGAATCATTTATGGGCGGCAAGGGTGGAAGTTCGAATTTCTTAGGAGGAGCTTCCTTTTTCTTATCCTCTTCTGCTTCATTATTTTTTACCTCTTCTTCTTTATCTAGAGGCAAGGCCTTCAAAGGCTTCTTCTTGGACTCAGGCTCATTAGGTAAAATAGGTAATGCACGGAGAGCCTTCCTGTCTTCATCATTATTCTCATTTGATGGTTTAACAGGTATTGCCTTAGGAATGATTGGCAGTTCAGGAGCAGCTTCGACAGGAGATAAAACCTGTTCATCCTCTGCCTGCAAACAATAAGGCAAGAGAATAACAAAAATGATCAAGGAAAGGTTAAAATTCACTTCTGTATTGGAGTGAGTAATTGAGGGATTTGATTTTATCTAAGATCTGCTCCCGATGTAATCTCGTCAAGAATCATTCAGTAGCGGTAGAATTTAACTTAAAAATGCAATGATCTGTTCAGCCATTTTAAGGCTAATGCCTTTTATTTCGGCTATTTCTTCTGGTTTCACCTTCTTAATACGGGCAACAGAACCAAATCTTTTCAGTAATTTTTTTTTGCGAGCCTCACTGAGGCCGGGACAATCATCAAGTACACTTTCTTCGATCCTACGCTTCATCAGTAATTGATGATAGGAATTGGCAAAACGGTGAGCTTCATCACGGATTCGCTGAAGCAACTTTAATGCTCCAGTTTCGTGGGGAATTCGAAGAGGAGCAACAGCGCCGGGCCTGTATATTTCTTCATTTTTTTTAGCAAGACCAATGATGGGAAGATCTTCAAGGCCAAGTTTCTTTAGCTCTTTAAGAGCACTAGAAAGTTGACCCTGACCCCCATCAACAATCACTAAATCAGGCAACTTGATCCTAGAACCTGCTCTGCTTAATCGTTTCATTACTTCTGAAGGACGTTCTTGTGTCAGTTCCTCTGTTTCATTATCCATACTTTTTTTTGCCTCTATAAGAATCCTGGAATATCTGCGCTTCACCACCTCAGCCATACTAGAAAAATCATCCTGAGTCTTCACTGTCTTGATACGATAACGCCGGTAATTTGAATTATCAGGGACTCCTTTTTCAAATCTCACCATAGATGCAACGATGTGATTTGATGAAATATTTGAAATGTCGAAGCACTCCATTGTGATCGGAGCCACTTCCATGCCGAGAAATGACCTCAGTTCCTGAATGTCTGCGATAGGGTCAATGTTAGATCCAGGAATTCCTCTGCCTCTGGTAAATCTCCTTGTGGGTTGAAGAATTTTTTTCAGACTATCAATCATGTCCCGAAAATCTGCCGCTAATTCATATTCTTGATTAGAAGAGGCCTCATCCATCTGACTCTCAATTTCAGAAATCCTCTCACGCCATCCCCCATCAAGGAACTGACAAGCCTCTTTGATGTTTTCTCTATAGGTTTCGGCACTGACCTTTGCTATGCAGGGCGCCGTACAATTCCGAATAACATCATCATTGCAATGCTTATAATCTGATTCTCCCGGAGATCTAGAACGGCAAGTCCTAAGACCGAACTGCTTATTGATCCAGTGAAAAGTAAAACGCAATGCCCCTGAATGGGGAAATGGACCAAAGTAGCGAGACCCGTCTTCTTTTCTGACTCTCACTAACTGGAACCTCGGTAACGGATCCGAAAGATTCACCTTGAGCATCATGAACCTCTTATCATCGCGGAAAACCACATTGTATTTAGGACGGTACTCCTTAATCAATTTACCCTCTAAGAGCAGAGCTTCAGTTTCATTTTTCACTGTGTGTAAATCGAAATCCCAAATACTATCAATTAGCGCCCTCGTCTTAATGTCTGCTCTAATTTTCCTTGATGGTGTAAAATAACTGGAAAGCCTCTTCCTTAAATCTTTAGCTTTACCAACATAAATTACTCGTCCAAGACGGTCCAACATAAGATAAATACCAGGCTTATGAGGCACTTCTTGTAGCTTACTCATAAGATTAATTGGCGAAATTTGAAAGTCAGCAGACACAATAAACGTATTCTATTTATCGAATTAAACGTAAGAAATCCACTAAAAGACGAATTCTTAATATAAGGAGGAATTGAAAATCATGAAGAAAAGAGGCATCTTTAATAAATAATTAACTTAATTATACAACATTCCCAAAAATGTTTATCCTCATCCGAATCAGCCTTGTATTTCTACTAATAGTGGGAACGGCAAGTGCTCAGAGCTCAGATCGGTCCAATGCACCCGATGCAAGTGGTGACCTGACTCTATTGGAACTGGTCAAAGAGACCGGATTTCTGGTATGGCCATTAGCTGCACTTTCCATCGCTGCCGTATTCTTAATCATTTTCTACACTCTCACGGTCCGGAGAGGAGCAGTGGTAAGCAATCGTTTCATGCGATCAGCTGACTCTCTAATCCGAAAGCAGGACTATCTTGGACTACTTTCTGTATGCAATCGTCAAGACCAATGCATTTCTCGAATCACCTCCAAGACTTTAGAATTTGCCACTAAAAATCCACTGGCCAGTTTTGAAGAAGTGCGGGAAGTGACAGAAGCAGAAGGGTCGCGTCAGGCAAGCCTCCTCCACCAACGCATCCAATACTTAGCTGACATAGGTGCGATCGCGCCTATGGTAGGGCTCCTTGGAACTGTAATTGGTATGATTAAGGCTTTCCGAGAAATTGCTCAGCACAGTTTTGTCGGCTCAAAACAGACTGGTCTTGCTAGTGGTGTCTCAGAAGCCCTATTAACCACAGCAGGCGGATTATGCATAGGAATCCCAGCCCTCATTTTCTATTCGATGTTTAGAGGACGTGTACAGGGCCTAGTCGCAGAATTAGAAGCTGCATCAACCCACATTATGGCACTCCTGGCAGCTCAATACAAAAGAGCGAGCGGGAGCCGATCGAGGACAGCAAAATATAATACTGATGACAGGCCGGCAGATATCCGTGGAGTCTAGGGGGCGCAATTATTTATAGGAAATGAAGTTCCAATCACAGTTCGGATCTGAGCGTACCGGAATTCAGTTAGCCCCAATGATTGATATCGTTTTTCTGCTACTCATTTTTTTCATAGTCTTATGGAATTACGCAAGGTTCGAAACAGAAATAGATATTAGTGTTCCGGCTGCCACTTCCGGAGAAACACCAAAGAGAACAATCGGTGAAATCGTAGTCAATGTTCACAAGGATGGGAAAATTATCATCGAAGGTGTAAGCCGATCAGAACCAGAACTACTAAAAATGTTTAATGATATTGTTGCCGCTTATCCTGATCAGGCACTCATTTTACGAGGTGACCGTGAGGCTTCATTTGATCATATCGTAAAAGTCTTAAATGTGTGCAAACAAGCGAATATCTGGAACATCTCTTTTGCCACTGCTCCGCCCGAAGGAACCAATAATCAGCCTCAATGACCATCATCAGAACATTGCTAACAGTCTTTGCACTGATTACGGCCTTAAAAATAGCTACTGCGAATAGTCAGGAACTAGGGCCTACAAACTCAAATCTTTCTGCGCCTAGAGCAGAACCTTTGAGCCCTACTCCAAAAGCAGAACCCTTGAGCCCTGCCCCAAAAGCAGAACCAGTGAAACGCCCAATAAAACCCCCAACAATAGATGACAATATAACGGGAGAGGAAAAAGCTAACAATCTGCTCGAATATGCAAATTATGTCTACAGCCAAAAACAATGGGAGCTAGCTAGTTCCTATTACCAAAAATATTTAGCAATCCAACCATCAACTGATGAATCGGCATCAGCCTGGTATCGGCTCGGAGAATCATTTCTGAAACAAAAGGCCATCTCCGCCGCAGAAAAATCCTATCTGACGATAATCGAAAAATTTAGCTCTTCGGAATACTTCAATGCCGCCTCTTATAGGATCGGTTCAATTTATTACTCTGACAATCAATACAAAAAAGCCTCCACATTTTTTGATGCCGCAAAAAAAACTGCCACTAAAAATAATATCAAGCTATCAGCAGCCTATTATCATGCTCGATGCTTAAGAGAAATAAAAGAAAATGAATCGGCATTAGCTGCATACGAGGAACTAAGCGCAATCCAAAATGAGAATCCTTACCGTGAGGCAGCTCTTTTGACTATAGCCAGAATCTACGCCGAAAGAGAAAATAACGAAAAATCAATCCAAGCTTTTCTTTCGCTAAATAACATTACAACCCGTGAAGACATAAAGGCCGAGGCCCTTGTCAAATCAGGTCTAATGAGTAGCTCTATAGGCAAAGAAAATCAGGCCAAAGAATATTTGAATGCAGCACTTAATTTGCGGGGAGGAGATGAATGGAAACCTGATGCACAGTTTCATCTCATCAAAACATACTATTCAGAAAAGAATTATGAGTTAGTCGTGAGCACATACACTAAAGGCGCTTATCCAATGTCTGAAACAATCAGGCCAAAAATGTTACTCATGGTCGGCAATTCTTTCAGACAACTACAACGGCACAGAGACGCAGTTGGGGTATATATTATGTTACGGGAGCACTACCCTGCCAGCAAAGAAGCCAGTGAATCTGAATACAGAAAATTGCTATCATTATTTAGCTTAAGGAGCAGAAACATCCCGAAATATGTCGATAACTTTGTCGAGTGGCAAAAACCTCGTGACTCCGATCATAAGAATATTGATATGGCTCTTTTGTTAAAAGCTGAACATTACTTTAATAAAAAACAATACTCGGAATCAGGTAACTCTTATGATGAAATAAGGATTTCAAATATTCCCAGCGATTTGAGAGGATCCACATTGTATAAACGTGGCTGGGCTCACACGGAAAGCAAAAATCATCGCAAATCAATAACCGCATTCAGTGAATTTATTTCAGCTTATCCTGATGAAAAAAGAGTTTCAAATGCCCTGGCAAAACGCGCACTAAGTTATAGAGCAATTGAAGATTACACTTCGGCTTTGCAGGACTTAAATTTAATCATTTCAAAGCACCCGGAATCAGAATCTACTGAACTGGCCTATCAACAGATTGCTTTGATCAAAGGTCATCAGCAAGACTACAGAGGAATGATTGACCATTATCAAAAACTCATTGATACATTTCCTGATAGCAGCGCAAATGCTGAGGCCTATTTCTGGATAGGATGGGGACAATTCGAATTAAAGAATTTCAATGGATCATCAACTGCCCTGCGCAAGGCCAGAGAACTTAACAGATCAGCATATCATGACAGAGCCACTCTACGTATCATTTTAGCCGAATATTCCCAACAAAAGGTAGAAGCGGTCCGCAAGGAGATGGAAATTTTAAGGCAAAAAATTCATAATGTTAAAATCCCCCCTCAAATAAATTTGTGGCTTGGGATTAATCTTTTTGATAATGGAAACTATCAAGAAGCCTCAACTTATTTAAGTACAGCAAGTAATCCACAAGAGCCGAAAACAACACAAGCAGTAATCTGGAAATACCTAGGACAAGCCCATCTGTTCACTGGTAAATATAAGGAAGCAATTAAGGCATTTGATTTTTATTTAGAAACAAATCAGCCTTCAAATAATCGTGCCCGCGTTTTACATGATAAATCAGCTGCTCTACTGGCTTTGAAAAAATTTAAGGCAGCGGAGACTGCAGTTGAAAATGGCCTTACTCTTCAACCCAAAAGCAGAACGTACGGAATGCTCTGTCTCTTATGGGGGGAAATAGCACTGCAACAAGGAGAATATGAAAAAGCCATCCAAAGATTAGTTAAACCAACATATGCGATAGAGGATGAAAAAGTGACTCCTGCCGCTATGATGAAAAGTGCTTTTGCACATGAACAAATCAATCAAAAGGAAAAAGCCTCAGAACTTCGTACAAAACTGAAAGAGAAATACCCCAACTTTAAATTTAAATCGATTATACCCAGCTCTAGCGGCTCAACAGTCACTGAATCACAATTAAATTAACTTTCTTAGACTGACCTCTTAATCAATGACCAATAGAAAGGAAGAAGAGAATACTCTCGTAAATATTTTTGTTAATGTTCTTTTACCGATAGTTGCACTAAGCCAATTAAGTAAAAGTGGAGAAAAAATCTGGCACATTGGCCCTGAATTGGGAATGGCTGTGGCCGTTGCATTTCCTTTGATCTATGGAATCTGGTTTTTCATTAAGACCAAAAAGTTTAATTTTTATTCAGTTCTTGGCATCATCAGCGTCTTACTTACAGGATTCATAACGATCCATGTCTGGAATGAGGACGGAAGTGTCAAAGATAACGCTGCCCTGCTATTTGCGATAAAAGAAGCGGCCACTCCTCTCATCCTGGGAGCAGTGATGCTCTATTCACATAGAACAAAAAAACCACTAATTGAAGTGTTTTTGTTAAATCCAGACATCTTTGATATCCCAAAAATTGAAAGTGCGGCAAAAGAAAAAGGAACATTAAAGGAATACACATCGTTCCGTTTAAAATTAACCTTGATGTTTGCAGGAAGTTTTCTTTTGAGCTCGGTGCTGAATTTCTTCCTAGCAATGTTCTTACTTGATGGAGCAAAAGATAAAGAAAGTTATAACCTCGCCGTCGGAAAAGTCATGGGCTACGGGTACCTTGTCATAGGCATTCCTCTGATGGCCATTATGATTGGTTGTTTTATCTACTTAATGAAAAGAATATCAAGCCTAACAGGATTGACTAAGGAAGAGTACATGGTTCCAAGGTAAAGGAATCCAATTAGCAATACTTCTTATTTCTTTCTCAAGTAAGCAAGAAGAACCAACGAACCAAGGATTGAACCTGCCATTGGGGCAATGTCACGAAATGCCCGAATGAGAATATCTATAAGAAATCCTCCGGCCAAACCTCCAATGGCTCCAAAAATTATATACTTTAAGATTTCTGCCAACTGGCGATTGACTGCCCATGCAATCAACCAGCCAGTCCCGGCACCGATCAAAATATAAACTATCCAATATCTTTCCACGTTCTTATTTAATTAAATTAATATCAGCCTTTCAGTCATGATACATAACAAATGAAAGAATTCATTAAAAATTGATCGCATCAATTGTAAGTTTTCCTATTAGGATAATATAATTCATTCAATCTTTGCGGGCTGACACCAATCCTGAATAAAAAAACAAGCCAAACGTTCTTTATTTTTCTCTTAATGTGCCCCTCCTTTAAAAATTTTCTATTAGAGCTCCTCAAAGGGGGTGCAATAACTTTGACCGGTCCATATTCCCTCAATCTGGAAGAGAAACTAACATCCTCCATCAAGGGCATGCCTCTAAATCCGCCCAATTCTTGAAAAACAGAACTCAAAACAAAAATACTTTGATCTCCATACATCGTGCCAATATGCATAGTGAAAATTTTATGGATCCATGCAAAAAGTTTCATGAACGGATATAATGCGACAATGTCTTTTAAATAGGCACCACCAAGGACTGATGAGTCATTGCGGAAAAGGTCATTCAGTGAATCATAGTGCTTTTGTGTAAACTCGGTATCGGCATGATGAAAGACTAATATTCCACCTTCAGCGAGGGCCGCCCCAGCATCTAGTTGTTCTCCCCTCGAAGGCTCAGGAAACTCAATTAATTTGACGCCAAATTCATTGCATAATGAACGGACAGGAGCCCTGTCCGTTGATGCATCAGAAACCACAACTTGCGGCATTGGTTTCAGCGACAATAAATTGCCAAGACATTCCCTAAGAAAAGAATAGTCATTACAACAGGGAACAATAAAACTGACATTTAATTTATCAGTCATTAGAAAGCATTAGGCCATTTAAGGAACAAAAACTGTTAATTGCTTATCACAAGGAACAAATTCTACTGGCGTAACACCAGCCAATTCACCATCAACCTCAAACGGAACCTCCGTATCACTCTCAACCCTAATCCTAGAAGCTTTGACATATTCAATGCCCTTCGTTTTCTCCATCCTCCCAAAAGTAATTCCGGAAACATAGCGTAAAATATCTGTTGGGCTTTGATTTTTGAAGACCATCACATCTAACAGTCGATCATCATTCGAGGCCTCAGGAAATAATTTCAAAGCCGGACCATAAAGAGCTCCGTTACCTATGAGAACAAAAGCTCCTTCTATTATTTCACCTGATTCTGGAATGACTTTTATTACCGGAGGGTCCTGGTTAGCCACAGAAAAAGCAGAAATTAAATAACTGAATCTCCCGAACTTTTTTTTATTCTCCCAACTGGTCTCCTCAATAATTTTTGCATCATAGCCTACACCGGCTACCTGAACAAAGATCGAATCTCCCGCCTTAAAAACATCTACCTTATTTTTCTTTCCTTGCTTTATAACTTCCCAGCATTCTTTTAGATTATTTAAAGGCAATCCAATCTCTCGGGCAAAAAGATTCATAGTCCCGGTCGGAAAAATTCCTAGTTCAATGTCCGCGGATAAAATTGACTCAATTACCGCATTAATGGTGCCGTCCCCGCCTGCTACTGCTATCCTTGAGTAACTCTGAGAAACTAAGCCATTCGCAATTTCCTTTAAATGTGAATGGTCCTTCGTCTCATAAAGTTCAATTCTTTCCGAAAAGCTTCTTAATTTATCAGCAAACTGCTTTCCTTTTTCAGCATGAGCGGAAGGATTGAATATCAGTGGTATTTTTTCACTCATAAAATCAACAAAGGACTACCTTGTAAGCGGAAAAAGAAAAGCAATTAGAGATTTAATTTCACGATCTCAAGCCACTCAGATTCAAGTTCACTGGGAGGACTTGGTTTCCTTCCTGCTTTATTGTACCAATACGCTGCATTGCCTAAATCACCTTCAATAACGTGCAAATGCGCATGGATCCATGACCCCATATCAGTGTGAATGTTGCTAACAATATCATGTGCCTCATCCCAATCCCCTGTCTTAGCATACCAAAGAGCACGAAGTTCCTGAGAATATTCAGCTGGCGGCTCATTATCATTTTCCACCGAATTTAAAATACAATCTACAGAATCAATTCCCATAGCAATATAATTTAGGATAGTGTGGACTGATACAACTCATTTATTCATTCTTCTAAATTGATCCATATTCATCATCGTGCCGTATAAGCAATAAATGACATTTTAATAACGAAATTTCTTGATAAATACGTTACAAAGTGAATCCTCAAAACTAATCATTTGAGAACTAATAAAATCAAAACCCAAAAGGAAAATGGGAGTCAATTACCTGACGGCCTAGCTTTTCCATTTGAACTCGTCTCTAACGATCTCATTAAAGTTGATGATTTTATTCGAGAACAGGCCAGGTCCTTCGATCCTGGAGTCGAAGGGTACGTCAGTTATGTATGCGATATGAGTGGTAAAAGGATTAGGCCAGCTCTCGCAATTTTGGCTGGAGGAGCGACTGGGGAAATTACAAATAAGCACCTGGAAATTGGTTCTGTCGTTGAGCTGGTGCACTTAGCTACACTGATCCATGACGACATAATGGATGACGCCGAGATTCGGCGCGAGATGCCAACAGTGAGCGCTAAGTGGGGTTCTTCTCTGGGTGTTCTTCTCGGAGATTGCCTATTCGCNAGAGCTCTCGANCTGGCCACAGAATTTGAGGATTCCGGNGTNTGCAGATCCGTCGCCAATGCTGCCTCGGCTGTNTGCCANGGTGAAATACTTCAAACTCAAAGGAGGTTCGATTTGACTCTTACNCGCGAAGAATATTTCCACATGATTGAATCAAAGACCGGAGCACTCTTTGCTGTATCAACTGAATTGGGCTCACGATTGTCTGGAGCAAGTAAACAAATCCAAAATCAATTATATGATTTTGGCATGAAGGTNGGCACAGCATATCAAATATATGATGATTGNGTTGACCTTNTTGGTAAGGAAGAAAGCGCAGGAAAAACACTCGGNACTGATCTGACCAAAGGAAAACTTACCTTGCCGGTATTAAATTTAATTGCTTCAGGAACTGAGACTCAAAGNAAAAAACTAAACGAAAGNCTNNTATTAAAGGAACCAATTGANGTTAACACACTTGCAGGAATAGCGGACTACGATGGAGCAATTCAACGTGCAGTATTGACCGGTAAAGAAATACTTTTTCAAGCCAGGGAGCATTTAGTCGATTTGAATGACAGTCCNTACCAGNAGGGGCTCGTTCAGATAACAAATTATTTGGAGACTCTTTTTGATGATTGCAACTGCTAATTAATTTTGAATTATTCAATCCTTTGCGATGATTCATTCGACAGCAATCGTTGACCCCAAGGCTGAAATCGAAAAATCGGTCCAGATCGGACCTTATGCCATCATCGAATCTGGAGCAAANATCGGAGCAGGATGTAAAATTGGTGCTCATGCTCAAATTTGCGGATCAGTAAAAATTGGTGAAAGAACTGTCATTGGAAGAGGCTCCATAATTGGTTCAGAGCCTCAGGACACATCCTTTGATCCCTCCGACGCAAGCGGCGTGAAGATAGGCAAAGAGAATAATATACGTGAACTGACTACAATCAATCGCAGTGCCAAAAAAGGAGGGTTNACCCAATTAGGAAATAGAAACTTCCTCATGACCGGCAGTCATGTCGGTCANGATGTTTCGATAGGTGATCGCAACATTATTGCCAATAATTGTCTTCTTGGTGGACATGTAATCATTGGCAACGGAACCTTTTTGGGAGGAGGTGCGGCATTCCATCAGTTTGTGCATTTGGGAGACCTTTGCCTAGCTCAAGGTAATTCAACGATAACAAAAGACATTCCGCCTTACTGCACNGCGAGCCAAAAAAATCATCTTATAGGATTAAATACCATTGGATTACGGCGTGCAGGATTTGATTCTATTACTAGGGCCGAAATCAAAAGTCTCTATCGCNCTGTTTTTTTTTCAAAGATTCCATTCAGAGAAGCTCTGAAAAAAATAAATGAGCAAAAATGGAGCAAAGAAGCAAATGACTTGCTTGTGGCTTTGATGAACCCGAGCNGAAAAGGNATCTGCTTTCCTAAGATTAGATAATCACTATAAAAATTATTTCATTCAATTTTATCTAATTTTAGGGTTTTTTTAAAAATAAATCCGGGTAAATGCCCATAACAGCTTAGATTATTCTATTTATTTTACTAAACTATTAAATGCGTCTAAATTTATAAAAAAATTAAAGGTCTCTCCCTTCAGTGCAAAAACACATCAATAATCGTATAACGCACTTATNTTTGGCTCTCTCGGCGCTTTTAATCCTTTCATCACCTNNATTACTAGCACGCTCCAAAGCTTTAGATCTTAAACTGGGCGAAAGTATCGACATACAGGGAGCCGAAACTTCATACAATCACGATACTGGAATCGCAACGGCTAGAGGAAATGCTCACATCAGTTGTGGAAACACTCAACTCTATGCGGAACAGGCAGAATATCATGTATCATCCGGAGATGTCTTTATACAAGGCAATGTATCGATTTATCAGGGTGAACTTGTTCATAAANGTGATGCAGCAATTTATAATATCAACACTGGTGAGATCAAAGCCGATGAATTAAGGAGCGGGTTAGCACCCATGTTCTANAAGACAGGAAATCTGGAAAGTGAAATTCAGGAGCTTGATAAAATTTCAATGCATTCTTCGATAATCACTACTCATGACAGTGCTAATCCAAACTATCAGATCAAAGCCAAGGAAGTTAAAATAGTCGGACTCAACGGACCAAAGGAAAAACGGCGTATCATATTTAATAATATGACCGTTTATGCAGGAAAAGTTCCAGTGTTCTGGCTGCCTTATTTGTCTCAGCCTTTGGATGCCGAGCAGAGTTTTCAATTCTTGCCTGGCTATAAGAACAGTTGGGGTGCATTCCTCCTAAATAAATATGGCATGATGATAGGAGACAAGGCCCTAGCAACATACCATTTGGACTTTAGGGCCTCAAGAGGAATCGCGGGAGGATTAGATCTTACATCCCAGAAACACAAAAATAATGAAAACTTTGGTCAGTTTACATCGTATTACGCAAACGATCGAGACACCACATTAACTCATAATAATCGTAAAAGAGATGACTTTATTGACCCCGATAGGTACAGGATCAATTTACAACACAGGATAGAATTCAATAATCTAGAAGCTTCGGATTTTTATTTGGATATAGATATTAATAAAACAAGCGATAAGTATTTTTACGAAGATTTCTTTCCTGAAGAATTCCGGTTGGACCCACAACCCGACAATATACTTAATTTGCAGAAAGCCTTTCCCAATGCCGTTGCCAGCCTCTGGACCAGGTTCCAAGCGAATGACTTCTACAGGACAGATACTAGACTCCCCGAACTGGCCTTGGACTTAGTGACCAGACCAATTGCCAAGACAGGTATTTTTTATAGCGGTGAAATAAGCGGTGGAATTTATGAACAAAGATTAAGTGAAAAGGAACGAGAGGAAATACTTCGGGGAGNCGGCATAAATAAGAACCTTCTCACCGGACCAGAGAATCTATTTGAAAGGCTACGGACTAGGAATACACAAGATTCTGAATTTACACGCATTGACACCTACCATCAGCTATCACTGCCNAAAAAACTGTTCGGGTGGTTAAACGTAACACCTAGAGCAGGGTTCAGAGGGACTTCCTACTCAAGAATCAACGGTACTGATCAGAATGATGTGCGTAAGGCTATACATGCTGGTCTGGATGCCTCTTTCAAACTAACTAGAGATTACAATGACTTGGGACTTTCTCGGCTCGGATTAACTAAATTGCGTCACACCATTGAACCATTTATGAATTATTCTTATGTAGCCGCGGATGAACTTAATTCTGATATAGGAAAAATTGATCATCTCGTATCATCCACAAAACTAAGGCCCATTGACTTATCTGAATTCACTGCAACTGATGAAATCAATGATTGGAATATTATCCGTTCAGGGGTTTCTCAACAATTCTTAACATACCGTGATGGGAGAGCCCACAATTGGATGACTCTTAAAAGCTACATGGAACATTACATTGATGACCCTGAGTTTGATCGAGACTTCTCAAATCTATACAATGAAATCACATTCACTCCCTTACCCTGGTTCTCTGTAAGTCATGAAATAGGTGTACCTTTATTTGCTGAGGATCCTTTCGATTATACTGAATCAAATACCAGAATCACCCTCATGCCCACTGACCATTTAGAGTTAAGTATTGCTCACAGGTTTCTGCATGATCATCCAATACTTGAAGATTCAGATCTTCTCGACTTTAGAACCTATTACCGCATTGGAGACCGTTGGGGGCTAAGCGCAAGACAACGATATGAATTTGATGATGGAACTTTAGAGTTTCAGCAATACTCACTCCATTATGATCTTAACAGTTGGACAGCTGGTATCGGAGCATTAGTAGCGGATCACCGTTCAACGGAAGATGAATTCGGACTAGTCTTTACTCTAACGTTGAAGGACTTCCCCTCTCTCAGTGTCCCAATTGGAATAACCCCATCACACTAAGATGTGAGAACTTTTCTTTTTGGTGATTAATTAAATCGTCTCAAACGTTATAAAATCCAATAATCAAAATTTCGGTCGGTACTAAAACATGCCCAAACAACTTTCGCGGAAAATTTGCATAGATATCCTATGTGAGTGGGAAGAATCCAGTAAATTCATAGATTCTATAATTGAAAGTAAATGTAACAATTCCGCGCTGACTTCACGAGATAGAGCATTTGTTCAAAACATTACACTAGGAGTAATCAGAAACCTTACCGTTCTTGAAACTTGGTTATATAAATTACGAAAAGGTAAAATAGATTCAGACCTAAGACTCATTATTTTTTTGGGGCTTTATCAAATATTAATGATGCGTGTTCCTGACCACGCAGCCGTCAATGAAACAGTAAATCTCGCAAGGACGAGAGCAAGGGGCCTAGTCAACGCAATACTAAGAAGATCAGTTAGAGAACAAGATCAGTTGCTGAACGTTTGGGGTTCAATGTCACCTGCAGATAAATATTCTATCCCTGACCACATTTATTCACGCTGGGAAAAACAATTCGGAATAGAAACAGCAGAACGCATTGCATTCCACTCAAATAAAATCGCATCATTAACGGTCCGCTCTAACCCATTAAGGGGAGGACTCACTGATAAAGATAAATCTGATACTGGGGCAACTCCCGTGAAAGATTATCCTGAATTCTATGAAGTCACAAAACTCCCGTTCGAAGCACTTAATGGCGGCCGGTGCTATGCACAAGATCCATCAACCTCCATCGCTCCAAATTTACTAAATCCAGAATCATCTCATAAAGTTCTTGATGTTTGCGCTGCCCCAGGAGGTAAAACCTCCATACTTTCTCTGTGCATGAAAAACAAAGGCCATCTCACTGCAACGGATATTGAAGGTCCAAGATCCAATAGATTAATTGAAAATCTTGAAAATTTAGGAGTCCATAATGTAACCATACACAGCGGAGACATATTGAATCATGAAAACCCTTTATTAAATCAGAGTAATAAATATGACCGAATACTCATCGATGTTCCCTGTTCAAATACCGGAGTCTTCAGGCGAAGAGTCGATGCAAAATGGCGTCTGATGCCAGGGTTCACGAAAGATTTAACTCGGCTCCAATTTCGTATGGTCGAATCCATAATCCCTTTACTAAAAGAGGGAGGACAAATGGTATACAGCACATGCAGTATAGATGATGAGGAAAATGGCCAAATCGTGGCAAAAATAATAAAAAAATTCCCTAATCTAAAGAAAATCGATGAAGTTTTATTAATTCCCCAAGAAGATCGGGACGGCGCATATGCTTCATTGATTGGATAGCTTGTTTCTATAGAACATAGAGACTATCGTTGCTCTGTGTTCGGAAAATTAATTTCTCTACTGACAAGCCTTGCACTTATAGCAACAATAATAACAGCTATAGTTATCTGGGCTTTGAACCGTTCCACTATTTACGAACGAAGACAAGACTCAGGAAATGATCATGTAAAACAACTCTAAATCACATTCTGAAATTTAAAGAACAAATCACAAACTAGACAATCTAATTTCAAACCACACCTAATTACATGAAAAGAACATACCTCCCTTCTCTTCTATTAATATTACTAACGACCAATAACGTTTTCTCTAAAGAAAAGAATTCCACTATAAAATTGGACTATCAAACTGAAGGGAAAATATCAGTCACCATTAACAATGAACCATTCACCACTTACCATTACAGTAAAGATAGGGCAAAGCCTGTCCTCTATCCAATACTTGGCCCCGGCGGCAAACGAATGGTCAGGGATTGGCCCATAAAAAAAGATTCTCCTAACGAAGCTCATGATCATCCTCATCATGAATCTCTATGGTATACACATGGCGATGTGAATGGAATTAGCTTCTGGCATGTCGGTGAAAAAATGGGAAAGATCAGGCACAAAGAATTCGTTAAAAAAGGACAGCATGAAATCATTACCAACAATGACTGGTACAGTCCTAAAGGAATAATTCAATGTTCGGATAAGACACGAATACGGTTCTTTGCTCTGCCTAACGGAGGCCGAGGCGTAGATTACGAAGTGACTATCATAGCGTCCAATGGAGATGTTAAATTTGGAGACACCAAAGAAGGATCAATGGGTATAAGAACACACCCTGCCCTCCGGTTAAAAGGTAAGGTTGCTACAGGTAAAGCAATAAATAATAATGGTGTTGAAGGAAGATCAGTTTGGGGTAAACCTGCAAAGTGGCTTTATTATTGGGGGAAAGTTGAAGACAATGAAGTGGGCATAGGAATATTCGATCATCCAACTAATCCCAGACATCCGACTACGTGGCACGCTCGTGATTATGGATTAATCGCCGCAAATCCATTCGGATACTCACATTTTCAAGGAAAGCCCAGGGGAACCGGAGATCTCGTTCTCAAGAACGGTGAAAAAATAACGTTCCGCTATGCATTCGTTTTTCTAAGCGGTGATAACAAAAAGTCAGGAGTTAATGATATCTATAATAAATGGGGTTTTTCTGATGCGCAATTCTGATCAGGTTGCGGATGGCCTAAAATCCCATAACTCACAATGATATTCTTGCCCTTATAGATTCTAATTGTGAAAGAACAAAAAAAGCTTCCTAAAAAACCTCTGATTATTGCTGGAATATTCAGCATGGTTTTTCTTTCGAATGCAAATTCTCAAATCATTAATGAGAACCAAATCTTGATTAATAATTCTAATAATACTTTTAATAGCATTAGTTTTGTAGATGGAGATTTTCTTGAACGTTCTCTTATTAGGGAATTATCTGAAACATTCAGGGTAATGGCAAATGTCACCGTAGCCGATTCCGTTGATTCTGGATTTTTAATTCGTGGAATCAATGCCGAGGGAATCGGCTTAGCTTCCGGAAGTGCTCTTTCAACATTGTATATAGACGGGATTGTTCAATCCAGAGATGGATCTAGGCGAGGATCCTTAGGCACTTGGGATCTAAAAAATATTTCTATCCTTCGGGGACCACAAGGAACCTTGGGAGGAAAAAACTCTCTAGCTGGTCATATAAAAATTGAAACCAATGATCCGACTTTTCACCATGAAAACTCTTCATTTTTCGGTTTGGGTGAAAACGGTTTCTACGAGAGTGCTTTCATGATCTCAGGACCCATAAATGATCAGTTAGCAGTTCGTTTAAGCGCAGAATCTCAACATAAAAANGGAGAATTTAATTACCCTTTATTCGGAGGATTTTCTGCACTCAAAGAANGACAAGAAGATCATTACTACCAGNTCCGAGGAAAATTACTTTATCAGCCTTCTGGCNCAAAAGGAACCACTGCCATACTAAGCGCCTCACACTCCTACGATTCGCCTCAATATCAGGACGCGGACGGCCCTNCGGCCGGCGTTAAATGGAGTGACCGCGTATGGGGTCTTCAGACCCTCCCGGCATTTGTTCCCGCACTGTCCACCGAAGTATCACAATTGAATCTTTCTGTGAAAGTTCCGATCAGTGATTACTGGAGCATTGAAAGTCTCACTGGAATCGTTAGAACAATCACTCAAACTCCTTCGGTGAACTTTGCAACGCGGGGAGAAATAAATGAATCTAATGTGTCTCAAGAATTTAATGCTCATTACAAAAATGAATCAATTAAGGCAAATTTAGGTCTCTATTATTTAGATGGTGACATTGATGAATCACTTAGTCAGAACCTTCCCTTTAATGATTTTGAAAATAAGGCNTCTAATGACAGTTCATTTAAAAATCTCGCTCTTTACGGAGAAACTAGTATTCGGATCCTTCCAAAATTATCTGTGCTAGGAGGTCTTCGCTACGATCATGAGAAATTAGATTTCTCAAATACATTCAAAGAGGTCAATGAACAGGGATTATTAAACCGTAAAGATATATCAGCTTCATCCTCCGATGATGCAATCTTACCAAAGGTAGGTATTGCTTATGAATTAGATGAACATAAAACCCTTAGCCTCTGGGCACAAAAATCTTATCGTCCCGGATCCATTGCATATGATCAATTTAATGATCTAAAATATGAATACGAACCTGAAAAAGCATGGAATTATGAGCTGTCTTTAAATGGATTCACTAAAAATAACAAAATAAAATATTCTGCAAATTTATTTTATCTCGATTGGCAGGACCAACNGGTCAGCATCGCTCAAATTCCCGGAGACATTAGCACTGCCTTAATTACCAATGCAGAAAAATCTCAAATATATGGTGCAGAATTAGAAATTCAGGCTNCNCCGACAAAAAGATTCTCTCTGTTCGCTTCTCTTGGTGCGGCAGTCACGGAATTTGAAGACTTTCAATTCACTCAGTTCCGTNCAACTTTAGACTTTTCTGGTGAAAAATTTCCTCACTCACCAGACTACACGGCANCTGTCGGAATAAATTATCAATTAGATAATGGATTCTTCTTTGGTGCAGATATGAAATATACCAGCTCTTCAATATCACGTTCTGTTTTTGAAGGCCTCGTGAAGGATGAACTCCCTGGATATACTGTGGCTAATTTACGNGCAGGATATAGAAAAGACAATTGGAGCATTACAGCATTCATCAGCAATGTTACAGATGAGGAATATTTTCTATATAGATACGATACACCAAAACTGCAGGTAGGAACTCTAGGGCTTGAAAGGTTCGGTGGATTGAGAATCTCNTATAGCTTCTAGTTGATCTATATACAAAATCAGACAATCTCTTAGCCATTTCTAATCCAGAGGTTCTTGGACCACTGAATTATCAGCAAAATGATAATACTGCCCCGGTCACTCTTGAGTTACACGAAAAAAAACATTGCCTCCAACTACTGGAAATTTCCGCTTAATAATTCCACCATTCCCAACGATACCAGATTCTATAGTTTCCCAGTGATGTAAATCACTTGATGATTGAATGACATAGTCAACCCCTGCCTTGGCTGGAAAACTTAAATTAAATTGATCGATGGTTCCGGAAGGCATTAAGGTCGCACTAACATTAATTTCAAATNGTCGCTGATGATCTTCATGAGAATGCGTATGAAGTGAAACCCCATTAAGAGTGAGATGAGAGGGTGAAATAGACTCTAGATTTCCTGGCATTGCAGAGAATCCAAATTTTACCGAACCTCCAGCAGGGATTGACTGATTCCAACCAGCGTGGCTCACTTTGTAGTGATTGCCTTCACGCTCAATTAATTCCGCATTCCAAAAAGATGAAATTTCCTGTTCAATTTCAAACTCCAGCTCCCAAGAACTGATCGGGTGATCTGCAAGATTAGTAATCTCGGCCTCACCGGTGAATCCGGAATTCCAGTCATTTTTTATAGAAAAATCAACTTCAGCCCTGATGTCTTTGATGTCTGGTGCATTTATTTCACCNATACCATTGCCGGGATTACCGATTCCTTTCCCGTCACCAAAATCAATGTCGCTTGTGGAAAAGAAAACTTCCCCGACAGGATCAATTCTCTGCCATATGACGTAGAGAACATGATGTCCAGTGCGATGAGGGAAATCNACCGTGAACCGATAGTAATTACCGTCACGAACTACACGGTCAGTTCCCGGAAGAGGTTCAAGATCGTCCCATTTCAAAGGCTGGTCAGGTGTCCAGTCCTCTCTCGTGATAAATGCTAAAAAATAACTAGGATCGTGTGGAGTCCAGGCATCAAATATTACAGGATAAGGGCCCGGATTAACGGAAGTCGCAGGCCAGTCATTTCGAGCAAGGTCCAAGCCAGAATATTTCTGACGGCCTGCTCCCGCGAGTTGATTGTTCGGAATGATAGTTCGATATGGTTCAATGCTATCCGGGTCGTATCCCGGAACGAGTCGGCTCACTTCATGCCAATCATAAAATGCCTGTGTCCCCGCAGTTTCAATAGCAGCTACCGATGCGGCATTCTTTGGAGACTCCGGATTTTCCTGAAAAATGCGATAAGAACGACTGACCGGGTCACCGACTGATCCATGGCTAAATACATTTGTTATAAAAAATGCATATATTGGAAGATAGTAGATGCAGAGAAATTTCACCCCCTTAAGATTAACACTTCTTTGTAGGCAATAAAAAACAAAGGATCGAAATTAATAAACTTTAATAACGGTACAATGCACATCATTCACCCGATATAACTTTAATTAATTCGGCGTCTCCTTGATTTATTTTTAATTTAAAATNAAACTTACCCTGATCATTCTTCATGAGACTCGCCTCTTCCCATTCTCTATTCTTTTTGTTCATTTGTTGGATAGATTTTACTTTATCAGAAAAATTGAGGACCACATGATGCTGAGAACCAATGTCGCGGTTACCTAGTACAATCAACTGTTCACCTTTAGGACCCTCAAATATCCCCATGACAATATTCTCTCCCTCTGGCCTTACCCAGTAATCATCTGGAGCCTTTACTGTGCTTGTTGGTAAAGGGTCCGTATGATAAACAGCCAATGATCTAGCATGAGTCAAACTCGGACTGAAGGCGGCAATGGTATTATTTATACCTGATACCTCTTTTCCTATATCTGATAATGGGGGAGGTTCAGTTTCAACAACTTTGTGAATATCAAACATAGTCCACCCTACCCACCACTTAAATGCTTTNATCCCATAAGCTAGGCTCATCGAAACAGTTTGCCTCATCTTAATAACATTATCTCCATGCACGTGAACGAATCTAAAAACAGGTATGCCACCAGCTGCGATAGACATGCGTCTATAATATTCAAGAAAANGAAAGTGAAGATGTGCCTGCCTCTGCCAGTGATAATCGTAATACTCAAGCATTCTTGGACGAACTGCATCGAGGAAAAACTCTATTCCTCCATACTGAGAATAGGTTGTAAACTCGGTAGGATGATAAGGGTCTATTGATTCATATTGTTGCCGGATCGTACCAAAATAAGGAAAACTTGATGGTTTCCTGCGGTCACTCATGTAATAGGAAATTAGGGTCTTTTCATTCTTNAAGGCATGAGCCGACCAAGGAGTGACACCATGTAGCAACAAATATATGCCCGCTTCCTTAGATTTTTCAAAGTCGGCTAAACTGCCTTCTAAGCCATTAAAGTTGGCCCTTTTCATCGTAACAAAAAGATTATCCAAACCAACGCGAGGTCCTACCCAGCTAGGAGAAAGNAATGAAATCAATGCGGGCATTTTGAACGGACCCGGCAAAGCGTCTCTGACTTTTCTTTCATAAGGACCAAGGCCAAAGACTTCATTAGTCCTCTGCTTCGGGTACACCTCTAAACGCTTAATTTCTTGGTCTTGATATACAACTTCTACACCTAAGCCAGTCACCGTATCGATTCTGAAAGAAATGTCCTTATCGACTGGCCAGCCAGGAAGGATACATACTCTCTTNCCTGTCGCTTCAATTAGCATTGGCCGCAAAGCATTAACCAATTTATCAACTCCATTATTGGTCGGCGGCAATTCAGAAAAATCAGAGCCCCAAAATTCAGGAAACCCTTGACTCTTGATATTAAGTTCTATTGAGGGTTTCAATAACTCAAGCGCATTCTTTATGGCCCTTTCTGATTTTTCTTTTTCCCAATACAANACTTCATGCTCTGGAATNTCATTTTTCTTAATGACTTCAGGATTAAGAGAATGAGGTCCTCTACCGCTACATGCACTCATATACCGCCTTACGATAAGAGCCCTNGAAATCTCAGATCCATTCTCAATGTCACCAAGAAAAACGCTCCCTCTATTCCAGAATTTGTTCCACAACTCGATCTGAGCACTTACGGCACCATTAACATCTACTTTAGACGCGGACCCGATTGACTCATCTAACTTTTGATCTTCCTCAGCNCTAACTAAGTGGACCTGTAAATCAAAAGCAGTCTTTGGGTCAATTGCCTGAAGTCCATTGTCCTTAGTTTCCATTCCGTCACAGAGGACAACGAGAGCATCTCTTCCATTAATTTTAGCTATTTGTTTGTTATCTTCTAAAGATATAGATTTCCCCTGATCAGCATTCCAAAGAACCCTCAGAGGAACCGGACTCTTAGTGCGGAATTGCAAATGCAAAATGTCTCTCTTGGCATCCACAAAAAATGAATAAGAGGGATTTTCTTTCTGCCTCATATTCTTCACTACCACTTCTCCATATTTGAACCTTAGCATCTGACGAAAAGAGTCCCGTGAAGTGTTAAGGCCGGGATCAAATTGGAAACGCAAAGTTCCTATTTTTTTAGCAGAATCATCCGATCTCGAATAACGTGCCAATGAAACACAAACGTCCCCGCCTTTCTCAGTCCAAACATTGGCAAGCAATGAACCGTTACCAATCGGCATAGCTTCTTCTTCCCGGTCAGGAGGATTAACCCATATGAGATTTGCTGCTGAAATAGGATCAGGGCCCTGACTAACAGTAGGTGGATTTGCCGGAGCCAATTTGACAAGTTCAGCATCACTGATCTTTTCATCAAGGAGAAGAACTTCGGTCGCTCCTGGATTAGGACCTCCATGGGAATTTAAAAAACGTAGAATGAGCTTCTTTACCTTTTGTCTACCAAAAGCAATACGCTGTCCCCCATGCATTTTTTTAAAGGAGCCCTTAGCGACTGGAACATCATTATCATTAATAATAATTACGTAATCCTTAAAACATTCATCCAACAACCAGGCGGTCCGTCCAAAATAAATAAGTTCCTGTAAAAAAACTGGATCATCCCATTCAAAAACAAGATCCCCTTTGTCGCCGGCCGTCTCACCATTAACAGCCCATGACTTGGCACCTTTATCAGCAGGAAAAAATTCAAAGTGCTGGCATAAGGCAGGAGCAATTCTACCATCAGCCACAGAAGAAGCTTTCAATCCCTGCTCCTTAAGTTCTGAAGTAGCTGAAATTCTGGCCTGACTTGCTAGATTTTTATATTTAATTACATCAGCCGAACAAATTCCCTTCAAAAAATAGAAAGCGAATACAACAAAATAAACTTTCATAAAGAGAGACTAAAGAAGAAAACAAAAAAATGAAAGTCCCCGTATTAACTTCAAAAAGTTAAGGAACTATATTATTCTAGAGCAGATCTGAAGATTTAATCGTGTTTCCTTACAATAATACTGCCAAGTATCCTTCTAGCGTTCTATTATCAAACCTGGAAAAAAAAGATATATTTTGAAGCCTTCGAATATGATGATTTCCCGATTAATAATTTTACTTATCGCTATAAGCTTAGGTCTAAGTAAAGCCGAAGAGATTCAGTTCAATAAAAGCATTAAACCTATACTTTCAAACAACTGCTTCTCATGTCATGGACCTGACGCTAAAGTTGTAAAGGGAGGCCTTCAACTTCACCTAAGGGAAAAGGCTATTTCTGAGTTAGAAAAGTCAGGAGAACGTGCAATCACTCCTGGAAACCGAGATGAAAGTAGCCTTTGGCACAGAATCACCTCCACTGATCCTGATGAACAAATGCCACCTCCTGAATCAAATCATAAACTTAGCAGTGAAGAAATTAAAACAATAGGCCAATGGATTGATGAAGGCGCTGAATATCAAGGGCACTGGTCACTCCAACCAATCAACCCTGAAACTGGAACGATTGATGATTTCATAAAATCTAAATTGAAAGAAGTGGGATTAAGCCCTTCTACGACCGCTGACCCGCAAACACTGATAAGGCGCTTGAATCTAGATCTTACGGGATTACCTCCTACTCAAAGTGAAATTAACAAATTCATAAATGACAAAAACATTAATGCTTACGAAAAAATAGTAGACCGACTACTTAGTTCTACAGCTTTTGCTGAAAGGCTTGCCGTGAACTGGCTCGATGCCGCCAGATATGCGGACACTAACGGGTATTCAATTGATGATCATAGGGACATGTGGGTGTGGAGAGACTGGGTCATTTCTTCTTTCCTTGAAAATAAACCTTTTGATCAATTTACTCTCGAACAAATTGCCGGCGACATGATACCCAACAACTCAAATCAACAAAAAGTAGCTACCGGGTTTCTCAGAAATGGCATGAACACTCATGAAGGGGGGACCATCGCTGAGGAGTATCGAGTTACCTATACAGCAGATAAAGTTGATACTGTATCAACGGTTTTTATGGGAATGACAATGAAATGCGCCCAATGCCATGACCATAAATATGATCCAATTTCCCAAGAAGAGTATTACAAGTTCTTTGCATTCTTTAATACATCTAGCGAACCAGGGAATGGAGCTATAAATGCAAACACTAAGCCTCTAATCGAAGCTGAATCACCAATCTGTTCGATCGATCGCGTCAAAAGAGATGCCAGCATGAGGATAAGCGAACTTAGAAAAAAACGCATCAACCCAGAAATAAATTTAGCCAAACAAAGAGATGATTGGGAAAATAAAAAACTGGAATCCTTGAAGAAGCAACTTCCGGATTCTGAGAATAAAGACGGGCAAGTTAAAATTGATGATTCAGTTAAGTGGATCTGGTCTGATAAAGATAATAAATCTGCAAAAGCAGAATTTCAAAAGTCATTTATATTAAAGAACGATCCATTAAAAGCCTTCATCTGGTTCACTTGTGATAATGAATGCACAATAAAGATTAACGACCAAATTGTTGGGACGAATGATGACTGGACAAAGCCTAAACAAATAACTGTAAAGAATTTATTAAAAGGGCAAAACACAATCCAAGTTCAGGCTACAAATCAAGCAGGGTCAGAGGCTGGATTCATTTTAAGCATGCAAATTATTCTCTCATCTGGAGAGAAAATTAATCTAGTGTCAGACTCAAGTTGGAAGTCACGTGCAAATAAACTCGAGAATGAAAGTTGGACTAAAGCTACAGCCATTGCAAATTATGGTGAGGCTCCTTGGGGAAACATTTATCAGAAAAATACTTCAGAAGGATTTGACCAGAATCTTTATTTGGCTTTGAACAAAAATAAATCCGCAAGAAGTAATGAAGATTGGAACAAGATTAATGATTCATTTTCTTCGGCATCAGGTGCCTTCAAAATTTACATCAACCAATTAAACCTTGAAGAAAAAGCCATACAAAAAACCGCCAAGACAGGAAAATCAACAGTGATGGTTATGAATTATAAGCCCAGAAAAACTCACATACTTATTCGAGGTGCTTACAACCAACATGGCGACGAGGTCAATTCCGGAACTCCATCTGCAATACTACCAGGGGAGGCCTCATCAAATAATGAAGCCACGAGATTAGATCTTGCGAAATGGCTCATCAATCCTGATCACCCATTAACTTCAAGAGTCATAGTGAACCGTTATTGGCAAATGATATTTGGTACGGGACTAGTCAAAACTTCAGAAGACTTTGGATCTCAAGGGGAATATCCATCACATCCGGAACTGCTCGACAGGCTCGCAAAAGATTTTGTTAATAGCGGCTGGAACCTCCGCAAAATGATTAAAAGAATAGTCATGTCGGACACCTACAAACAAAAATCTAACTTAACAAAGAGCGCAAATGTAAAAGATCCGTACAATCGTTTATTGTCTCGGTCTCCAAGATTCAGAATAGATGCAGAATTCGTGAGAGACTCCGCACTCTTCGCCTCTGGACTATTAAGCCGAGATATAGGGGGACCAAGTGTTTACCCTTATCAACCCAATGACCTGTGGGCTGATGTGAGCCACTACGGTTACCCTTCTGGATTCACTTCACAGAAATACTTACCGGGTTCAGGTAGTTCAAACCATAGAAGGAGTATGTATACAGTTTGGAAAAGGACTTCGCCTCCACCTTCAATGATTATATTTGACGCTCCAAACAGGGAAACATGCACGGTAAGACGACTACAAACTAATACCCCTATGCAGGCACTCGTTCTCCAAAATGATCCGCAATATCTTGAGGCTGCAGTATCACTCGGTAAAATTATGTCATTAAAACCAACACCCAAAGAAGGCATAGAAGAAGGCTTCATCAAAACTCTGGGACGGAAACCAAAGGAAAAAGAATTAACAATTTTGATGTCCTCTTTGACTCATTACATATCAACCTATGAGACTCGTCAAAAAGATGCTGTTTCATTACTGAGGGCAGGTCAGTATTTTGGAAGAAATTCAATAGATACCAAAAATATTGCCGCTTGGACCTTAGTAGCTAGCACTCTATTTAACATGGATGAATTTGTAACTAGGCAATGAACATGTCAGATCATATTAATTCATCTTCTAATATAATTAATAGACGCTCTTTGCTTGGCCAGTCTGGCATTGCTCTAGGCTCTCTTGCTGCTACATCAATGCTCAAAGGTGAAACATCTTCACCAATAAATAAAGGATTGCCGGAATTGCCTCACTTTAAAGCTAAAGCTAAAAGGGTAATTTACTTGTTCCAGTCCGGCGGCCCATCGCACATCGATTTATTCGACCATTCTGAAAAAATTAATAAGCTTCACGGATCAGAATTACCGAAAAGTGTTAGAGGTGGCCAAAGACTAACGGGCATGACCGCAGGCTTAAAACAACTACTAGTGTGTGGCCCAGTATCTCCAATGAAGCAAAGGGGCAATTCTGGGACATGGATGAGCGATCTGGTTCCTCACACAGGAAAAGTAGCAGATAAAATCACGGTGATAAACTCAATGCACACTGAAGCGATCAATCATGATCCCGGGATAACTCTACTTAACACAGGTTCACAAATACCAGGAAAACCTAGTCTCGGTTCATGGGCAAGTTATGGTCTAGGTAGCAGCAATTCTAATATGCCCTCATATATTGTTTTAATATCCCAGGGCAATGGAAAGAACCCAGGGCAGCCAATTTTTTCTCGTCTCTGGGGTAGCGGATTCCTTCCAAGTCAGCACCAAGGCGTGCTGATGCGAAGCGGTAAGAATCCCCTACTCTATCTAAATGATCCACCAGGAATTAATCGTTCCACCAGAAGAAGAATGTTAGATGACCTTGCTTCGCTCAACAAAGAAACCTATAAGAAATTTGCAGATCCAGAAATAGAAACAAGAATTGCTCAATACGAAATGGCATTTAGGATGCAAACTGCAGCACCTGAAATTGTCGATATTTCCAAAGAACCCGAAAGCACCTTCAAACTTTACGGCGACGAAGCTAGAAAACCTGGAACTTATGCGTATAACTGCCTACTTGCAAGAAGGCTCGCCGAACGCAACGTTCGCTTCATCCAACTTTTTCATAGAGGCTGGGACCAGCACGGCAGTCTAATACCTCATCTTACCGCCCAATGTAAAGACACTGACCAACCCTCTGCTGCTTTGGTAACAGACCTAGAACAAAGAGGCCTATTAAAAGACACTTTAATTATTTGGGGAGGTGAGTTCGGACGAACTGCATATAGTCAAGGTTCATTAAGAAATGGAAGAGATCATCATGGTCGTTGCTTCAGTATTTGGATGGCTGGAGGAGGAATCAAGCAAGGACATGTCCATGGGAAAACTGATGACTATTGCTATAACATTTTAAAAGATCCTGTACATGCTCATGATATGAATGCCACAATTCTAAATTGTCTTGGCATCGATCACGAAAAATTCACCTTCAAGTTCCAAGGCCTAAACGCAAGATTGACTGGCGTTGAAAAAGCAAAAGTAGTAAAAGAAATATTAGCTTAGCCTGATTAGCTAGATTCTACTAATTGGTATGTTATCTATTAGAAAGGGTTAATAGAAGTTGTTTTCCTTAGAGTAAATCTCATTTGCGTTTTTGTGAAAACATCCATTCATAATACTCTGCAGATGAAATAACTAAACGTTTGGCCCCATGTCCTTCATTAGGATAAATCTTTATCCTAGCCAATTTACCACCTGCTTTCCGGATCGCAGACACCATACGTTCTGATCTTTCAGCTGGAACTACCTTGTCCTTGGCTCCAGCAAATGCATAAACAGGCACTTTAGCCAAATTCTTAGCCCATTTATCTAAGTCCTTAGTAACTGCTTTTGGCCCACCTGCGCCAATTCCACCAACTATGGGGGCAATTGCCGCAAAGTGTTCAGGAGAATTTCCACCCCATAACCATGACCCATAGCCCCCCATGCTGTTGCCGGTAAGATAAATTCTAGTCAAATCAATGGGGAGCGTGGCCTTTAGTTGATTAAGCCACTCATTAAGTTCTTGATATCGCCAACTTCCTCGACCACCTCCTCACGCTTCACGAAGACATTGCGGAGCCACAACAATACAAGGATCTTCTATATTTTTGACTATTCCCCGCCATAAAGGTGCCACTTGTCCGATTATTGATTCAATATTATTTCCTCTTCCCCCTGCACCATGCAGATAGATTACTAATGGAACTTTTTTTAGTCCCTTGAGATCTTTGGAAAAAACAAGGAAATCTGAATTGATCGATTTAGCCTTTACCTTAATGCCTTCATTTAATTGGTGAACCCTTTTAATATTTTTAATATCGTTCAAAGATTTATTCTGGCCTTGAGCCAAGGAAATTAAATTAAAAGCGCCGAATAAAAATACGGGAATGAATGTTATTGATAATGTTTCTCTCATTTATTTGTTATTAATTTTAAACCCGTTTGGGTGCAGTGCAGTATAATTGTTTTCTGATTTCTTATGGAGGTATACTTTAACGGAATCCCCTTTGTCGGGTATTGGATNATGNCCCTGNGGTCCTGGNANAGGCNGAATCCTAACGCTAGGTTGCCAGGCTCNNATTATTACTTCCTGACCAACTTTAATACCCTTCCCCTTCAATACNCTTTGAATTNTAATANTAACTTTNAATTTCTTGTCNATATGAATACCTATTGCTTTCTCTACNTTTGATTTTGAAATCTTTGAAGAAACCCCTATCACTTTACCCGTAACAACAAAATCAGACCTTTGATTAAGTTCTTTGGGATCCATTGGAGGAACTGCTGAAAAAACTGTAATAGGAAAAAAAANTATTANAGCTACAATTTTAAAGTAATTTTTCATTATTAATTTGTTACATCATTGACAACGATCGAAGGGACAAGACCCTTTCAAAAAAACAAAAAAATCTTGATTCTCTCTTATGATNACTTTTCAAGGGGTATTTACCGATTGCCAACAGAATATGAACTTTTCGGTTGGTGAAGAAANAAGCGCGCCCGAGAGGAGTCGAACCCCTAACCTCCTGATCCGTAGTCAGGCACTCTATCCAGTTGAGCTACGGGCGCTAATTAAGAGATCAATAAAGCAGATCTACTTAAAAGTAGCGGGAAAACTACCAAAAGAGAATTTATTCGCAAGATAAAGTTTTATTGTTTTATCTTTAAATGATCAGTTTTTATAATTCTATGCAGGTAAAACCATACAAGCATAAATTATTGAAGATTGGCCTTATTTTATAACGTAAGTCGTATTTCTCTTTGCTCCCTGCTTCTTTAATCGTTTGATATTCCTCAGAACATTTCTCACTTGATTCACAGGTCTGCCAACCTTTTCACAGATTTCAGAAATACTCCGGGGTGTACGTGACAGGTATTTGGTTATCTGATCTTGTAATTTTATCTTGTCTTGTTTAGTGAGCCTCTGCCTTCCAGTTCTTTTTTTTGCGGGATTTTTTTTATCATTCTTTCTGACACTGACTTTGAATACAAAATCTTCATCAAAGGTCTGGACATACTCTTGGCCTAATTTTTGTATTTCTCTTTCCTTCTGTTTAATAGTTTTTTTTAACTCGGTACTGGCCTCACGTTTAAGTGCATTAATTCTTTCTTCGAGAGTTTTTATTTTTTGTGCTCTACTAACCATTTTTTTCAGGGGTATATTTTATTTTAATTATGATGTGCCGCCTCATATATGAATTCTTAACTATATGAAAGTGAATAATATATCTAATATTATCAATAATAAAATAATTTATTTAATAAAATAATTTATTTAGAATAATTAAATAACTGAAATTATATTGTTATATACAAAAATGATTTAAATTTAACTAACTATAAGAATAATTTTTATCTCTATGAGATCGAACAGAAATATCCTATCAGTTAAGTTTTATTTTCATTAGTTCTTCCACCACTTCTCCAATAATATCCATATTTTCCTCTGAAATTGAATTCAAATTGTCCCCAGCAGTATGCCACTTGCCTTTGCTAATATAATGCGAATCAATAATATTTAAGGCCGGAATGCCCGCTGCATTAAGCGGAACATGGTCATCAGTTATTGGGGTAGGATAAATCCCAAATAGGGATCTATGACCCAAATTGTTAGCTGCTGTGTATAATTCTGAGAGTAGGTTAGAAGGCGAATCATATGGTGGATCAATACGCATACTCTTATCACCAACTAAATCGAGAACATATGCTGCTTCTGGCTTCTTATCAATTGGAGCACTTCTCCAAAATTTTGCATAATAACGGCTACCATAAAGACCATCAGTGGGGGTGAAATCCACTATCGCTTCTTCACCATCAAAAAACACCAACTCAACTCTCCTTGCCATTTCTGGAGAATTGGAAAAAACTCTAGCCAATTCCAGCAATACTCCTGTACTTGCCCCCCCATCATTGGCTCCGATAAATTCAATGCCTTTCAATATTTTGGTATCGTAGTGTGAACATAATAAAATTATATTCCCCCCATCCTTCCACTCAATACCATCATCAGGAACTATTGGAAACCGGGCCCTAAGGTTAATAAATTCTATGGATCCATTAGGAGTGTCATCAGTGAATGATTGACGGACCGTCACCCATCCAAATTCTTGTAACTTTTCCTCTATGTACAGACGTGCATTTTCTATGGCTTGAGAACCAGGAATTCGAGGACCAAAATCCACCAACGATTCCACATGTTGATAGGCATTAGTGCCAGAAAATTGACTCTTATTTGGTTTGCATCCCTGCAAGAAAATAACTGTTATACTAAAAAAAACAGCGAAAGAAATAAGAGTAAGGATTCTCTTATAACTAATCTGCATCGGTCGCACCGATCAGCTCAAGTATCCTCTGAAGATCCTCGTTGCTGTAGTATTCGATTTCAATCTTACCCTTCTTCGAACCCTGATGAATTTGCACTTGAGTGGACAGTCTATCTCTTAGACGTTGCTGAACCTTGGATAGAGCGGCTGATAACTGTCCTTGTGCCTTGTTTCTTGTACTTCCTGTTTTTTTATTATCAGGATTCAAATGATCACTGATCAGCTTTTCCGCGGACCTTACAGTCATTCCGCCTTTAATGATCTGGTCCGCAAGAACTGTCTGATCATTTTTAAGTTTAACCCCAAGAATGACCTTGGCATGACCAATACTTATGTGGCCTGCCACTAAATATTTTTGAACCTCACTCGAAAGGTCAAGTAGCCGCATAGCATTTGCAACTGTGGCGCGGTTTTTGCCAACTCTTGTTGCAATCTCTTCTTGAGTCATACCAAAGTCCTTCGCTAGTCGGGTATAGGCCTGGGCCTCCTCGACAGGATTCAAATCTTCACGCTGCAGATTCTCAATGAGCGCCATTTCAAGAACGTCTCTGTCACTGGCTTCACGGAAAATAACAGGGACCGATTCTACCTCTAATTTCTGGCATGCCCTCCACCGCCTTTCCCCGGCAATAAGCTCAAGCTTACTTTTAACTTTTCGAACAATTAGAGGTTGAATGACTCCATGCTCCCTAATGGATTCAACTAGCTCATTAAGTGATTCGTCACTAAAATGCTTCCTAGGCTGCAGTGGACTCGGGACAATATCTGTGAGCACAGCAGTGACTACCCGATCACCTGGTCCGGGATCCATACTGACAGGTGCCGCTTTGGAACTGTCCTTACTAACTTTTCCAATTAATGCACCTAAACCTTTTCCTAGAGCCTGCTTGGCCATCCAATGAGGCTAGGCGAAACTGATAAAACTGGCAAGATAAGCTGAAAGAAAAATTAAGCTGAATATACAGAATTAAATCTGTAAACTAATCCACATTGAAATTTGTGAGCTTATCCTAAGCGATAAGTAATACGTGCCTTGTCTATATCGTAAGGAGAAACTTCAAGCTTTACCCTGTCTCCAACGACTAGCCTGATAAATCTTTTCCTCATTTTTCCAGAGATATGTGCCAATAACTCATGGCCATTAGACAATTTCACCTTAAACATAGTGCCGGCTAAAACAGCAGATATTGTACCTTCTGCTTCGTGAGATTTACTAGCAGCTGCTCCTTCACGCCGCCGCCTACTGCCCTCCTCAATGGCTTTCTTGTCTACCCTTCTTGATCTTGCTTTTCGCGCTCTGGTTCTTTTTTCGTTACCCATAAATGATTAATTTGTGAATTTTTAAATCACAAGTTAAGAACATTTTAACACATTTTTGACAAATTTGCACATTTTCATGCCCTTTATTCATATAAAAATCAATGCAAGCTACAATCATTGACTCTAAAATCCTTTAAAGCACCATGAGTTTTGATTTCAAATTCTCCATTTTCGGAGAAAAACTTGAACGAAAAGGAGGGATTGTGGACCTCATGAAAGATTTGGGAGTAGCGCTCAATGAACAAACTAATATGCGAATGATGGGCGGTGGAAACCCTGCATCAATACCAGAAGTTCAATCTATTTGGAGAAAACGAACTGCTGAACTTTTAGAAGAAAAAAACGATTTTAATTCGGCCTTAGTTAATTACGATCCACCATCTGGAAATCCAAAATTTTTAAGAGCAGTTGCAAAGACCCTTAACAAGGAATACGGATGGAATTTAGAGCCAGAGAACATTGCCGTTACTTCTGGCGCACAAACTGGATTTTTCTTTCTATTTAATATACTCGCAGGAGAATTCACAAATGGTCAGCAGAAGAAAATATTATTGCCATTGGCTCCAGAATATATTGGGTATGCTAATCAGGGCATCACTCAAGACATCTTTGTAACCCATCCTGCTCTTATTGAGAAGAAAGGACAAAATGGCTTCAAATATCATGTGGACTTTGATGAACTTGAAGTTGACGATAAAATCGCAGCTATTTGTGTTTCCAGACCAACTAATCCAAGTGGGAATGTCCTAACTGATCAAGAAATTAATCGCCTCTCTAAAATCGCCAGATCTAAAGGTATTCCGTTAATTATCGATAATGCGTATGGGAACCCATTCCCGGGAGCTATCTACACTGAAGCAAATCCAATATTGGATGAACACATTATTTTAACTCTGAGCTTATCAAAACTTGGGCTTCCAGGCACCAGAACTGGCATCATTATCGGTCCTGAAAAAATAATAGCTGCCGTGACCGCAGCAAATGCAGTCGTTGGGCTCGCAAATAATAATATAGGTCAGGCACTTAGTTTGCCGCTCATTGAGAGTGGTGAGTTAATGAGGTTAAGCAGAGATCTTATCAAACCGTTCTACAAAAAACGCATGTTAAATGCTCGTTCACATGTGGAAGAGGCTTTCGGGAATACAATTCCCTACAGATTACATGAAAGTGAGGGAGCTTTCTTTTTATGGTTTTGGTTTCCTGAATTACCTATCACAACTATTGAGTTGTATGAAAGACTCAAAAAAAGGGACGTTCTTGTAGTTCCCGGAGAGTATTTTTTCTTTGGGTTAGTAGACCATTGGAATCATAGTCATGAATGTATCAGAGTCACCTTTTCTCAATCTGAAAAGATCGTGAAGGAAGGGATCCAAATAATTGCTGATGAGGTCTCTAAATCCTATAATATTTGATGCCTTTATAAGAATCTCTCTATGATAGGCTCAAGCTTTCGCTTTGTCTTCTCTGGCCAAAGTGAACGGTCTGTCAATATTGCATTAGAAAGTGCTGTATGTACCGGCCAGTCCGGATCCTTTGGAATGGTGGGAATCACAGTAGCTATTATTTTCTTTGCTGCTTGAGCGTTAGCTTTCAAATGACCAATGACTGTCTCTGCAGTGACAGGATCCTCTTCTTCCTTCCAACAATCATAATCCGTTATCATCGAAAGGGTAGCCAAAGCCATTTCAGCTTCTCTTGCTAACTTGGCCTCAGGCAAATTAGTCATTCCTATCACATCAAAACCTAATCTTTGATTATTTAAAGACTCCGCACGGGTCGAGAATGCCGGACCATCCATATTCACATAAGTTCCCCCATTATAAACTTTCTCTTGATGCACCTCCTTAGCGATTTCAAAAAGCAATGACCGCAATTCCTCACTGACAGGGTCCCCGAATGCAATGTGAGCACATATTCCATCACCAAAGAAAGTATGCTCACTCCGGCAACTAGTTCTGTCAAAATACTGGTCAGGAAGAACGATGTCTCTCGGAGCATACCTGTCCTGCAAACTACCCACAGCCGTTACTGCAATGACCCAACGCACTCCCAAAGATTTCAAGGCCCAGAAGTTTGCCCTGTGATTAAGTTCATGAGGAAGGATCGTATGCCCCTTGCCGTGACGAGGAAGAAAAAATACTCTTCTGCCCTCGATACGGCACTCGGTAATATTATCTGAAGGATCGCCGTAAGGCGTTTTTATTTTACACTCATCAATCTTCTCGGCTCCTTCTATTTCGTAAAGTCCGCTTCCTCCAATGACAGCTATTGCAGGCTCTAAATCATCGATATTTGACATAACCGCAGATTAACCGGTTACAAAAAAAGGTCTAGCTGTAATAAATTAAATAAAGCATTCATAACACTATTTACCGAAACACAAACTAGGTGTAATTTTTTCCCCAGATGTTCCTATCGAAGAACATAATAAAAATAATTTTTAACTGCTTTTTTGTATTCCATTTCCTAAGTAGTGCCGAGGCACAGACATGGGGAAAGGACATTGGCTACAATGCACTCATTGAAGAGCTCAAAGAGGTTCCTGAAGTAGATCTTAAATCAATCATTTACATACAAGCAGAAGATACCGGTTGGTATTACAGGAAAGGAACGAGTGAGGCCTCAGAGCCTCCTGATCTTTGGAGGGAATCCGATTTTAATGAGAATTCCAGTTGGCAAATAGGACAGGCCCCTATCGGTTACGGTGATAATGATGATAACACTATACTGAACGATATGCGAGGCCCCTCTGTGAATGGATCAGAACCATATACAAGTATCTATCTTAGAAAGAAATTTCTTGTTAATTCTTTAGACATTCATCCTCGATTGTTGCTAAGAGCATATGTAGATGATGGTGCCATCATCTGGATCAATGGAATCGAAGTTGCCCGTTTACATATGAGCGAAGGCACAAAAACATATGATTCTACAGCACAGGTTCATGAAGCTGAATGGGAATCAATCATCATAGGAAAAGCGAAAAAATTACTTAATGAGGGTGAAAATATAATTGCAATTCAGGCCTTCAATCAGAGCATTACAAGCTCGGACTTTTCGATCGACATTGAACTAAGTTCTTGCCCTTTTCGAGTTTCGTTAATAGAGGCACCGAGTTCAGATGGTAGTTTTTTACCAGAAACATCTCCAATAAACAATCCTCCGATCGAATATTCATTTAACGGATCCGGTCCTTTCAAAGGAAATTCCTTTAGAATAAAAACAACCAATGATTCGCTCACTTACAATTCGTCAGAACATGCCTTGGCTGTTGCAAAACGTTTCTTCAGCAACGAATCCATTGTTTCTTGGGTTCCTCATGTCGACGTCTACTCTGCGAGCCAATGGGTTTATGGAGATTACCTCAGGACAGGATCAAGCATCCCTCCAAAGACTGAGGAAAGTTTTGTGCAAAACCATTCATGGATCAGTTACGGTTACAATAATGAAACTGATCCTTCCGAAATTGATAATATAATATCAATACATAACGAAGCGATTAGAAGATTCGATTACGCAATTTTTAGAGATCAGTTCATTGCATGCGTTGGCCTTAATAATGGAGCTGAAACAACGGTCCCTTCAATTCTCGCCTCAAGTTATAATAGCATCACGGTCGGTAATACCAATGGATCTCATAGCCAGGGACAAACTGTGTCCGGGATTGACCTAGGAACTGGAAATACTAAACACGATGGCCCAGGAAGAACCAAGCCCGACATTGTGGCGAATGACAATTCTACAAGTGCTTGCACTCCTCAAGTCAGTTCCGCCGTGACCTTTCTCATTGGAGTTGCCCAGACAAAAAAAGAAGGAAATGCAACATTACCAGAAGTGATGAAAGCTCTCATTATGGCAGGAGCCAGCAAAAATGAATTTGCCAATTGGTCCAGAAATAAAGAAATGCCAA
>PAPL01000041.1 GCA_002708885.1 Verrucomicrobiales bacterium | reverse complement strand
TCCAAGATAATCGTTGGAAGAAAAATTCAGTAAGCTTAAGTCCTCTGAATTAAATGTTCTGCCAGTGGCTGATGACCCATATTTGAGTTTGCGGTAAAGATTTTCTTCCCGGAGCTTATTAAGTTCTGACCCAGGATCCCGCATTTGCAACGATATGAAAGGCTTTATTTGTTAACCGCTCGCGGTAGCCCCTTCTAGTTCACCTCCTCCAGAATGACCAAGTTCCTGTAAATTCTCTGGTAGATACTCTTTGAAACGTTTTTTGTCGATTGCTTTCATATATGCTTCAAATGGGGAGATCATTCCTTTCTTAAGTTTTTCCCAGATATCTTCGTCCATGAATTGCATGCCTTCAGATTTTCCTCCAATTATGACATCATAGAGCTTTTGAGTAGCACCTTCACGGATAATAGCGGCCACTGCTGAATTAGATACCATTACTTCATTTACAGCGACTCTGCCAGTAAACAAGGGAGAGCCTGTTTCTTGGTTTATATTTGTGTCGTCACACTTGCATAGTAGCTGGGCGACTACTCCTTTTAAAGAAGCTGCCAGCATGGTCCTTATCTGACTTTGTTTGTCAGAAGGAAAAACATCGATAAGCCTATCTACAGTTTTTCGAGCATTATTAGTATGAAGTGTTCCAAACACAAGGAGGCCAGTTTCTGCTGCAGTCAAAGCAAGTGATATGGTTTCTAGGTCTCGCATCTCTCCTACAAGAACAATGTCTGCATCTTCACGAAGAGCTGCTCGTAGACCGTCAGCAAAGCTGGGAGTATTGATGGGGACTTCTCGTTGAGTTATAATACTTCTTTTGTTGTTGTGAACAAATTCAATGGGTTCCTCTACAGTAATTATGTGTCTGGAAAAGTTTATGTTAATATAATCCATTAAGGCAGCGAGAGTCGTCGACTTTCCTGAGCCAGTTGGTCCAGTAACCAATACAAGACCGCTTCTGATGTGACCGAATTCGCGTACAACTTCAGGTATTCCTAATTCTTCTAATGACGATATCTTTGTGGGTATTAGTCGGAAAACACAAGCATACCCATTGCTTTGTTTTAAGTAATTGCAACGGAACCGTGAGTTTTCATCCATTTCATAAGCGAAATCAAGGTCCCCAGTAGATACATAGCGTTCCCAGCCTTCGTCTCGAGCAATCTCTTTCATCATGCTCTCCATGACATCTCTGGTTAGAATAGCCTCGCCTTCTAATGAAGTAATTTCACCATGAACACGGATCTTTGGGGGTTGTCCTTCACTGAGATGGAGGTCTGAGCCTCCTTTTTCGATCAGGATCTGAAAATATTTATCAATTTGGTGATTCATCAGGCAGAAAAATTATACCTTAAAGTGTTTTTTCATATTTTGAATATCAGCACAGCGAGAAAGACATTCTTCTTGGCTAATTAAGCCGGCATTATAGAGATTTTTCAATGAATCATCCATTGTGATCATACCAACGGCTTTTCCTGTTTGCATGATCCCTGGTAGCATGAAACTTTTACCCTCTCGAATGGAGTTGGCGACTGCCGGAGTATTCATTAGAAGTTCCAAGCATAGTTCACGCCCATTCCCGTCTATTCTAGGGATCAGTTGCTGCGAAATGATTCCACGAAGAGATTCACTGACCATGATTCGTATCTGATCCCTTTGTTCATTTGGAAACACGTCCAGAACTCGGTCAAGAGTTCTTGCTGCGTTGCCTGTGTGCAGGGTGGCAAGGACAAGGTGCCCAGTTTCTGCGGCAGTGATTGCCAGGGAGATTGTTTCTAGGTCTCGCATTTCTCCAACCATTATGACATCAGGATCTTCCCTCAAGGAGCCTCTAAGGGCCGCTGCAAATGACTCTGTGTGAGTGTGAACTTCACGCTGATTAACGTGACAGTTTATCGATTCGAAAACGTACTCGATAGGATCTTCAAGAGTAATGATATGATCAGTTCTCTCTTTATTAATGTGGTCAATAAGTGCGGCTAGGGTAGTAGATTTTCCTGATCCCACAGATCCCGTGACTAGAACTATACCATTTTGATATTGAGTCAGAGGTTTTATCGATTCAGGAAGCCCAAGCTCCTCCATCGTTCGAAGTTTAGTATTTATAATACGAAAACAAATGTCGTAACCGAGTCTTTGAGATACAACTGATGCTCTGAACCTACCGAAATTGTTTTGATAGGCAAAATCAACATCGCCACGCTCGGCCAAGCGTGCTTTTTCTTTTTCGCCCAAGAATCCCATTGCTAATCGTTCAGTGTCTTCCGAGCTTAGGACTGCTGCATTTTCCCAAATTTCCTGCAACGTTCCATACCTTCGCCAAGTGGGTTTTGCGTTGGTCGCAAGATGAATATCAGAACAATCATATTCCTGGCCGATTTTTAAGTATTCATCAACATGAGAAAGAATTTCTACTTCTTGCTCTTGGCTCTGTGTTGTGGAGTTTTCAGCCATACAGATAAAAGGCGCATAGTTTACACCTTAAGGAACNAGCGTCCAGCTACTTCCTAGTTTTGGAGGAAAATATTTATTTTCAGTTAATCTTTAAATCCCTGTTTTTTTGGTTAGATCAGCCCTTTCGGCTATTTGCTATAATTTCTCCTAATAACCGTAAAAAAAAATCCAATTTTTTCCTAATTCAGTTTGGCAAATAATTCTCTTTTTAACAGGCATTAAATAATTATTTCATTAAATGAATCCAGGGCCATAGCCTCTATCAGAAGTAATTATCCTGCAATTTTAATCAAATATCAGCCAATCTATAATTATTTAATATTGCAGAAAATTATGACTACTACTCATCAATGATGATTCTTCCTCGGGAAAAATCATAAGGATTCATTTTAACTAAGATTTTCCTCCCAATTTTAAGCNTCGGTTTTTCTTGTATCTTGGAAGGGAGGTGTGCGTGTATGATTTTTCCATTTGGTAATGATGCCCGGACAATTCGTTCAGTTAATTGTTCCGTGATAATAGCTTTACCAACAATTGGGGAGCCCTCATGCGTGTTNTTTTTATTTACCATGGTTTCCTGCATTAAGATCATATTTTATCCTGCATCAGTCCAATGCACCAGAGGCGCGAGATTCTGAAGGCCATCATGATGCCAGAAAAATGAAGGGTCTTGGGATGACCCTAGTGGGCAGATGCGAGTGGCTCCACAAAGGCNTAGAGTTTCGGCTCTTTGAATGGAAAAAGGATAAAGAGCAATTGTGCTGAGATAGTCTTTGTTGATGCCGAGAGCATCGTTAAGATTCTCTGGAAGGGGCTTTACAAAAACGAAGCGGCCGAGGGGGGAGGCGGCGAATTGAGGCTCGTCTTCATAAACAACNGTCCAATCAGTATTGGAATTGCTTTTCCATATTTGTACGCTGGTATCGTTGGAGGACCTGAAAGAATAGCTTCTTCGNAGATTATCAATTCTACTATTCTCTTCTAGGGTTCTTTCAGGTGGAGGACAGGTTGAGTTTAATTCTTTCAAGGCACGAGCCAGTTCCGCGGCAAAGGATCGAGGTTGCTCTTTTGGGTCTACATAGATGTCGTGAGGAGAGAGGCATCCTTGCTGGTCATATTTTGCTATGTCTTGCGCGGCTAGTTTTGCCGCTTCTTTGTTGTTGTCTGAATCAATTACAGCAATGCTGACCTTATGGCTGTGTGCTATGAAGACCTGATCGGGAAGTNCTTGTGATTCTATTTCTCTGACAGTCTCTTCTGACCCGAAAACTATTATGCCTTTTGCTGATTTGAGCCATTCAATTGATGCTTCTCTGGACCTTGTTATATCGATTAATGATTTAAGCTCCTTGGGTAATTTTTCGATAAAANNTTCCACTTCTTGTATTCCATCTGATGGAAGTTTTATTTGATTGAAGGCGCCCANTAGGAGCCCTCTGGTAATAGTTTGAATGGCAGCGGCTGGGGTGTTCCCTGATACGATATGTAAAATCGGGGAAATGGGATTAGCGCGAGTATAAATGTCACCATAGGGAACAAATCGATCGAGCGATTCTTGGTGTCCTAATTCTTTTTCGACTGTTTCGAGTAATTTTNCGACGTTTATGTCTAGCAATTTGGATAAAGCCGTTGCCCTTTTATTTGTGTCCATATTTATTTTTTGACAGCATTTCGTCAGCGGCACGTGAGCATCCACGTGGAGTGGAATTTTTATCTCGTCCTATCAGTTCAAAAGTATTTCCTTTTCTTTTTGCAAGATCATTAGTCATTATTGATACAGAGGAACCAAGGTTGGCAAGGTCATATATCGATAAAAGTCCAATTTCTCCATCAGACACTTCTTCCTCGGATCCAGGTTTCAAGACTCGGGTTTTGACCCAATGGCAACCTTTATGGATGTTATGTATTCCTATCGAGTAGAATTGAGAACTCAATTCGGTCATGCTATATTCGTTTATTATATGATCAATGGGAACACCTAGGTTTTCATTGATCATCATATAAAAGTTNTCNTTGGTTATTTCTCTACCNCTACCTTTATATCCTCCCGTNTCCATGACCCAGCTATTCTCTGGGAGTGGCGGGATATTCTCCCCTGATTCGAAAAGGTGCAGAAGTGCCAGTGCGGTCCCTGCGAGAATAATAGGACGGTTACTTCTTTTAATAATCAGTTCCACTTTGGAATGATCTAAATGACCGTTTGAATTAATTAAAAATTTACCTCCTAGGGTTGCTAGCATGTGAATTAAGCTTGAATCTGGTGCAGCTATGGGGCTTTGGGCTAAGCAGATTAAAGGGAGTTCAGGCAGTAGAAGATTCTNCCACGAAGTGCGAATTGATTTTTCATATAGTTTTAAATTGGAGAAATGATGAGCTCCTTTCGTTTCTCCTGTTGTTCCGCTTGTCAAAAAAGTTGATACTATTTGTTTCTCGGAGAACGATATGATTTTCTTTTTAGAATCCCTAAATGCTTCTGTTGGNAATGGAGGTATATTCTTCCATGATTCCGGNTCTTTGCAGACCGAATCACAGTATTTCCTTAAAGGTTTACAGTTTGCTTTCTGAAACAAATGGGCCTGAATAATNAGCGAATCAAAGTCTCCGTTCTTTTCGTTGTCAATAAATGAAAGGATTTGAGATTCGATCTGAGTATAAGTGTTCACAACTTGTTACTTGAAGACTTAATTAACTATTAAAAGGATTGTTACTTTTGGGAAATATTAATTTATTCCAACAAAAATATTACTTCTTATTCATTTAGGTGGCATGAGTAGATCTTTCTGATTAAGGTTAACGCGTAAAATAATCTTTATAATAATTATTAGAGTTTTTGAGATGAAAGTATTTACTAAGAATAAAATTATTTTTCTTTGTCTATTTTGGTTTTCCCTGAGCGGGATNATGAGCGCGGCGGAAATGCGTACATGGACTAATCTGAAGGGGCAGAAAATTAAAGCTCAATTACTAGATGTGGACGGAGATTATGTGAGACTTCGATTAGAGAATGGCCGTGATTCAAGGATTCTTCGAAAAACTTTAAGTGTAGGAGANCAAAAGTATCTGGAAGAGTATGGGGGAGCAGAGAAGGTCGGGTTTGATCCTAAGGCAAAGATAACAGTTCCTGAAAAGGAAATGAAATTTGATTCCAAAACGCTCAAAAAAAGAGATGACAAGTTTGAGCTTCCTGATGGGTATTCATTACAGTTCGATATTATTGAATCTGAACATTTTCTTGTAATGTCTAGTGGAAATGTAAGAGGCAAGGATACAGCTGAACTTGCTGAGAGGCTTTGGTATGGAATGAATTTCCAACACCCTGGTTTTGCTGAGAAGTGGGGAGATGAGAAGAAGGCCATTTTTCTTTGCGGGGAAACAACAGATTATGAGATTTTGGGTAAGTACTATGTTGATTTGTTNGCCAATTCTGGCAGAGCNCAAGACGCTTCAAATACAGCAAAGACNTGGCCCCTNTCATCAGGTGCNGGGATGTCTTTAGATAGTGATACATGTGACAAGTATAATCTCATGAGGGGAGCTAGAGCCTTCCGCGCTGATGATAAGAGGAGATTTAAGAGGGGAGTTTGGAATCCTTTTCCAGCACATTGCATTGCGCAGGATGTGCTGAATGTTCAAATGGGTGGAGCAGGAGGAGGTGCTGGTTCTGATGGTTATTTTGCAATTTCTACGGGCCATGGATATTACAAAGAAATACAGCTGACTGATGAGACCGTTACTAGTTTATTAGATGCTAATACCTATGAATCTGATGAGGTGGTCAAGTCTGGCGGTTTTGATGATGGGAAGAAGTGGGCCCGTACGCTGAGAGATTTAGTGAAAAAGGANAAGGTGACCCCTAGCATTGCTGAGTTATACAGAATTAACAGACCGACTCAGCTCACTCCTGAATTNACAGTGCTTATGTATGGATTCGCTCGTTATATGCAAAGCACTCCTGAAAGNATCTCCAAGTTTTCTAAGGTCATGGAGCGTGTAGACACTGGAAGATCAATTCCTGTCCCTGCAGAATTGGCCAAGTTATTTGGCTTTGAGACTCAAAAAGAGCTGGAGGATGATTGGATCAGTTATCTTAAATCAACCGCTTTTAAGTAAGTTTTATTTATCGGGCTGAAGAAATACTTTTTGTTCGCGATAAGTAATAACGGCATCCGTTTCACGCATAAAGTCAGCTCCGAATATAGCGCCGTATGCACGGTTTCCTCCTAGCTGTTTAAATAAGTCAANCGATAGGAGTTGACGGTTTTCAAATTTTGCTCTTCCCATTGTAAGTACCGGGACATTTGTAATGGCGGCGGGTGCTTTTCCTCCTATCCCGAAAACTGTTTGATCCATAGGGCCAACATCGCAACCGGTCTCTTTTGCCCACTCTACATGTAATACAGAGCTGCCCGCGCCTGTGTCTATCATGAATCGTGTTTTTTTATTATTTAGTGTGCCATCCACAAAAATATGATTCCCTAAGCGCTTGTATTCAAAGCTTTGATATTTTCTAAGCTCTAGAATGTCCTTCACTTTAAGGCCTCGGCACTGCCTCAGGAATATTTCTCTTTCAGGGCTCCAGTCAGTGACATATTTCTGATCGTCATCGGAAAGTCTGCCCGTTGGTATAGTGAGGTTTTTCTTCTGGCCTTCAATTGACAGTTCAATGGATGATGCATTTTTCTTTGCAATNTTACCTTTGTAAGTTTTGCGGTCTTTGGTTTTAAAGAAACGATATTCAGGAACNTCAGGGGCCTCCTCCTCGCCATCATCATTTATTAGATCGGGGCGAAAGAAGATTCTTCCCTCTTTGTAAGAAATGACAGCCCGCATTTGGCTCATGAATTCAGCTCCCAGAATAGCATCATAGTCTTTACGCGCGTTTGGTATGTCCTTGAACATGTCGGCGGAAAGTAACACCTGATCTTTGATTGCTGCTTGTCCGAGTCTGATTTCGGGAACTTCAGTTTTGGCAGCCGGTGCTTCACCGCCGATGCCGTAAATAACTTGATCTAGCGGGCCAACCTTACATCCNTTTTCTTTTGCGGCATCGATGTGAAGGACCGTAGATCCGGCTCCAGTATCAATCATGAATTCTGATTTGTTTCCATTGAGTTGTCCGCTTACAAAAATATGGTTTCCTCTAAGAGTNAATTTGAAGCTTTCGTATCCACGTATCTCAAGTAATTCTCTTATAGTTAATGTTTTACATTTTGTTAGGAAAAGCTCTTTTTCCTTGTCCCACTCCTTTACATATTCCTGATCTTCTTGACTGAGCTTTTCATAAGACAAAGTTGCTTTTTTTCCATTCGGAAGCTCGAGAGTTAAAGTGTCCTCAGTTTTGTCCACTAACAGGGCCTTAATTGTTTTGCCTCCAGCGCTCGTGAATTCTCGATATTCTGGCTTATCTGTTTTTCTTGGAATTAGTTGGCCAAAAGAAAATTCTGTTAATAATAAGGTCGTTGCAATTAATGCTATTGTTTTAATTTGGATACGCTTCATTATTTTTAATTTAAGAGGTGTGCGGCATTTTTTAAGGATAAATATTTGTTGTAGTATTGATTCGGATTAACGGACGGCTCAATTTAAAACGTAAAAATGCTTATCTCTCACTAACATCGAATCTTGTATGATTTTTTCTACTGAAATTAGTTTAAATAATTGAGAATCCTTACTTTTTTGAAAGGACATGCGATTTACAGGCGTTATTTTAGTAAATAATAGCTATTTTACAGTTCTGATCATTCCTTTACGATTGGGACAAAGCAAATATATTAAAGATATAAAAACTAATTAGATTGATACGATGCAGAAGAAAGCGCTTTACGTCATTTTGCTTGGCCTTTTAATGGCTGTCATTGTGGGTTGTGAAAACAACCAACCTGTTAATAGAAATGTCTTCAGATTGGAAGACGGTCCAAATGGTGTCGCGGGAGGTTCCCGTTACGGATATCTTGGAACTGATCAGGTAGCTCAGAAACAGTTACAAACAGTTGGTAATGATCAGTCCGGCACTAGGTACATCAATCCTGTCGGGAACGGTAATTCCAGTGAATCAGTTTCTGGAAATAATAATCCTCAAACTAATCCAGATAAATCACCATCCACAGATAACACCAAAACAGATCCGCCAGAAAAGGCCCCGGATCCTGAACCTAAAAAACCTGAAGGTAATAAACCATACGCGACACCCGTTCCTGGAAAAGTNGGTCATGTGTACAGCCCCTTTGCAAGCGGCAGGGAAGTGGATGTGAATGGGTTCCCTCCGGGCACAGAGGTTCGTTGTCCTTATACAAAAAGGATCTTTAGGGTTCCTTGATTCTCATTTCGAGTGGAACCAGAACCTAATTTATCAGAAGAAGAAATTGCTTCCTGCCCAGGTAGCGTTTCCGTCATTGGTCCTGGTTTGTTAGGTGGATCTGTTGCTTTAGCGTCAAAGTTTGTCAAAGGTATNAATACAGTTTCGCTGTGGGCACGCCGCAAGGAGGCGCTTGAGCAATTGAGGAAATCTGAAGCGGCGGACATCATAAGTGATAATATTCATGAAGTTGTAAATGAATCTGATCTGGTTGTTTTGGCGACGCCGGTNGGAGCCCTGAAGGNTTTGGTTGATATGATATTACCTCAGCTAAAGAAAGGGGCAGTGATAACTGATTTGTGTAGCGTCAAAGCCTCTGCTGTTAATGTTGTTGATGAAATGATTTCTCTGTCAGCTAGAGATGACGTGCATTTTGTGGGGGCGCACCCTATGGCTGGATCTGANTCTGGTGGTTTTGAAAATGCCCGGGCTGATCTTTTTGACGGCGCAGTGTGCGCAGTTACTCCCGGCAAATCATCGACTGAAGATTCCGAAAAATTAGTTTTGGATTTTTGGAGATCAATTGGTTGTCGATGTGTAAAATTGAATTCAATTGAACATGATAAGTTTGTGGCTCAAGTCAGTCATTTGCCTCACGTTTTAGCCGCGGCTATTGTGGAAACAGTTTTTAAAGGGCCAGACGAAGCTCAATTACTTGCGGGTCCTGGATTAAGAAGTATGACTAGGATAGCGGGAGGTTCTCCTGATATGTGGGCAGAGATTATTTGTCAAAATAACGAAGCGATAGGTAATACAATGGAGGGCCACATTAAATTATTAAATGATTTACTTAAGAAGGTCCGTGATGCGGATTATGATGAACTTTATCAGTTCCTTCAGGATGCTAAAGAGAATAGAAATAAATTATATCCTCCAAATTAAGATTGGGAATATTTTTTATTAGTGATGAAAAAATAATGCATTCCAAGAATAATATTATCAGAGTAAAAAAAGCCAAAAGATTTGGAGGTGAAGTTTCTGTTCCTGGAGATAAGAGCATATCTCACCGAGCTGTAATGTTGGCTTCTATTTCTAACGGNCGTTGCNNAATTGAAGGTTTTCTNCCNAGTGAGGATTGTATATCTACCTTAGAAGCGATGAGGACATTGGGGGTTCAAATCGATATACTTGAGGAGAATNGTTTTGGNCCAAACNAGCTTATGGTTCATGGGGCAGGGCTTAATTTAACAGAGCCCAATTCAGATATTGATTGTGGGAACTCGGGCACTACGATGAGGCTTCTTTCTGGAATACTTGCAGGCCAAAAATTTTCCTCGCGCCTAATTGGAGATGACTCTCTTTCGATTCGGCCCATGGATAGAATAGTTTCTCCTTTGCGGTCAATGGGGTCTGTAATTAGCACTGAAGGTGAGAACGGGTGTGCTCCTATTTTGATTGATGGAGGGAATCTGAATGGGATCAATTATGAATTGCCAGTTGCAAGTGCTCAGGTGAAAAGCGCGTTATTACTTGCCGGATTGTATGCTGAGGGGATCACTAATGTTGTGGAGCCATCCAGGACACGGGATCATACTGAGAAAATGCTAGATTTTTTCCAGGTTAGCACAGAGGTCCATGAAAATAAGATCAGCATTCAAAGCGGTCAGGTACTTGAATCAAGGGATTTTGTTGTTCCTGGAGATATTTCGAGTGCTGCTTTCTGGCTTGTAGCATCATCTGCTTTTCCTGATTCGCAATTGACTGTAAAAAATGTAGGATTGAATCCTACGCGGAACGGTATTCTTAAAATTCTTGTAAGGATGGGAGCTAATGTTTCCGAATCAATCGGAACTAATACTGGTGGCGAGGAAGTGGGTAATGTTACTGTTCAGGGCGCAAGGCTTAAAGGAATTGAGATCGGTGGAGACATCGTTCCAAATATTATTGATGAGATTCCAATCATCGCGGTCGCGGCAGCTCTTGCAGATGGAACGACTGTTATTAAAGATGCAGCTGAGCTAAGAGTTAANGAGAGTGATAGGATCTCAGCAGTAGCTGAGAACCTTAAAAGGATGGGAGCTGATATTNAGGAAACTAGCGATGGAATGGAGATTAATGGGGGAGGTCAACTTCAAGGCGCAGAATTGAAAAGTTTCGGTGATCACAGAATAGCGATGGCATTTGCAGTTGCTGGTTTATTCGCTTCAGGTCAGACCATTATAACGAATGCAGAATGTGTGGCAATTTCATACCCTAATTTTGAAGAGCATCTTAAAAAATTGGCAAATGAAAATAGTGAATTTTCTGATCAGGTTACGCCAGTTATTAGATCTTTCCCTGAATCAGAATCTAATTAATAATCTTCACGTAAGCTTAGTCACTAGTCGATATTTATGGAAGAAGCTCAGAATAATGTAATAGCGATTGATGGTCCGGCAGCTTCAGGAAAGAGTAGTGTGGCATCCAAAATATCTGAAAAGATTGGTTATCTTCATGTGAATTCTGGTCTTATGTACAGGGCATTCACTTGGAGTGTCTTAAGGTCTGGAATAGATCTCAATGATTCTGTCTCTGTTATTCAGCATTTGAATTCGGTTAGTCTTAATTGTGGTCAATCGAATGGAATTTCTACTCTCACAGTTGATGGGGTGGATCCAGGGGNCGAGTTAAAGGCAGCTAAAATTAATGAAAATGTTTCATTGATCGCGGCGATAGAGGAAGTGAGAAAAGTCCTAGTATCTAAGCAGAGAGAGTATCTTGAGATTGCTAGCATAGTTATGGAAGGCAGGGATATCGGTTCAGTTGTTTTCCCCGAGACTCCATATAAGTTTTATATAGATGCCTCGGCAGAGGTAAGGGCTCAAAGACGAATGGCTGAAGGGGGATCAGATGATTTGGAGAGAAGAGATCGAATTGATGCAACAAGGAAGGTCTCTCCATTGANAATTCCTGATGATGCTTGTGTGATTGATACTTCTGAAATGGATTTGGAACAAGTCGTCACAGAAGTTTTAAATGTGTTAAAGGTGCGAGGTTTGGAAATGGTGTAAATATTTAAGATGTGGTATTGGATTGGTTATAGTTGTGCGTGGCTTCTTTTTCGAATCGGATTTAGATTAAAAGTTGTTGGAAAGAGTAGAATTAGAGAAGCGTGGAACATTGGAGGGGTCTTAATTGTGGCTAATCATACCAGCTATTTTGATCCGCCTGTTGTTGGTGTTGCTTACGGCAANAAGACAGCTTTTCTTGCCCGTAAAACTTTATTTAAGAAAGGTTTCTTTGCATGGTTGTACCCAAGGCTGAATGCAATTCCGGTTGATCAGGAAAGAGGCGACATGACTAGTCTTAAAAGAATAATTAAGGAATTACGCGGTGGTAATCCTGTTTTAATTTTTCCTGAAGGTGAAAGGAGTTTGGATGGTGAAATTAAAAAAGCAGAAGCTGGAGTCGGTTTGGTTATTGCAAAAGCAAAGGCTCCGGTCCTTCCCGTGAGGATCTTTGGNGCTTATGAAGCCTTACCAAGGGAATCTAAGTTCCCCAAATTTTTCACTCAAATTACTGTTTGTGTTGGAGAAATGATTCAATTTACCGATGAACAATTAGCAGTTAAGAGCAGGGAATCCTATCAGGAGATTTCAGATAAGGTCATTGAGTCCATTGGGGANATTAAAAATATTTAAGAGTACCNGNTTAGCGCAATTTTCTATCATAGTATTGGTCGCCTTTCGGTGGGCGGATCGGCATGTTTAATCCTCCCGATTTTTCCAATTCACTAAAGAGTTGGTTCCTTAATTTGGTTATTGTTTCATTGTATTGGGGAAGCTGAATCAGATTGTGCCGTTCGTGTGGATCGTGCTCTAGATCGTATAAACCGTTCCTGTCCCACACACCGTGATAATAGATATATTTATATTTGTTTGTTCGGATGGCTAGGCATGATGGTGTTGCAGGNAAGTTCCATTCCCAGTGATACTCATACAAAATATGGTTCCTTGGGTTTTGAATCTTATTATTTGANAAAATAGAGGAGAAAGAAGACCCATCCATTNTGGGAGANACTTCAGATAAGGTAAGCCCTGCTAACTCGAGAAGAGTGGGGGCCACATCAATGTTTTGAATCATTTCACTGATTACTGTTCCCGATTTAATTTTGCCAGGAGCATAGGCAATCATTGGAATNCTGATNGATTCTTCAAATGCATCTCTTTTGTCATAAAATCCATGTTCTCCTAGAGCGAATCCATTGTCTCCCATATATAAAAGCATAGTNTCTTTTGAGATTGGAGAAAGAGTGGTTATGAGTCGGCCGATGTTTTCATCAAGCCCATGTACAGTTTCGCAGAATCTCCAATAAAGATCATCGAAAGAAGGGACTGGATCTTTATCAAGTTTTCCTGTTTCCATATGGTCTATACCGTGGATNCCGTATCTTCTTTCTTTGATCCATAATGATTGAGACGAATAGTTTTCTTCAGTGTTCGCCATTGTTTCCGGATAAGGAATAGGCTTTCCCTGATATTTNCCATGATGNCGTGGAGCTGGTGTGAATGGGTAATGCACTGCCTTATATGATACATATAAGAGAAAAGGTTTATCTTTTGGTCTTGAATTATTGAACCAGTCAATGACCTGATCAGTTAGAATGTCAGTCATATAACCTTCAAATTTTTTCCTATCACCATTAATGTTTAAAACGGGATTAAAATATTCCCCTTGTCCACGAAAACTTACCCAATGATCAAAACCGGGCCTTGGAGTATCGTTCTCATGCCCCATATGCCATTTTCCGATGAATGCTGTGTGATAACCTGCCTTTTGTAAATGTTCAGGAAAAAAAACAGTTCCCATAGGGACTTCTCTTTGGTTGTCAACTACACGGTGGCGATGCATGTATTGCCCAGTTAAGATCGAGGCTCTGCTAGGTGAGCATAGAGATGTGCTGACAAATGCATTTTTTATGTGGGCTCCTTCNGAGGCGAGCTTGTCCATCGTTGNTGTTTCTAGCCATTCTGGAGAATCTGGGTGGAATCCCATAAAATCGTGACGATGATCATCACTTAATACTAAAACCAGATTAGGCTTAGCTTCGAGGGCGATGCTGGACAGAGAGATGGCTATTAGAATGATTCGTATCATGTCATTATAGATGATTAGTGATGAAAAAAATCGAAGTGAATTATATNCTTTAAACAAGATGATAACTGCCAAATGTCTGAATAAATAGTAAAAATAATAAGTTTAGCGTTTTGTAGGTCCTTATTGGAAACATGTTATTCTAGTTGCAAATGGTATCATGCTACTATTCAATTGACTCCCCGTTTATGAAAAAGTGGCAAGTAATAATATTAACGCTAAGCGTACTGAACCCTTATATTTATGGTGGAGAGGACACAGATAATAATGGGTCTATATTGTCAGGATTGAAATTTTCCGTAGGTTATGTTTCCCGTTCATTTGATAAATTAAGCTTTTCGACCGGATCCTATTCGCAGGATTTTTCAACATTGGAACTAACNGGAGAACCTTTCTCTAGGGCGTCTTCCGCTGGATCTGTAGCTGGTTCTATTGATCGGAATTATGATGATGGATTTGTTAAAATTGATGCAACCGATTCATTCGGAGAAGTTACTTGGAACTGGGCTTATGAAAATTCGCTTCAGGTTAACGGTAATTCCATTATGTTTACAGACAGTTCCGGTAGAGATGTAACACATGTTTATTCTGATTCATTTGCTCCAAGCCAATGGGNNGATGATTTGAACGGAGGGGGTCCNCTCTTTCAATTATCATATAATNTGAATGACTGGAGGTCATTCAAAATAGCGGCATTGCTTGAACTGTCTTTTTTTGATGTTTATAGGGCAAATGACTCATCAACGTTTGGGGCTCGGCGAGTATCTAATACTACACAAACAATCGTTAAAGACATATTTGGGTTAGGCGGCACGGTGCCTCCAGAGCCTCCGCACGAAGGAACCTTCGGAGATCCTGGTCCGCTGATTAATTCCGTTCCCTCAGATAGAAGCGTGACGGTTCAGGACTTTTCTTCAGAAACTTTTAATTTTGCCAATCATATAAAAGAATCGCTAGATTTTTCTTTGGCTACATTATCTCCTGGCATATCAGCGAGTATTACAAGAGAGAAATATCAATTTGATTTTGGATTAGGAATTTCTCTAAATATTATCGATTGGGAGGCACATTTCAAAGAGTCACTAGACGCATTAACCAATGAGGGGAAAGGACAGAGAATTAATTCATGGGAATCAGTCTCATCTGGTAATGATCTTATCTTTGGAGCTTTTTTGCATGCGGCTACTGGAATGCAAATTTCTGAATTCTTAAGTTTTTCTGTTTTTGTAAGACGCGATTGGGCATCTGACTTAAGAGCCCAAGTGGGTCCATCAGATTTGAATTTGAAACTTAGTGGAACGAGTGGAGGTTTCCGTGCTACTTACTCGTTTTAGAATTGTGAGTTAAGTATTCTTTCTATTCAGGAGCTTGATCTTCGGCCTTAGGAGCTTGATCTTCGGCCTTAGGAGCTTGATCTTCGGCCTTAGGAGCTTGATCTTCGGCCTTAGGAGCTTGATCTTCGG
>PAPL01000040.1 GCA_002708885.1 Verrucomicrobiales bacterium | reverse complement strand
CGGCCTTTTTAGCTGGTGTTTTTTTAGCGGCGGCCTTTTTAGCTGGTGTTTTTTTAGCGGCGGCCTTTTTAGCTGGTGTTTTTTTAGCGGCGGCCTTTTTAGCTGGTGCTTTTTTAGCGGCGGCCTTTTTAGCTGGTGCTTTTTCTGTTGAATCTGTAGATGGCGTCGATTTTGCGCTCTTTGTACTAGAAGACTTACTTAGTTTTTTCTTGGCCAATAGCTGCTCTCGCTTACGCTTGAGATAATTTTTGCGTCGAACTCTTTTAATCAGTTTATTATATTGTTTGCCCATTTTTTTGGTCCTTGATTTGCTTTCTAGCAACTAGAGGTGTTTTTGTTTCCAATGTTTCATTAGCAAAGGCGTGCTCGGGATCAAGTAGAAAACACCTTCTTGCTCAGTATATTGCATGAAAATATTATTTTGGGCTTTGATTTGCCATAGATCAACTTAATTTGAAGCATCCATTGACATTAGATTTTTTTTTACTTAGAATGACGCCGTTCTCCAATCGGAGAAATATGATCTTTCCTTTAGGTTTAAGGAGATGCAATTTCCAGTTAAATAGGAATGTTGCAAATCTAATAATGAAAAGACTGTAAAGTGAATGCTCATAGTTTCCATCCTTAAGCGGTTTATCCTGCTAAGATTAGGAAAAACAACTAAATACTCTTTTTTATTTAATTATATGTTCCGGCTGGGCCGGAATTGATTATATGGCCGGACACAACAAGTGGTCCAAGGTTAAGCATATTAAAGGTGCTGCCGATGCGAAGCGTAGCAAGCTTTTCAGTAAGCTTGCGAAAGAAATTACTGTGGCCGCGCGTGAAGGGGGCGGGGATTCGGATTTGAATGCTCGTCTACGGCAAGCCGTAAATAATGCCAAAAAGCAAAGTTTGCCGGGGGATACTATTGAAAGAGCGATCAAAAAGGGAACTGGAGAAATTGAAGGTGCCTCATATGAGGAGGCTCGGTATGAAGGATTTGGAGCCGGCGGTGCAGCTTTGATTGTTGAAATAATTACAGATAATAAAAATCGTTCTTTTGCCGATTTGCGCACCCTATTCAATAAAAACAATGGAAACTTGGGAGAGCCGGGCAGCGTGGCTCATATGTTTGAACGTAAGGGCGAAATTAAATTGTCAGAAGAATCCGATAACGAAGAAGAAGTCATGAACTTGGCTATTGAGGCAGGCGCTGAGGATGTGGTCAATGATGATAATTTGTTTTATGTCATCACCGCTAATGATGAACTTTCAAATGTTGCTAATACGATTTCCGCATCAGGCGCACATATTGATTCACAGAAACTAATTTATGTTCCAAGGACGACTGCGTCTATTGACGATCCTTCAATAGCGCGCCAAGTGTTGCGGCTTTGTTCAGCCCTTGATGATTATGATGATACTCAGAGCGTTTATGGGAATTTTGATATACCAGAACAATTAATGGAGACAATTGAGATTTAAATTAATCAATTTTTATTTAGTACGCATCAAATAAAGTATGAGCGATTCAGAAATTCAAGAATCTGACGAAAAGGTGACCGAGGACGGCCCTGCTTCAGGTAATTCAAATCCCTCTGAGGATAAAAAAGGATCACCAAAGAGAAAAGGGGCTAAATCTAAAAAGAATGATAAGAAAAAGAAATCCTCAAAAGATAATAAATTTAAAGAGGAACTCTTAGGTCCGCCAACGGAACAGGAGGGAATCTTGGAGATTTCAGGTAAGGGATTTGGATTTCTTAGAGAGCCCGGTAAAGATTTCAGGCAGACTCCAGATGACGTTTTTGTTACACCAGAAATAGTTCGTAATTTTGGTCTTAGGGATGGTCTTTGGGTCAAAGCCGAAACCCGGATGGGTAGGCGGGGACCACAACTGACAAAACTGCTAGATATTAATGGGCGTGATCCTGATGAATTCAAAACGATGCCATGGTTTGAGGAGCTCAAGGCAGTGAATCCTGATCGCAGGCTTCAGATGGAGACTGATCAAGATCGAATGACAACAAGAATCATTGATTTAATTTCCCCTGTAGGTCGTGGTCAGCGAGGACTTATAGTTGCGCCTCCTAGATCAGGTAAAACAACTATTCTTCAACACATGGCTGAGTCAGTTATCAAGAATCATAGTGGGGTCAAGGTAATGGTATTATTAATTGATGAGAGGCCGGAAGAAGTTACTGAATTGAGGAGGGCTTTGCCTGAAGCCGAGATATATGCAAGCTCTAATGATATGGAGGTTAAAATGCATTGCCGAATTGCTCAAATTGCGATTGAAAGAGCTAAAAGGTTAGTTGAATCAGGTGAACATGTTTTCATGCTGATGGATTCAATTACCCGGTTAGCAAGAGCATTTAACAATGCCGGTAGTAAAGGAGGCCCGACTGGTACCGGTGGATTGACTGTTCGAGCTTTGGAAATGCCCAGAAAGCTTTTTGCTGCAGCTAGAAATACACGAGATGCAGGTTCCTTGACAATCATTGCCACTGCCTTAGTTGAAACGAACAGTGCGATGGATGATCGTATTTTTGAGGAACTTAAAGGTACCGGTAATATGGAATTAGTTCTGGACCGAGCCATAGCAGAACAATACATATATCCGGCAGTTGATATTTTCCGATCAGGCACTCGCCGAGAGGAGCTTCTAATACCTCCTCACCAGTGGGAGAAGATTTCTATAATACGTCGAGGATTAGCCGGGCATCGTCCGATTGAAGCAATTGAACGCATTCTATCTATTATGGAAAGATTCCCGAGTAATGCGCAGATGTTATTGGATATTAAGCCAATGCACTAACATAAGTCGTTCATCGATTTAAATTAGTTCCTAGTAATTAAGACTCTATAGTTTTTTAGCCTACTCAATTTGATATCAGTTGGTCTTCAACTAAGGAAGTTCATCGTAGAGTAGCTTTGAGCCTCAGGAAAACTTGCGGTGTCGACTTAGCATCAACGATATAATATATCATCTTATATTTTTGGTCATTAATTTGTTGCATAACACAAACTATTTCCGGACCTCCTTGCCGATTGTCAGCTATCCATTTAATTAGGTCATCAGACCATTCAGGTGCTATTATGACTCCCTCAACATTTGATTGCTTAAGAAAAGTAATCTTCAATGCTTCTTGCACAGCTCCTTCTATCTCTTCTGTCACAAACTCAACCTTGATAAGATCACTTTCGTTTTCGAAGACTCGAGGATTGGTTCCCATCGCGAACTCAACTAAGGCACTTCGTCCATCATTGTCCGTGTCGGAGTTGGCTTCGACGCCCCCATTTTCTGCCGACCAAGTAGCAAAGGTCTGCCCTTCAACAACAGTGGCCTCTTTACCGGGAGATCCACCAATTTCAGAACTTAGCCGCCAGTTATTGGCATCATTGTGATCTGAGTTAGAGTCTGGAGAAATTAAGACAAGACTGAATCCTTCACCATCAGCTCTTTCCGGCCAAGGAGAATTATCATCATAATTAAAATCAATGACTGGGGTTCCTGCTCCGAAACTTAGCTTTATTCGTTCTCCCGAGTCGGAAAGATTCTTGGAGAAAGTTCCTGCTACGAATTGTGGTGTCGAAGGATAGCCGTAACGAAGATTAAACGCAGCGACATTAGCTACTAGAATTAATCGTTGTCCTGGTTCTATTTTTTTTGTCGGGCTTTCCGAGAAATCAAATTCGATTCCCTTTGTAAATCGCAATTCCTCAAGGTCTATTGATGTTGGGCCAATATTTTGAACTTCTATCCATTCGAAATCGTTATTGTTAAGTTCAGGCATGGCATTCAATTCAGAAATGCTGGGTTGCTCGGGATTGTACATTATTTCACTTATCACTAAGTTAGACCATAAAGATAGATCGGGTTCAGTGACTGTGAACTCAGTAGGTTCAGACCAATGGCTCCAACGGTTTGTATTATCCATATGACGGACTCTTGCTCTATATGTTTTTCCCACTCTGACGGCATTAGCCGGTGGAGTAATTTCAGGTGAAAACGTTTTAATTTCACCGGATTCCCAATTGGCATTCCACTCAAGTTTCGGATCCAGTATTGAAGCGTCTGCGGTAATAGACATGTCAAAAACAAGATCACTGCTTCCTGGTGACTGATTATGTAGTTCGACTGCGATCAAATTCGCGCCTTCTGAAAATACATTCGCAGGAACTTCGAAAGTATCGAAGACGCCTTCTTTTCCTCCTGAAGGGGCATAAGTATTATAATTGACAATGTCACTATCAGAGAACCCATCCCTTAGAATTTCTTGTCCATTGATATATACAATTGCTGCGTCATCAACATGCATTTCAAAAACGAAATGACTGAACTGATCAGGATCGTCAACATTGATCGTTTTTCTGAAATAGTAAGTGGGGTGTTTATTTGAAGTTTGGGTACCGAAGTCCAGGGTTGTTACTATTTGGGTTCTCAAGATACTGCCGAATCCAGCCGGCGTTTTCCCTGAGGACCAACTACCATCATCATAGTCTATTTCTTTCCATGCATTTCCTTGATCGATTCCATTATCAAGGTATTTCCATTCAGATCCGGTATTCATAAAAGTGGTCTTACCTTTACTTGTTTCGGCAATTCTCCATTCCATTGCTTTAAAACTTCCAATGCCATTAGGGTCTGAGAATTTGGAACTTTCGAATTTCAGTCCACCTTGAGGATAGTTATCTATGCCTCCATATGCGATTGTAGGTTTTCTTGGTATTAAGGAGTCGGAGCCAAGTGCATCAAGATAAGCGTCCCGTCCGGATCTACCTGATATGCCACTGTCTCTGGAAATGGAAGCCATATTTCCATCGTTTCCTCCTACCCAAGATCCCCCAATGAATGCAAACTTTTTCATATCATTAATTACGGTTTCTATTGGCGGAGGGCTTTCGCTACCTCCGCTAGCACCTATCCATCGATCACGGTCTGCGTTAACTAGGCCAGAGATTCGGGCAGCGAGAGGGTCGAGCAGTAAATTGATCTGTTCTTCTGTCCAAATAAGGTCTCGTATCTCTCTGACAACATTACGGTATTCGAGATCGAATTCGGGTCTTGGAGGATTGGTTCCATAAATGGCTTGTTTGCAAAAACCCATGCCACCGTTCCAGTTTGGTCCCCAACTAGTGTCTGAATCCCACGGCAATACCCATAGCCTTCCAAAATTTGTTTTTTCTGAAGGCTCAAAATAGAATGCGCGATTCTTTAGATGCTCACTGGTATTTGGTTGCACATCATAATGGCGCACCGCATCCACGATAGCATGATAATGGTTCCAGGAATTATAGTTCACATGCTGATTCAGCCATTCATCTGATTTGTTTGGTTTTAATTGGAATATTATATTTTTAAAATCAGATCCGTCATCAACACCTTCTCTCGCCAGATAACGCCTCACTGATACTCCGTCAGTGCGCCCACTTATAAGTTTGTATAGATTTCCTTTTTTAAGATTATGAGCATCAAGGAATCGAACATCGAATTCTTCCATTGCCAGTAGCATTCCATAATAGTCCCCTTGATATTGTCCATTGCTTCCTTTTGGAGCTTCTTCAGCTCCACGGACCACCCTCATATGGAACCAATGAGTGAAGGGTGCGGGGGTTCCCGTCATGTTCCAAAGAATATGGTTAGCTGCTTGTTCAATTCCCCATGTATGATTTCCACGCGAACCCTTCATTTTGTGCGTTGCCAGATATTTCCATTCTGTTGGGTAGCTTTTCCCGTCAGTGTTGTGGAATTGAGGATAGCTTCCTAGATTGAATCTAAATTTAAAGCTCCGTCTTCCATTACCTGAGTATCGAGCATTTCTTTGTCGTAAACGATATCCAACATTGTCATATACTTTGCCTTCATAAACAAAGCTACAATTCCAGTTATAGGCACTCCTAGCATCATAATTGTCACGACTTATTTGGTCTCCGCCGTTATACGCCACCGCTTGATCAAAATCTTTTGAGTCAGTGAGTATGTGATAGACCGGTATCGAATTAATGAGTTCTGATGGGTATGTATGAGGAGTAGGAAATGTTCTGCTTTTTTGAACTACATAATCGGGTACACCGTCATAAACAAAAGAAGCAAAATTCAACGCTGGATCGTCTTTGTATGGTAATTGAACGCTATTACCGTCGTTGTCTTCTGTAATGATTCTATATCTTAAGAGACTCCTATTTGGTTGGTTTGGTACGGTCGCTGTAAAGGTGCTGTCATTAGCGATTGAATCATTACCGATCCCGTCATCCAACATTATAAGAGACTTCCAGTTCTCCGGATCATGATAAACAGGATTGGGCTCACGTTGAGAGTTGGGACTGGAAATGAGTCTGCTTGTAGATTTTGCAAGAAATGCAGGTATGTAAGAGCCAGGAGCAACAACTTGATATTCGAGTCTGACACTCTTGACTCCATTGTTATCCGTTATCTTTGCTGTAATGACTGTTTCTTGATCGGACTTTGGTTGTTTGGGCGAGTGGTTGACTTGCCTAGTAATAGGGGGAGCATTTTTTGTGAAGGTTGAGTTTTTGATTCCTGGAGAGGGTACGGGAGGCTCTCCTTCTCCACGGCTTGGCCGGATAATTTCCAGTTCCAGCCCCAGATCACTGCTATTGCTACTAACATTAAAGAGTTGTACGGCGACTGTATTTTTTCCTTCTCGCAAGTATCCGGCCGCACCATCAATGATTTCTTCTCTCCATACTCCTTCCTGGCCATTCCTGCTGGCAGTGCCGTTTGCAGCGGGCTCGCCTTCGTTCATGTTATATCTGAGTACTTCAGTGCCGTTGATCCATATGATCATTCCATCATCAAGCGTGAATCTCATTTGAAGCTGTTGAGGAATTTCCTGTGGCGCAATATTGAATTCATTACGAAGAAAGACCGAGGTAAATGAGTTGCGCATTCCGTTTATTTCCGTTGCGATATCAATGCCGCGTACACTGCCATAGCCAATTGGAAGGGTCGCATCGGCCCATGAATTATCTTCAATGAAATCTGTTTTTCGCCAATCACTAATCGGATTTGAAGCTTCAGTATTTCCGGCCCTCCACCGCCAATCACTATTTCCTGTGCCAATTAATGTGAGTTCTGGTAAGATTCCTGGCAGAGCAGAACTGCGCCATGAACCTCCCAAATCATTGTCGAGTAATGGATTTATAAGTTCCATTGAGGATCCGGTTCCTTTTGCACCGACTGGCCAAGGGAAACTGGACCTGTACCTTACCGCATCAGCAACTGTCCCATCAGAGCGCCTTAACTCAATGCGTTCTCCATTACTTGCTAGATTGCCTGAATATGGGCCTGAAGCTTCTTTGCCATATGATTTAAGAAGTTCTTCAGGATTCTCCGCTATTACGAGGTACCCCTTTGGTTCAATTTTTGTATTTTGAGGGAATTGATATTCAATTCCTTCAGAAAAGAACCATCCAGAAATATTGATGGCATCATCCGAAATATTATGCAGTTCAATGAATTCATTTAATGCATTATTTGGTTCACTGTTATAATGAATTTCATTAATAACTATTTCACTGTAAGTCAGACTTATTCCGGAAAGAACATATAAGGAACAAGTAAATATTTTGATAAGGTTTTTTGGGGAGTGCTGCACGATAAATTGGTTTATTTCTATATTACCCTGATTTTAGGGTAAGGAAAGTCTCATACAAGATCCAGTATGGAACCAAAATTTGGATCTACTAGCCTGCGATAAGTTCGAACGGCCAATTTATCTGTCATTTCAGAGATAATATCAGTAATGACTCTTGCCTTTTGCGAATCTTTTTCCGCAATGGATATGAGCTCCTCTGATTCTGAGCTAACTAGCTTGAGAGGCTTTTTATTATTTGAGATATAATTGTCAGAAAGGATGTTAAATAATTCTCCCAGAACTCTGGCCGCTTTATGATCTAATTGCTGAAGTTGTGGAGATTTAAATACAAGATCCAGAGAAATTTTTTTGTATAGCTTGGACTCTTTGGCGATTTCAGAACTTACATCTATTTTATATTTGTAGCGTGCAGTTCTGCTCGACATGAAGTTTTTCTCAGTATCAACAATGTTTGCTGCAGCAATGAAGTCGCCGACTTTGCGGCCCATCAAAGGCTCGAGTCTTTTTCTGCGAATGGATTTGCATAACTGTTCTAAGTTCTTTGCGTCATCACCTTTCAGATTATTTGTTTCGGCCCAGTTCTCTAGATTTTGCAGATTGATGAATCCTGCATTGGCCCCATCAACAATATCATTCAAGGAGTAGGCGGTATCATCAGCCCAGTCCATGATTTGGCATTCCACGGATTTGAAAGCATTCCTTGTGTCGCCGGCTTGGAATTGGAGTATTTGGTCTTTATCTTCGAAAGCAAATACAAGGTGTTTTATTTGATAATCGTAAATGAAGTGATTAGGCGCTTCAGGAATTTCAGATAATAGGGTTTTATATTTGAGTGTAGAATCCAGAAAGGCCCGAGTTGGGTTCATTCCGCGCTGACCATATATAGTCTCTGTGAGTTGGCGTAATGTCTGAGCGTTCCCCTCAAAGCCACCCTGATTTTGCATTATTGAATGAAGAACCCGTTCCCCGGCATGACCGAAAGGGGGATGTCCTAAATCATGAGACAAGCAAGCAGCTTCGACCAGATCAGGATCTATAAAATATTCTTCACTGAGGATGTCACTCCTTTTTTTTAGTCGATTACATATTGATCTTCCAATCTGAGCAACCTCAAGTGAATGAGTTAAGCGAGTTCGGTAAAAATCATACTCTCCAGAGAGAAAGACCTGAGTTTTGCTTTGGAGTCTTCTAAAAGAAGGCGTGTAGATGATTCTGTCCCGATCTATTTGGAATGGGCTTCTATAATCATCAGGACGATCATTTTCTTCTTCCTTTATGGGTGTGATGTCGAAGTCATTGTAGAACTGATTCATCATCGATTCGCCAAATATTATAGCTGAAGAAAATTAGATAAAAGCTTTTTCCCTTCTCCGGTAAGTATGGATTCAGGATGAAATTGCATGCCATGAATTGGATATTCTTTATGACGTATGCCCATGATTTCTTTTTCGTCTGTTTTTGCTTCTGCCGTAATTTCTAGACAATCAGGAAAAGAATCCTTTTTAATTAGTAGTGAGTGATAGCGTGTTGCTTCGAAAGGGTTTGGGATATCATTAAATAGTCCCTCGCCGTTATGTTCTACCATGGAGGTTTTACCATGCATTAATTTCTCGGCGCGTACAATCTCGCCACCAAATACTTGGCCGATTGATTGGTGTCCGAGACATACCCCGAGCAAAGGAATCGAAGGTCCGAATTCTTTCACCACATCACAGCTTATGCCTGCCTCATTGGGAGTACATGGCCCAGGAGAGATGCAGATTTTTTCTGGGCCGAGAGCTTTAATTTCTTCAATCGAAATTTCATCATTTCTTCTAATTTCCATGACGGCGCCGAGTTCACCGAAGTATTGAACTAAATTATATGTGAAAGAATCGTAGTTATCGATAACGAGCAACATATTCGCAATTGGATTTAAGCTTTTGATTTACAGCTTGAAAAGACATTTTGCCACTCATTCGGATAAACGCAATGCTTCATAGATGTTGGTGAAAAATGATAGATTTATTAAGTAGCTTTATTTTAGAGTGAAATCTGTGATACTTTTACATTAAGTATAATTGAGATTCTCTTTAAAATGGCACGACCAGTAGGCGAAAATATAGAAAAGGACCCCACCGCAATCAGCCGTCCCGAAGGTGGATGGTTTGCGAGGATATGGAGCGAACGCTCCAACAATGTAAAGCACCAGATCAGACTGGGTCGTTCTAGACCATTTACTGTTTGGGTTAGTGCAATTCAAGAACAGAAAGTTACACCGTCATTAGATCATCATTCGCTAGATTCTGAGGATATTAAAATCACTGATAATACAATTCTTCAGATCGAATCTATTTCCTTGCCTCCGTCCAAAGCTTTTACTGTTTGGACTGAAGGCTCTAAAAACTTAGATCAACAGATTCCATCTTTTCCGATGGAGGTTTTTGAAGAAAATTTGCCTGACGCGGATGATCCCCCCATCCAATCTGATGGAGACGATTCGGCGAAATTAAATTCAAAGAGCTTTACGATATGGATTACGCCGGAAGCATTGGCTGATCAAAGATTCGTTAATATAGCATTGACTAATAATGAGGAGGATCAAGTTGAAGACAAACCAACCACCGACTCTGTAATTGAAAACAAAGAGTTAGAGTTTTCTCCTAAAGCGTCAAGGCCAGTCCTAGTCCCTGTTATCTTTTCTTTTTTATTAGTTGGAGTAATAGTATGGATGTTCGTTCGAGCAAATCACCTTGCAACGGTTAAAGGTGACCTTGCAACGGTCAAAAATGCTCTCTCTTCGGCTGAGCAAGAATTGATAAATAAAGGTGAAGAGATTTCTAATTTGGAGAAAACCCTCATTAATGAAAGGGATGCAAACCAGAAGGCATCTTTGAATGCTAAAGAAGTTGCGAGGCTTGAAATTAAAAAAGCCAATGCCGCATTTTCAGCCAAAGTCAAAGAAGTGGAGATGTTGATTCAAGTACGCGATAAGATTAAAAGTGATTATGAAAAATTAATGACTTCGAATATGCAGGAGGTTCAGAAATTAAAGTTGGGAATTGCTAATATCGAAGAGAAAAATGAACACGCTCAGGCTCAAATCTTAAAAGCCAATGAGGATAAACTTGGTCTCACTAAGAAGGTTAACTCATTAGAAAAAGAGAAAGGTGAATTAAATAAGGCACTGTCAGATGCTGAGGTAGCTAATAAAAAAGCGCGCGAAGGTTATGTGGATGCAATTCAAGCCGTTGAAAATGAGTTAAAAGCAACTAATGAGTTATTAGAGAAGGAAAAATCCAATTCTTTAATGATTAGTGAAAAACTGGATTTATCGGATTCGCAATTAAAGAAGCTGATGTTGGAGATTGAAAATCTTAATGCCAAGATAAAGGATTTAGAGCAGCCTGAATAACTATTTATAGAAAGTGGTTTTTTGCAAATCTACTATCGAGTAAGAATGATCGATTAGGTAAAATAGCAATTGGGCTTTTTCTGACTGAGGTTAAATTTGCTTATCATTTAGAATAAGGACGATGTAATTAATTGCTATCAGGATAAAATAATAGTGATAATTAGATCGATAGAGTCATTTTAAATAATGGTAAAAGCCTATCAAACGCACCTTTACGTCTGACATTCTTCGTTATAAAATAATTCCTCAAATAAATACATTTATGACCAAAAAAATCTTAATTATTACAACGCTGATTTTCGCAATTAAAATTAATGCTGCATCAGCTGAAACATTGTTCAACGGCAAAGATCTTTCAGGATGGGACGGCAATCCGGATTTTTGGAGTGTGGAGAACGGTGTCATTGTGGGTGAAACAACCCCAGACAAGAAGACTTCTAGTAACACTTTCCTCATTTGGAAAGGTGGAGAGGTTGGAGACTTTGAGCTTACTCTAAAGGCCAGAGTGAAGGGCAATAATAATTCTGGAATACAATACCGATCAAAAGTGATTAATGCTAAAAGTTGGTCCGTTGGTGGATATCAAATGGACATGCATCCTGCTCCTAATTATCTTGGTATGCTTTATGAGGAGCGGGGCCGTGGAATAATTGCACAGTGTGGTCAGCGTGCAATTATTGATGATAAAGGTAAGAAAGCATTGGAGGGGAAACCTGATGCCAAAAAGAAATATAATCTTAGCGATTGGAATGAATATTCTATATCTGCAATAGGTAATCGACTGGTTCATAAAGTTAACGGTCAAATAACTGTGGAAATTGAGGATAATGAAATTTCCAAGAAATCATCTAAAGGCATCCTAGCGCTACAGCTACATGCTGGAGGAGCAATGAGGTTGGAGGTCAAAGATATTGTTTTAGTTAATAAGAAAAATGAGTCTGCTAAAGTTAAAGAATCATTAAAAAACCATAACATTTTTCTTATCAATTCGGCTCAACAAGCATCGGTGCCCACGGTCAAATGGATATGGAATAGTAAATCAGCTCGAACAGAAACAATTTATGCAAGGCGCCAGTGGACCTTAAGCACTCCTCTAAAATCATCTAAATTGAGCATCACATGCGATAATGGATTTACAGCATTTGTTAATGGTCAGAAAGTTGGCTCTGGTTCTCAGTGGGAAACTCATTATGAATTTGATATTAAAAAATATCTTCATAATGGAGACAATGTACTTGCAGTTGAGGCTCATAATGAAGGCCAGGCAGCAGGCCTGGCGGCCAAAGTTAAGTTAGTTGCGGCTAACGGTGTGACTAGGCACATTGTCAGCGATAATGAATGGATAGTAGCCAACAAAAAGGCTCCCGGATGGATGGCTCCAAGTGTGGATACTACGGGGTGGAAAAATGCAGTTGTAGCGGGTAAAATGGGTGATACGCCATGGGGCGATGTCTTTTCTAAAAAGCCTGGTCTTTCAGTTGCTGTTGCGGCAAAGGGCGCTGCTGAAGTGCACCCGAAAGGCTTTGAAGTGGAAAAGATCTATAATGTTCCTAAGGGAGAGCAAGGCTCATGGGTTTCAATGGCAGTTGATTCAAAGGGAAGGCTTTACTGTGGAGACCAGGGAGGTAAGGGTATTTTTAGAGTTACCCTCAGCTCTGAAGAGCCTAAGATAGAGAAAGTGCCAGTACCAGTTTCTGGAGCACAAGGATTACTTTGGGCATTTGATTCATTATATGTATGTACTAATGGTGGTAAGCCTGGTTCTGGGCTCTATCGCCTTACTGATTCGAATGGAGATGATGTTCTAGATAAGGTTCAAGATATGCGGAGATTTGCCGGTGGAGGTGAGCACGGCCCTCATGCAGTTTCACTATCACCAGATGGAAAGTATCTTTACGTTGTAGGTGGTAATCATACTGCTGTTCCTAAGCCTGAAAGTTCTGCGCTAAAAATGAACTATGCTGAAGATCAGTTACTTCCACGGATGCCTGATGCGCGTGGGCATGCAAGAAACATAAGAGCTCCGGGAGGATGGATAGCGAGAACGGATCCGGAAGGTAAAGCATTCCATCTTTATTCTGCAGGATTTAGGAACCATTACGATATAGCTTTTAATAGAGATGGAGAAATGTTCACATATGATTCTGACATGGAATGGGACAGTGGTACTCCTTGGTATCGTCCAACAAGAATCTATCATGTCACTAGTGGCTCTGAATTTGGCTGGCGAACAGGTACTGGAAAATTCCCCGAGTGGTATCCGGATGTATTGCCACCGACTCTGGACATTGGCCCGGGTTGCCCGACTGGTGTGATATCTGGTTTAGGGTCAAAGTTCCCGGCGAAATATCAGGACGCTATTTATGCTTTTGATTGGACCTATGGAACAATTTATGCGATTCATCTGGACCCTGACGGATCTTCATATAAAGCAAAGAAAGAAGAGTTTGTTACTGGCGTTCCTCTGAATGTTACGGATGGAGTCATTGGGAAAGATGGTAATATGTATTTTGCAGTAGGAGGTCGTGGAACTCAATCTGCACTTTATCGAGTGAAATATTCAGGCTCAGAGTCCACTGAGGCCATCAAAATTAGGAATAATTCTGAGACAAAAATGATTGAAACTCGAAGAGCTTTAGAAGATTTCCATGGCAAAGAAATTCAGGGTGCAATTGAAAAGATATGGCCCAAACTCAGTCATGCGGACCGTTTTGTTCGGTACGCGGCTCGTGTTGCTTTAGAACATCAACCTGTTGTTGAGTGGCAAGAAAAAGCACTCGAAGAAGAGGATCCTCAAACATTGCTCTCTGCTCTCCTTGCCCTTTCACGTCAAGGTGATGCAGCTTTGAAGGAGGACATTCTTAATGCTCTTTCGACTTTGAATGTTTCAGAAATGACTGAAAGTCAGAAGCTCGAGGCTTTGAGGGTAATGGGACTGACTTTTATTCGCATGGGAGGACCAGACGAAGAGACAGCCCAAGAAATTGCCGAAGCTATTTCACCACTCTACCCCGCATCATCGGATGCTATGAATAGAGAGTTAGTGGCCATGTTGGTTTATTTGAAAGCAGATGATGTTCTTGCCAAAACTATTCCTTTAATGAATCAGGAGGCAGCTGGATTGGAAGAGATTGAATTTGATGACAAACTGTTGGCCAGGTCAGGGCAGTATGGCGGATCATTTCAGCGTCAAAAGGCAAGCAACCCACAGAGGCAGCAGATATGGTATGCTTATGCCCTAAAGAATGTTGAAGAAGGCTGGAATGAGAATCTTAGAAAACAATTCTTTAGTTGGTTTGCTAAATCCAGAAATTTTAAAGGAGGTGCTAGTTTTGGAGGGTTCATTAACAATTTCAGAAACGAATCTTTGAATAAAATTAAAGATGCAAAAGTTAAAGCTGAAATGGATTCCCTGACCAAAAAGCCAATAGCACTAATTCCGGAAGGGTTTGAAGATGCTAGAATTCTTAAAGTGGGTGCAAAGCCGGGCATGAAATTTGATATTGAATCACTCGAAGCGAAGGCCGGAGAAAAAATAGGTATCGAATTCATTAATAATGATCCTACTGGGCTTATGCACAATCTTGCTGTTTGTGCCCCTGGTAGCAGGCAAAAAGTTGTGGCATCTGCGCTAACTATTGGACCAAAAGCTATTGAACAGAATTTTGTGCCTGATATTCCCGAGGTACTTGCTTCAACGCCTCAAGTTGCTCCGGGTCGCAAATACGTTCTTTACATGAGTGCGCCGTCCACGCCAGGAAGTTACCCATACGTATGCACGTATCCTGGACACGGTCAGTTGATGTTTGGAACGCTCAAGGTCACAAAATAATGACTTAATTTTTATATGAGATCCCTTTGCTTTATCCTTTTTGCTGTTTTTACAGCGGAGGCCAAGGATGCGCATTGGGCCTATGTTTCTCCAACTAAACCGGATTTACCATCAGTAAAAAATGCTGAATGGGCCCGAAATGAAATTGATTTTTTCTGTTTATCAAGAATGGAATCTCGTGGCCATGCTCCTAATGAAAGGGAATCTGCCGCTCGTCTGTTGAGGAGGGTCTTTTTAGATCTCATAGGAATCCCTCCCACAATAGACAAAGTTGATTCATTTTTGTTGGATCCTTCCGATCAACATTTGGAGCAAATTGTGGATGAACTTTTGAGTTCTAAACATTTTGGTGAAAAATGGGCATTGGGCTGGTTGGATCTTGCAAGATATGCTGATTCTGACGGTTATCAGCGTGATGGGTTTAGGAATGTCTGGCCATACAGGGACTGGGTCATAAGGGCCTTTAATTCAAATATGCCTTTTGATCAGTTTACGATTGAACAGTTAGCTGGGGATCTGCTCCCTGAAGCTAGTAATGCTCAAATCATTGCTACAGGATTTCATCGTGGACCGATTTTGAACCTAGAGGCTGGAACAGATCCTGAGGAGGATCGAGTCAAGCAGGTCGTTGACCGTGTCAATACGACTTCGACAGTTTGGTTAGGCACTTCGATGGAATGTGCTCAGTGCCATGACCACAAACATGATCCTTTTTCTATGCATGATTATTATTCCATGTTTGCTTTTTTTAACAACACTCCAATTGAGGGTAAACGCAGGCCAGGAGGTAATGATGCATCTATGGATTACGCGGGNTNTGACATTAATGTTCCGGTTNCNGATGATGAACTCAATAAGAGANATGAGGCTGCGAATAGGGCCCGTGAAGCAGAAAAGNTTTNTGTCAGTAAGGTCGAAGAGCTNTGCGANTCNTTTTCTGANGATCAATTAGATGAGCTGGTNAAAAANCATCCCAAAGAAGTGNATNTGATTAGAAAAACNAAAATAGATTTTAAGGANGCATTGAAAATCAGTAAGGCTCTTTTTAAGAAAGGAAATCCTTCAAAATCCCTTAATGAATTACAGAAGCAGATTACTAACAACAAGAAGCGATCTGAGGGTGGAACTTTTCAAATCGGTTATACTTCCCGNGTAATGAGAGAGATGAAGAATAAGAGGGACACTCATATTATGTTGCGGGGGAACTTCAAAGATGTTGGAGAAAAAGTAAGCGCTGATACTCCTGAATCATTACATCTTTTCCGCGATGANTTNCCTAGAAACCGCTTAGGATTGGCTCGATGGCTTGTCTCTAAAGAGAATCCTCTCACAGCAAGAGTCACTGTGAATAGGGTATGGGCAGAACTTTTCGGACGGGGAATAGTTACAACGATAGAAGATTTTGGAACCAATGGAGCATTCCCTANTCANCCTGAATTACTTGATTGGTTGGCAGTGACATTTCAGTCAGAGGATTCTTGGTCATTAAAAAAGACAATTAAACGGATCGTTCTTTCATCGGTATATTTACAAAGCTCCAAAGTATCTAAATTAGAAAGGGATAAAGATCCAAATAACGGTTTTTATTCGAGGGGCCCGAGTCTCCGTTTGCCTGCAGAATTAATTAGAGACAATGCTCTGTATATTTCAGGACTACTTTCGACTAAAATGTATGGAATACCAGTCAGGCCGGTACAGCCCGCAAATTTCTGGCGCGTCATTGGTGAGGTGGATAATAAATACTATGTTTCTGAAAAGGAAGATCTTTACCGTAGAGGAATATATACTATTTGGCGTCGCTCAGCTCATTATCCAAGTTTTGCAAATTTTGATGCTCCAAGTAGGGGAGCNTGTAAGGTAACNAGAGAATATAGTAACACTCCTTTACAGGCTCTGACGCTATTAAATGACCCAGTCCATGTGGAAATTGCTAAGGCCTTTGCTGCTCGAATAAGAAAAGAGGTTCCTGAATTGAATGCACCNCAGCAATTGGAANATGCCTTCAGACTCGCCCTTTCTAGGNATCCCAATGGTGATGAGATTACGGCATTAAAAGAAATATATTTCAGAGCTCTTGACACTGAAGGCTCAGCTGAAGGGGCCTGGTTTGAAATTGCAACCACGCTACTCAATCTTCATGGAACGATAACAAAGTAGTCTAAAAGGTTTACTGATTATGGAAAATGATCTGACTCAGCGCTTGTTATCCAGAAGGACTTTTCTTCGAAGTTCTAGTGCTCTTGGCGTAGGGACACTGGCCTTTAATGATCTTCTGTCCAGAGAGTCTTTACCGGATTCAGTCGCAGATTATACTAAAGAAATTGCGCACTTTGCACCAAAGGCCAAATCAGTAATTTTTTTACATATGGTGGGAGCGCCTTCTCAATTGGACCTTTTTGATCCCAAGCCTAAGCTTAAGGAATTCCATGGCAAACCAGCTCCTGCAGAGTTCATTGAAGGGAAACGGTTTGCTTTTCTTAGAGGTCATCCGAAAATGATGGCTTCGCCATTTAAATTCACACGGATTAATGATGGGCAAGAAATTTCAGAGGTCCTTCCGCATCTAAAATCGGTAGCTGGTGAAATTGCCATTATTCGATCAATGCAGACCGAGGATTTTAATCATGCTCCGGCGCAGATGTTTTTCCATTCAGGTCTTAATCGCATCGGTCGACCCAGTCTGGGCTCTTGGGTCACTTATGGATTAGGCTCAGAATCAAATGATTTACCATCTTATGTGGTAATGGTTTCCGGTAGTGTTCCGGGAGCAGGTTCCACCTTGTGGAGTCATGGATTTTTACCAAGCACCTATCAAGGAATCGAGTTTCGCAGTACTGGTGACCCGGTTCTATTTTTATCAGATCCAAAGGGCATAGACAGATCTCGAAGGANGCGAATCATTGATGGAATTAATGAATTAAATGAATTGGAATTGAAAAATACCGGGGATCCTGAAATTAGAACCCGTATCAATCAATACGAGTTAGCGTTTAAAATGCAGATGTCAGTGCCTGAACTGACTGATTTAGGAACCGAACCTCAGCAAATTAGGGATTTGTATGGGAAAGGAACATTTGCGAATCACTGTGTGCAGGCCCGGAGGCTCGTTGAGCGTGGGGTAAGATTCGTTGAACTCTACAATTCAGGATGGGATCACCATGGAGGTATTGAGGCAGGTATAAAGAAAAAGGCTAAAGAAATAGACCGGCCAATTGCCGCTTTGATTAAAGATTTGAAGATGAGAGGACTCTTAGATGAAACTCTNNTGGTTTGGGGTGCAGAGTTTGGAAGAACTCCAATGTTNCAGGGGGCTAAACTAAATGGAGCGGGCCGAGATCATCATAAGGAAGCCTATACGATATGGATGGCCGGAGGTGGAATCAGAGGAGGTATTTCTTACGGACAGACTGATGATTTTGGATATTATGTGGAAAAAGANCCTGTTCTGATAAGAGATATGCACGCAACGATACTACATGCTCTCGGAATGGATCATGAAAGAGTCACATTCAGGTTNCAGGGTTTGGATCAGCGTCTCACGGGCACTGAAGAGTCAAGAGTGCACTATCCTCTGTTNGGATGATTTTTTATATATTTAATTAATATCTGTATGGGGCCAGAGTAGCTTCCTTTATACTTCTTCAATTAATGATTATCACTTCGCTTGAGACATTTATTTTGCATGTTCCGGTTACGCGGAACCACATATCTGATAGTACGCATTCAATTACTCATTGGGGTATGCCAGGAGTAAGAATTTTTACAGATGAAGGATTCACGGGTTATGGTTTTACCGGAACACATGCCCATTTAGCCAGTGACAGATTAATAACGGACTGTATATCTAATTCTTATGCTGAGTTATTAATAGGACAGGAAGTGTCTGATATTACTTCATTATGGGACAGGTTGGCCTATCATCCGCCACTCCAATGGATCGGCAGGGCAGGCATTACAAAGATGGCCTTGGCCGCAGTGGACATTGCTTTATGGGACATTAANTCAAAGGCCTCAGATGAACCGTTATGGAAGACCCTTGGAGGGACTGAGAAGAACAAAGTCGAAGCGTACAATACAGATGGTGGCTGGTTAAACCTTTCAATCCAAATGTTAGTTGATGATGTGTTAAGGCTCACTGAGGTCGATGGTTACAAAAGTATAAAGATGAAAGTAGGAAAGCCAGACCATACCGAGGATCTGCAACGGATCGAAGCGGTCAGAAGTGCCGTTGGTCCATCGATTCGCATTATGACTGATGCGAATGGGCGNTGGCGCATGCCTGAGGCTTTGANTGTNGCNNGTAAGNTNAAAGATTATGATGTTACATGGATAGAGGAGCCTCTATGGCATGATGATGTGCGTGGACACAAGGCCCTTGCAGATTCTATAGAGACGCCAGTCGCTTTAGGGGAGATGCTGTATTCNGTTGCTCACTTTGAGGAGTTCATATCTTCCGAGGCTGTTCATTACGTGCAACCTGACGCGACTCGACTCGGAGGCATTACTGAAGCTTTGGAAGTATCTAATGTTGCTTACGAAGCAAATCTTCCCGTGACTCCTCACGCAGGTGACATGGCTCAAACTCAAATTCATTTAAGTATTTCTCACCCGGGAATCGAGTTGTTAGAATTCATACCTTGGATCAAGGATTGCTTCATTGAGCCTCTTGAGATTAGGTCTGGTTATTTTGATTTTCCACAGTGCTCAGGAGCAGGAACTACTCTGACCGAAGATGCTATGAGTAAGTATGCAAAAAAGGTTTCCTAAATGTCCATTATTATATAAATATAGTAATTAATGAGTATGGAGAATCCTTACAGTATGTCTGGAGAAACAGTCCTGATAACAGGTGGAGGAACAGGCATTGGTCTGGGAATTGGTAGATGCATGCTTGCTGCGGGTGCTGAAAAAGTGATTCTTGTCGGGAGGCGTGAAACCGTTTTGGCTGAAGCGGCATCAGAGCTTGGTACAAAGGCCAGTTATCTTTCTCAAGACATTGCCAAAATTGAGGAAATCCCAAACTTTGCTCAAAGAGTACTTTCTGATCATGGAGAACCAACATGTTTGGTGCATAATGCTGGGATTAACTGCAAAAAGCCATTCGTTGACTTGCATGATTCAGAATTCATGGGGGTTTTTGATGTTCATATTAGAGGGGCCCTTGCCATTACAAAGGAATTTGTTCCTGCAATGCTTAACAAAGGGTCTGGGTCGATTCTGTGGATTTCTTCTATGGCAACTGTGATGGGGCTGCCGCTAGTCACTTCATATTCGATGGCGAAGTCTGCTATGCATGGAGCAGTATATAATTTATCTGCCGAGTTTGCTCCGAACGGAGTCAGGGTAAATGCGATTTTACCCGGTTGGATTGAATCTGCAATGGCACTAAATTCATTTAAAGGAGATGAACCTAGGCGGCAAAAGGTCCTTGGCAGGACCCCGATGGGCAGGATGGGTCAACCGGATGAAGTTGGTCATGCTGCGGTGTTCCTCTGTTCGCCAGCGGCAAGTTTTGTAACTGGTTCTCTTCTAACCGTTGACGGTGGTGCGTCGATTGGATTTTAATTATTGCAGATCATAGATCTGGGTCATTGACCATTCTCTGTAAATTATAAAATCTATTCTAGATATTAACAGACTAGTGGGTCTGCTTAATTTGATTTTGGGATCCTTTATGATGGATTCATTTCAATTAATAGTGCATAAAATGAGTTAATTTTTGCATACGTAATGCCAGAATCAAATCAGGAACCTCTCGCTATCGTTGGAATAGGATGTCGGTTCCCAGGAAAGGCCAATTGCCCAGAGTCTTTCTGGGACCTTCTTATCCAGGGAAAATCGGGAATTCAGCAAGTTCCCGATGATCGATGGGATGTGGACCGTTACTATCATCCGGACAGTGCAGTCCCTATTAAAATGATAACCAAGTGGGGAGGGTTCATAGAGGATGTTGATAAATTTGATGCATCTTTTTTTGGTATTTCTCCCAGGGAAGCTCAGCGAATGGATCCGCAGCAGCGCTGGTTACTTGAACTTACTTGGGAGGCTTTTGAGGATGCAGGAGAAAAGCCTATGAATTGGAGAGGTTCNGCTACTGGTGTTTATGTAGGCATATCTTCTAATGAGTATGGCTCCATTCAAATGATGGGGGAATCAGACATTGATGTTCATACAAATTCTGGTAGCACACTATCGATCGCCTCAAATCGCATTAGTTATCTCTATGATTTAAAGGGTCCTTCCATTTCTGTTGATACTGCATGTTCTTCTGCGCTTGTGGCAGTGAACCTTGCCTGTAAGAGCATTTGGAGCGGCGAATGTGATGCAGCATTTGCTGGTGGAGTTAATGCATTGTTGATGCCTGACAGTTCAATTGGTTTTTCCAAAGCATCAATGCTTTCACCGAGCGGTCAGTGCTTTGCTTTTGATGCTCGTGCTAATGGGTATGTGAGAGGAGAAGGTGCGGGAATGATTTTAATTAAGCCTCTTGCTCGTGCTCATCAGGACGGTGATCGTATTTATGCAACGATCAGGGCTGCAGTAGTAAATCAGGACGGTAATACATCTTCTATGACTGTTCCGGGAAAGGAATCGCAAGCCGCCATGTTGCGACAGGCTTATGAACAGGCCGGCATTGATCCTGGCAGGGTTGNCTACATGGAAGCTCATGGTACCGGTACACCTGTAGGGGACCCTATCGAAACAAGGGCCCTTGGAGAAGTTCTTTGTGAGGGNCGGCCAGAATCTGAACAATGCATCATAGGTTCCGTAAAATCCAATATCGGTCATTTGGAGTCTGGGTCTGGGATCGCTGGTCTTGTTAAGGCTGCATTAGTTTTGCATCACCGAAAAATTCCTAAGAATCTTAATTATGAAACTCCAAATCCGAACATTCCTTTTAAGGATTTGAAGCTNAAGGTNCCTAAGGAGAATATGCCCATGCCGTCCAAGGGTGATTTTCTTCCTGTTAGTGCAGTGAATTCTTTTGGATTTGGAGGAACCAACGCCCATGTCGTTCTTGAGGCAGTTGAAAATGAAAAACAATCAGGAACTGATGATTCTAGTGAAAAGCTACTGCCTCGTCCATTTTTGTTACCCATTAGCGGGAATAGTGAATTGGGCCTTGAGTGCGTAGCTAAATCGTATTGCGATTTTCTCAATAAGGACACTGATCCGGTTAATGAAATTTGTACTTCAGTAGGTTTCAATCGTCAGAATCTAGATGAGAGGATGGTCGTTATTGGTCATGATCACAAATCGATAAGATCGAATTTAAAATCATGGATATTAAACCGTACAGAATCATCGGAATGTATAATTGGAAAATCTTCCGTTTCCGATACTGGTCCTGTATTTGTATTTACTGGTCAGGGGGCTCAGTGGTGGGGCATGGGTCAGGAACTTTTTCAGAATGAGCCCGTCTTTCGCAAAACGATCCAAAAAATTGATTCGATTTTAGAACCGTTGACAGGGTGGTCCTTGGTCGAGGAAATGAATTCTAAAGAGGAAACATCAAAAATTGACCAGACCGATGTGGCGCAACCCGCTATTTTTGCTTTGCAGGTTGCTCTGGCCGAACTGTGGAAAGACTGGGGTGTATTACCAGCGAAAGTTGTTGGACATAGTGTTGGTGAAGTGGCGGCAGCCTACGTGGCAGGCATATACAATCTTGAGGATGCGGTGAAGGTTATCTTTCACCGAAGTTATTTGCAAAATAAGACAGGAGGAAAGGGCAGNATGGCTGTTGTCGGATTGNCCAAATCTGAGGCGGAAAAGATAATCGAAGGCAAAGAATCCGAGGTTCAGGTGGCTGTAGTAAATGGTCCCGCAATGGTCACTCTTGCTGGGGACACGGAGGNATTAGAAGGAATCATAAAAAAAATTGAAGGAGAAGGGGCATTTGTGAGATGGCTTCGTATCGATTATGCCTTTCATACCCATCAGATGGATCCTATTAGGGATGATCTTTTGGATGCGCTGAAGGTAATTTCTCCAAAGAGTTCGGAGGTTCCTTTTTACTCAACTGTTACTGGTGATCTNTTTGAGGGTGCTGACTTGGATAATTATTATTGGTGGCNCAATGTAAGAGAACCTGTTCTTTTTTCTTCAGCTATCCAGNCATTNTCCAATGATGGTTCTGAGCTTTTTCTTGAATTAGGACCACACCCTGCACTCGCTGGTCCGATTTCTGACTCTATTGCATCACTTGAAAGGAATTGTGCTGTCTTTTGCTCTCTCAATCGCAAAGAAAGTGAAACTGAAACTATTCTTGGAAATTTGGCAGGGCTTCATATAGAGGGTGTGGAAATTGATTGGGCTTCTATTAATCAAAGNTCAGGTAAAGTTGTGAGTGTTCCTAAGTACGCGTGGAATCATGAAAGATTTTGGATGGAATGTGATCAGTCTTATAGGCATCGACTACAAAGTATNGACCATCCTTTGCTTGGATTAAGACAAAGGTTTCCTGANCCTTGTTGGGAGTTTCTTCTGGACCCGCGGGAACATGGTTATCTACAGGATCATTGTTTCTGGGATAGTATCATTTTTCCGGCCGCAGGTTATGCCGAGATTGGTCTCGCAGTAGCNGGAAATCTGTTCCCTGATGATTCTTATGCGGTGGAATCGATGAAGACAGAGAAGGCACTCTTTATTTCAGATAAGAATGTTCCTACGGTGCGCGTGATCTATAATGAATTGCAAAAATCCTTTTCAGTATATTCGTGCACTGATGAGGGTAAGGCTTGGGAGCTCAATGCGCAGGGACTGATCCAAAAAGTACTTCCAGAACCGGATCCTGTTGATGAATCCATCAGTCGTATCCANGACCGGATGGAAAAGCATTCAAACCATGAGGATTATTATAAAGAGTATGATAAGGCCGGCTATCAGTTCGGTCCAAATTTTCGTCAACTCCTTAATGTTTGGAGTAAGCCTAATGAATCGGTTGCGGAAATTAGAGTTCCTAAATCATTAGTTGATACACTTCCACTGTATCATTTTCATCCTGCTGTTCTCGATGCTTGTTTCCATNCACTCAAAGGTGCGCAGGTNATTCCCGAAGGATCAAGAGCCAGTCAAAACTTTTACCTTCCTTCCTCTATCCGTAGGGTACAACGGTACGGAGATATTCTTCCGGATAAGCTATGGGCACATGCTCTAGTAACATTTGATGACGGCGAGAGTGTTGTGGCTGATATCATTGTTATGGATGAGGATGGGCAAAGAGTAGCCGATGTTTTGGGCTTTTGCGTTGAACGAATTGATCAAAAAGATGAGGAAATAGAAGCTGTTAATAATTCATTTTATGAATTNTCATGGGAGCCTAAGCGNTTAAAGGGCAGTCGGGTTCGAGAAAAAATAACATTTACGAATTTCGATGATGTTATTGAAGAGGTTGATAATAAAAAAAATGAAAGGTATGAAAGATACAATCTTGCAACTTATTATAAAGAATTTGTTCAAGAAGTCGATGCTTTGGCTCGGCACTGTTTTGAAAGCTCATTGAANGAGCTGGGCTGGGACCCTGATCCTGGTTCTGTCTATACGACGGGAAAAATTATCGAAGAGTTGGGGATTTCTCGGGATCATGAGCGTTTGGTTTCTGCTCAATTAAAGGCATTATCTATTGAAGGTCCCCTAGAANAATTGGATCAAGGAGAATGGAGAATTATACGGNGCATTAAAAACATAGATGTGGTGCAAGGATTGAATGATCTAGGTATGAAGCATCCAGATCTGAAGGCTGATCTTGATCTTTACCATTTGGTTTGGCCCAGACTCACTGAAGTGCTTTCTGGAGAAACTGATGCTCTTGAAGTTCTTTTTCCGAAAGGTTCTTCTGAAGTTCTTGAATCTTTTTATATCAATGGAGCTGATTTTCCTGCCAATAATGAAATGGTTTCGATTGCGGTTCAAAAAGCCATTGAAGGTGTTCCGGATGGACGTGCTGTCAGGATCCTTGAAGTTGGGGCCGGGACTGGATCCTTGACCCGAAGCGTTCTAGAAAAATTATCACCCAATAAAATTGATTATACTTTTTCTGACACTGGTCAGGCTTTCATTGCTGAAGCCAAGAAAGAATTTACTGAAAATTCGTCAGTAGATTACTGTATTTTTGATATAGAAAAACCCCCTGAAGATCAGGGGATTGCTCCTCAATCTTTTGATATAGTTTTAGCGTCAAACGTAATTCATGCTACTTCTGATCTTAGCAATACACTTGAACAGCTGAAGTGTTGCCTGTCAGATGATGGATTGCTCATCTTCTTAGAAGTGACACGCTCTCGTAGTGCACTGGATCTTGTTTTTGGATTGCTCAAGGGTTGGTGGCAATACACTGACATTGATCTGAGACCCAATTCGGCATTACTGAACCGTCAAGAGTGGGAAAATTTGATTTTANATTGCGGTTATAAAGATGTGGTATCATTTGTGAACACGCCTGATCCTGATGAGTCCGGTCAGACTGCTTTTATGGCTCGGAGAGGACCCTCAACAATNACTGGAGAGATTAATTCTAATAAGGAGGAGAGGGATCTGGATGGCTCTGATGATACGAATAAAAAAGGCGTACTAATCATTTTTGCTGATGANGGTGCTTTTTTTGACGAGTTGTCTATATGTTTCAATGNTACGTTTGATCAGACCATAAGGATTTCATCTGATCAGGATATTAGTGAGGCTTTTAANNGTGTTTCTGGAGTGCGTGCCATTATCCATGCGTTTGGCGCNGAGTCATTGCCATCTGATGAGAGTCTTTCNGAAGATGATTTANTTAATGCTCAGAGAAGCGGGTCTGAGCATCTACTTAAATTAGTCAAAACATTATCATCGATAGATTTTGAGATGGTTCCGAAAGTATTAATAATGACCCGTGGAGTCATACACGTTAGGGAAGGTGATATGATTCGTGGGATAGCAATGTCTTCTATGGTTGGTGTCATTCGCGTGGCTAGAGGCGAGCATCCTGATTTCCAATGGAAACATATTGATATTGATGATCGGAATTGTGGATCCGAATCATATGACATTTATGAAGAATTTATCCTATACGATGAAGAGAGTGAAATTGCTTATCGGGATGGAGTAAGATATGTGAACCGGTTATGTCCGATTAAAAATGAAGAGCAAACTGACCGTTTGAATGAGGCAGTTTTGCCAGATGGGTCGGTAATTCCTTTCAGGCTAGAGATTCATTCTCCTGGAGTTTTAACTAATTTGTCTTTGAATGAGACAAGTCGATGCTCACCTGGCTCAGATCAGGTTGAAGTTTTAATCAAGGCCGGAGGAATTAACTTTAGGGACGTCATGAAGGCATTGGGTATGTATCCCGGTAACCCGATTGATCTAAAATGGTTGGGTGATGATTTTTCAGGAATCGTTGTCACTGTAGGTGAGAAAGTAAAGAATTTTTCTGTAGGTGATGAGGTTGTTGGTATGGCTCCATATTCTTTCCGCTCATTTGTTACGGTCAGTGAAAAGATGGTTTTCAAGAAATCCGATTCAATGACTTTTGAGGAGGCAGCTACACTTCCGACTGTCTTTTTAACTGCTCATTACAGTTTGAACGAGCTGGCCCGAATGAAAGAGGGGGAGAGTGTTCTTATCCATGCGGGTACCGGCGGAGTAGGGATGGCGGCAATTCAAATTGCCCGTAAATTAGGATTGAAAATTTTTGCGACTGCTGGAACTCCCGAAAAGCGAGAATTGCTTCTTGAGCTAGGAGCTCACCATGCATTGGATTCAAGGTCGCTATCATTTGCTGATGAGATAATAAAGATAACGAATGGTATTGGAGTTGATTGTGTACTTAATTCACTTGCAGGTGATTTCATCCCAAAGTCATTTTCTGTATTGAGTCCTTTCGGTCGTTTCATTGAGATTGGCAAAGTAGATGTTTATAAAGACTCAAAGATTGGGCTTCAGCAACTACGTAATAATATTTCCTATTTTATTGTCGATCTCGCACAACATTTGCAGGACAGGCCGGATTATGTGCAAGGCATGTTTGCCGAACTGGCTGAGAGATTTCATTGCGGCGAATATTTTCCCTTAGAGCATACTGTCTTTCCTATAACAGAAGCTACTGAGGCTTTTCGTTTCATGGCTCAAGGTAAGCACATTGGTAAGAATGTGCTTAGTTTTGATTGTGATTCGATTTCCGTTGCTCCATGCACTCAGGAAGGAAATTTATTTAAGCCGGATGCAACCTATTTGATCACTGGGGGCATGAGCGGATTTGGTTTCGAGTTAGCCAAATGGATGGTCAGGAACGGTGCCTGCCATCTGGCTCTTGTCAGTCGTAGCGGTGCTAGGGATCAATCTGTTTTGGAAGATATTGAGTATTTAAGATCCATAGGTAAGCAGGTTGTGGATTGCAGAGCTGATGTGACTTCGCTCAAAGAGGTGAAACGGATTATGGGAGAGATAAGTTCAGAACTTCCTCCAATAAAAGGCATTATTCATGGGGCAATGGTGATCGATGATCAGTTCATGAGTGAAATGGATGAGGAATGTTTTAATAAAGTTCTTTATCCAAAAATGTTAGGGGCTTGGAATTTTCATCAGGTTACGAAAGATTATGCATTAGATTATTTCATCCAATTTTCCTCGTTTTCTGCAGTCATTGGTGCAGTTAAACAGGCCAATTATAATGCAGGAAATGCTTTTTTAGATGCATTATCACATTATCGCCATGCGAGAGGCCTGCCATCATTAACTATTAACTGGGGAGCATTGATTGGAGCCGGATTTGTGGAGCGTAATCAAAAAACGGCTACTTACCTGAACAAGTTGGGGATGAAGCCATATAAGATGTTGGATACTCAGCATGTGATGTCACTTTTGTTGCCTAAATCAAATGCGCAGGTTGTTGCTTCTATCGTTGATTGGGCGCAATTGGTTAAACTTAGTCCCGCGCTTTCAGCGGCTCCACTTTATAGTAAAGTAGTACAGAAACTTTCGGAAATAGGTTCGGGAGGATCTGTTCGCCCTCAGGTATTAGCTGCTCAGGGTGAAGAGAGATTGAGGATACTTGAAGAGTTCATCGCTGGCCAAGTAGCAAATGTTTTTGGTACTGATGTTGCTAAGGTTGACCGTGATACGGCACTCACTAATATCGGGTTAGACTCTCTTATGGCGATTGAGCTTATGAATAGGATGGAGTCTGACCTTGGAATTAATCTGCCGATGGGAACTGTTTTGAACGGTCCAAATATAAGGGAATTAGCTGCTAATATTCTTGAGCAGATTCTTTCCGAGGATGAAAATTCTGATGAGCAGTCTTCTGCCGGAAATTCATTGTCAGGTGATATAGTTCCATTCGAAAGGGCAGGTAAAGAGTTAACGGAATTTTCTCTCTCTGAGGGACAAAGAGCTCTGTGGTTTTTGTACCAACTATCACCTCAAAGTGCGGCGTATAACTTGGTCTTTAGTTCCAAACTTACTCCTCTAGTCGATATTGAATCCATGGAGGTTGCTTTCAGGACTCTATTTGAACGTCATCCTATGTTGAGTGCCACTTTCCATCAAGTTAATGGAGATCCTGTTCAGAGGATAGAGCGTGGGAAGACAATTGATTTTCGGGAACATGATGCATCAGAGATGAATGAGGGGCAGATTAAAAAGCTCATTCAAAAGCACGCTGAATTACCTTTCGATTTGGAGAATGGCCCTGTTATCAGGTTGGAACTTTTCAAGAATGATCAAAATTCACATATAGTTTTACTATCAATGCATCACATTATTTCTGATGCATGGTCCGTTTCTTTGTTGATGAATGATTTAATAGAAAGCTATTTTTCTATTAAGTCTGGAAAAGTTCCTAACCTTGATCCGATAGAGTACAGCTATCAGGACTATGTTAATTGGCAGCGAAATAACCTTTCAGGACCTTACAAGGTTCGAGCATCCGAGTATTGGCTTTCATGTCTTGAAGCTGCGCCCACTTTCCTTGATCTTCCAACGGATTATCCACGTCCAAATGTTCAAACCTTCAATGGGGGAAGACTTGGTTTTATACTTGAGGATGATCTGGCTACAAGAGTTTTGGATTTAGCACAAAGCCAGAATACGACACTTTATACCACTATGCTGGCTGCCTATAATGCATTATTTCATCGTTATTGTGATCAGGATGATATTGTCGTTGGTAGTCCGATGGCCGGACGAAACCAAAAAGAACTTGGCGATATGCTTGGGTATTTTGTCAATATGTTACCTTTGCGAAGCAGAACTCATGATAATCCTAGTTTCATCGACTTTTTAGATCGCACATCAGGATCAGTGAATGGAGCTATTGAAAATCAAGATTATCCCTTTTCATGGATCATCAATGATTTGAAGATGCAGCGTGACCCGGCAAGGTCACCGCTTTTCCAAATATCATTTGCCATGGAGCGCGTACCCGGCATTGATGAACAGGGAATCGCCGTTTTTCTGATAGGAAAGGGAGGGCATCAATTCTCAGTTGGGGATATGACTGTGGAGACCATTGATCTCAATTTGCGCCAGGCTCAATTTGAAATTACTCTTGTAATTGAGGAGAGTGGCGGTCAGATCTTTGGTTGCTGGCAATACAATCAAGATTTATTTAAACCAGAAACGATTGAGAAACTAAGCAAAACTTTTTCTCTTTTACTGGAAAATGTAACTCAAGATCCAGGCATTAAGATTTCTGAGATAGAATTGTTGGGCCAAGAAGAATCAGAAATGATTATTTCTTCATGGAATTCCACTGAGTCTGATTATCCAAAAGATAAAGGAATCCATCATCTCGTTGAAGAACAAGCGATTAAAACTCCNGATGCAATTGCTGTTCGTTTAAGTGAACAGAAAATTACTTATGANGAACTNGAAAAGTTGGCTCATAGCGTAGCNGGGAATCTGATTGATCGAGGAATTGGGACGNATCAATCCGTNGCCATTATGGTTGAAAGGAATGNTCTCATGATTGCTGTTATGTTAGGNNTTCTCAAGTCNGGAGCGCATTATATACCTATTGANCCTGACTATCCTCTNCANAGGATTCAAAAAATGTTGAATGANTCGGGTTGTTCATTACTATTTGTTTCCGATGAAACNCANCATTTAGCGCCTCCAGATTTTGCTAANGTTTTTCGCNTTGAGGAGTGTGCTGAAATTACAGATCCGATTACTTTCCCCAAATTCAATGCCGATAATTTAGCATATGTTATTTATACGTCAGGGTCGACAGGAGATCCGAAGGGAGTTGAGATTACCCATTCCGCAGCAGTGAATTTTCTAACTTCAATGCGAAAGGTTCCTGGAATTACTAGGCTGGATCGTNTATTGGCTNTGACTACTCTTTCATTCGATATTTCAATACTTGAGATTTTTTTGCCGCTAATTACAGGTGCCCAGGTTGTCATTGCGACTAGAGAAGATGCCAGAGATGGGAGNCGTATTTCAAGACTGCTCAATGAACATTCGGTGACCATTATGCAGGCGACTCCAGCTACTTGGAGGATGCTTATGGAAAGTGGATGGGAAGGAAGAAATGGACTCAAAATCTTATGTGGAGGNGAAGCCATGCCTAGAGATCTNGCTGATTTTCTCGTTAGCAGTGCCGATGAGGTNTGGAANATGTATGGGCCGACCGAGACTACNGTCTGGTCCACATGTATNAGGGTCCTTCCCGGTGAAGAGAAATTGAGTATCGGAAAGCCTATCTCTAATACAAATATTTATATNCTTGACGATAATAATAATGTTCAACCTATTTCATTTGTTGGTGAAATTTGTATAGGTGGGGCTGGTCTTGCGAGGGGTTATCGCCGGGGAGAAGAGTTGACCAATGAACGTTTCATTGAAGTTGAGATTCCGGGTCAGGGATTTCAAAGACTCTACAGGACCGGAGATCTGGGAAGGTGGCAAGATGATGGAACGCTGGAATGTCTCGGGAGAATTGATTTTCAGACAAAACTGAGGGGTTTCCGTATAGAGCTGGGCGAGATTGAATGTGCTCTTATTGATCATGAGNAAGTCAGTTCTTCTGTTGTCGTTAAACGTGATGATTTACCAGGAGGAGAAGCTCTCGTGGCTTACTTTGTTTTAGAATCAGATTTTTCAAATGATTTATTAAATAGTATTAAGGAGCACTTACGCGATCGGTTGCCGGGAGTGATGGTGCCTACATATTTCGTTAATCTGGAATCATTGCCTTTAACGCCTAATAAAAAGATTGATCGCACGNCACTTCCTGCTCCTGAATCCGGAAACATCGGATCGAATCATGATTTTATTCCCCCAAGAACAATTACAGAGACAATAATCACAGAGATTTTTTCTGATGCCTTTGACAACCCTGCAGTAGGAATCAAGGATAATTTTTTTGATATNGGAGGTGATTCTTTGCTGGCAGTTAGAATTATTTCTAGGATATCTAACGCTTTGGACAAGGAGATTCCTTTAGAGGTATTTTTCAGATTTCCGACAATTGAAAAGTTTGCTCAGTTTGTCGATTCTCCCGCATTTATCGAAAATGTTTCTAAAGAGTTACCTGTTGGAGAGGATCTTGACACTGAATACCTTTCTTTTCAATTCATTGATAATGAGGGAAAAGAATCTTTTCCTAACCTTGATGCCGTTGCTCTTTCTTACATTCCTGAGTCATTCATGCAGGTGACTGGTCTGAGTAAAGCAGAGTTAGTTAATGATTGGTTTGGCAATAAAGCGAGATTAACTAACTCCTATAGGACAGAGTGGGGAACTATAGGGCTTGTNATGTTACCGATCGCTGAGGCGGATTTGTACAATGATCCCAATTCAATTAGATCAATTATTATGGATGGGCTNCGCTTATCCGCAGAATTGGGAGCAAGTAAAGTATCTCTCACGGGCATTCTCCCATTAGTTACTCAAGACGGTTTGGATGTAATTAATTGGATGAGGGAGAATGATGAAGAGGTTAATTTGCCAATTGTTACTACTGGTAATGCAACGCGTTGCGCAACAATTATAAAATCGGTTGAGGGAATTCTTGCTCGCTCGGGTAGTGATATGTCTGAACTGAGAGTGTCTTTCATCGGGTTAGGTTCGATGGGTATGAGCACGCTTGACTTGATGTTGGATGTTTTGCCGCATCCTCGTGGTATTATTATGTCAGACCTTTATCAACAAGAGGATCGGCTCAAAGAATTTCAGGATCAGCTTTTGGCGAGTGGCTTTGCAGGGGAAATTGATATATGTTCTTGTGATACTAAACTATCTGATAAGGTTTATGAGGCTGANTTAATTATAGCTGTTTCGAATATTCCAAATATCATTGATATTAATAAGGTCCGATCCGGAACTATGATCGTTGATTATTCGTTCCCTAGTTCATTTAGTGTTATTGATGCGGCTCGGAGGGCAGAACAGAATGGAGACTTGATNTTTACTTCAGGAGGACAGTTGTGTTTGGGGCAACCAATTGAAGAAATNATTTATCTCCCGAGAGTCGCTCAAGAGATGCTCGAAATTATTAATCCTGAAAAAATGCAATCCATTATCATTAGAGATTCCAGAGAGATGACCGGATGCATTTTAGCTAGTATTTTCACCGAGATGGATTCTGGGGTAGGAGTCACTTTGGGAAAATTTACAGGTTCTGAAGCACTGTCTCATTATAAATTNATTAATGGATTGGGACTTGGTCCAGCCCGTTTGCAAATGCAGAATTATTTTGTCAGTGACGAAGCTGTTGAGAGCTTTCGGGGTCAGTCTAATTCTGGATCTNCCAGNATAAAAGGTTAGCTTATGCNAAAGAAGAGATTTCCAGATCTNTTGCATCCGATAGGGGGATCAGGATTNATCCAATTTTGGAAGCTCTATTTTAATAATTGGCCCTATAGTCTANTATCTTTTCCTTCTAGGGTCTTTTCAATCATTGCTGTGATATTGCGANTGCCGTTTGTGCTCCTTGAAAAAATAAAACATAAGAATGCGATAGATTTACAAGAGATCAAAGACGGGCCAGTATTTATAATTGGTCATTGGCGTAGCGGGACGACACATCTGCACAATTTGTTGAGTCAGGATGACCAATTTGCTTTCATTTCCTTCTCAAGGTCAATCATGCCTTTGGATTGCCTTGGTAAGTTGCGTCCTGCTCGTGCATTGATGAAAATTATGATGCCAAAGGATCGGGGAATGGATAAAGTTGCAATAGGGCCGGACATGCCTCAGGAAGAGGAGTTCGCTTTGGCCGCATTAGGTTCCGTTTCTTTTCTTAAATGCCTCTATTTTCCGAGAAATATTGAAGAGCATTTTAATTCCTCCGTTTTGTACAAATGCATGAGTGACCAGGAAAGGAAATTGCTTAAATCGGCCTATCTTTANTTAACAAAAAAAATGACATACGCTCACGGTGGCAAGACCATGTTATATAAGAACCCTGCGTGTATGGGCAGGATGTCTTTACTGAAAGAGATTTTCCCGGATGCTAAATTCGTTCATATTATTCGCAATCCTTTTGAAGTGTTTCCTTCAATGATGAAATTGTGGGGACGTATGACCCCATCATTTTCATGGCATCGAAGTGCATCTATCAATTATGAGGAAATTACTTTTTCTTTCTATGAGAGAGTCATGAGAGCTCACATTAAGGACCGTCAGAACATTCCCGATCAAGACTATCACGAAGTTCGATTCGAGGACCTTGATTCCAATCCAATGGCAGTTATTAATGATATTTATAGGGGCCTAGGAATTGAGGCGAATGAGGAATCAATGGTCAACATTGCGCGATACATTGAAGAGCAGAAAAAATATCAAAAGAACACNCATCGATTAACAGATTCCATTAAGCGAAAATTAATGAAACGATGGTCTTTTGCTTTGGATCATTGGAATTATAAACATTCTAATAATTAAGGTCCATCACTAGCNTTAAAATTCTNTTTTAAATATGAGAATCTTTGCCGAACTGNAGTTATATNATACTAAGGTAATTATTATCTNAAAACGTGAACAAACATAACCGAAGAATAATCATTAGNATTTAACATTATTGANATGAATCTTTCTAAAGAACTATCGCACGCATCAGATCGTCGATCTTTTATGGTTGGTGCGGCTAAAACTTTTCTAGGTGTTAATGTTTTGTCCAGCATTTCGGTTGGAGCAGGGGGCAAGGATCGAAAGATTCCAGNCCGCAAAAATCCTGCAAAAAAAATTATTTATTTATACATGTCAGGAGGAATGTCCCATCTTGATACTTTTGATCCGAAGCCAGAGGCGCCATCCGAGATAAAGGGTGACCTTTCCTCAATTAAAACGAGTGCTGATGGGATAAGAGTCAGTGAGTATNTGCCGAAAANTGCAAAGCACATGGATAAGGTTGCAGTTGTGAATTCGTTGCATTCAAAGACAGGAGCTCATGAGCAGGCCCGGTACCTTATGAAAACGAATTACTCTAAAAGAGGAACAATTCAACATCCTCATATGGGTGCTTGGTTATTAAAATATGAGGACCGAATAAATCATCAGTTACCTGGATTTGTATCGATTGCTAGCGGTAGTAAAGCGCCTGGTGCTGGTTTTTTTGGAGTTAACTGTGAGCCATTAATCATTGGAAAACCAGAAGACGGGCTTCAGAANAGNAGTCATTTCNCNNGGATATCTGAGGCTGATTTNATNCGGAGAAGGAAGCTTTCTGAGCGCATTGATCAAAAATTCCATGCTAAGTATAAGGATAAGAATGCCAATNCATATACTGCTATATATGAGGAAGCTGTTANGCTTATGAGGAGCTCTGATCTTAAGGTCTTTGATATATCTCAGGAAAATCAACTGCTCAGAGAACGTTATGGTGATCATGCCTTTGGACAAGGATGCCTTTTGGCCCGCCGTCTCAGCGAATCTGGGGTACGGTCCGTTGAAGTTCAGCTTGGAGGTTGGGATACTCATCAGGATAATTTCCAGAGAGTCCAATCAAATACTGCCATACTTGATCAGGCACTCAGTGCTTTGCTGGATGATCTGCATGTTAGTGGCATGCTTGAGGAAACACTCGTTGTTCTTACTACTGAATTTGGAAGAACTCCAAAGATAAATCAGAACGCTGGTCGTGACCATTANCCTAAAGCATTTTCCGCGATTCTTGCCGGAGGAGGTGTTAAGGGTGGTTATATACACGGTAAAACTGACAGCAAAGGTACCGAGCCNGTGGACCAACCTGTTACAATAGCTGATTTTAATGCAACGATTGCGTATGGATGTGGATTGCCTCTGGATCAGCGATTATTTTCGAAAAATGCTCGTCCATTCACTGTGGCCAACCATGGTGATCCTGTCATGCAACTATTCTCATAATTTCTAACCGGAATCNNCCTAATTTGAAANCCCTTTTCTACATACTCTTAATTAATCTCTGGTCATTTCCACTTCTTAAGGGAAATGAAGATTTATCTGTCTATACGAAGAGGATAGATTCACTTCTTTCTGCCTATCATAAAACCAATAAAGTCGCTTTGAATCCGAGAATTGATGACTCTGTCTTTGTCAGAAGAGTCTATTTAAATATAGTCGGACGGATTCCGACCGCGTCCGAGACCACTGAGTTTATTGATTCAAAGGAAAAGAACAAGAGANCGAAACTTATTGATAAACTGATCAGTTCAGAAGGATACATCAGTCACCAGTACAATTGGTGGGCGGACATACTTAGAGTTAATACAAGGATGCAAGGTCAGAGCCCGACGAACGGGATTGCTTACGCTAATTGGATTAAACAGTCCATCCGAGATAATAAGAGTTACGCTGAATTTGTGAGAGATTTGATTACGGCGGATGGGATGATCGATGAGAACGGAGCCGTTGGTTTCTATCTTCGTGACCGCGGCATGGAGCTCGATCATCTTGCTACAACTGCTCAGGTTTTTCTTGGAACACAACTCGTCTGTGCTCAATGCCATGACCATCCATTCGATGACTGGAGTCAGATGGACTATTACCAGCTTGCGGCTTTTAGTACACCGGTAAAATCAGTTAGGCGAACAGAGTCAATGGACAGGGCCATTCAAATCGCACAGAATGAACATAAAGCGTCTCGAGGTAACAAGCGTAAGATTAATTCTATGAGAAAAAATCAAACGCGTGAACTTCAGCGGGCTTTNCAGAATTTAACGGACAACTTTCGTAATTCGCTTGTCAGAGAAACTAAGACTCCACTCAAACTTCCTGATGACTATCAATATGATGATGCAAAACCTAACCAAATTATTCTTCCNGCCACTCCTTTCGGAGAGAGCGTTGAGTTAAAGGGAGGGCAAAGTAGAATCGAGGCCTATGCCGATTGGATGACNTCTCCAAANAATCCCAGATTCACTAAAACTATTGTTAACAGGATGTGGAAAAAAGTGTTTGGAGTCGGTNTCTATGAACCTGTTGATAAAATAGATGATTCNACGAAACCCGCTGATGCTCAATTGATGGCTTATCTCGAGAAATTAATGGTGGATTTGGAATATGACATGAGGAAATTTAATGCCGTTCTATACAAAACTGATGCATTTAGCAGGGAATCTCAATCATTTGAACTGAACTCAGGTGAAATTTTTCACTTCCAAGGCCCNAGGCTTCAAAGAATGAGTGCTGAGCAAATATGGGATTCTGTCGTATCGATGATTCGACCGGATATTGATAAANTTTCTGATCAAANCTCTCATAACCCTNGGCTCAAAGCATGGCAAAAATTAAATGAACAGACTCCAGAGGCTCTCATCAAAAGGACCAAAGAGGTAGCTTCTTTTAACAAGGAGACACAGAAAAAGATGGACCAGTTCCGTCAACAAGTTAAGGAGGTTATTTCTGGAAATAAAGAGAGTGAAGCATTGGCTCTGGCTAGAAGAATTTTAAACTTCAATGAAAAAGCCACTTCCGAATATGCCAGACTTACTTTCTGGGATCCTTCTGATTTTACGGGATACTTCAGAACTCCTTTCAGAAATACTCCGAGAGCACTTGTTGCGGAATTAAAGGGAGCTTTTCCAAGCAAGAAGTATCCAAACATTTACAAGCAAGCAGCGAATTCAAAGATGAAGTCTCAGATTGGCAAGGCGCAAAAAAATGGAAAGAAGCCCCGCGGTGATAAGAGAGACAGAATGTTTCGCGGTTATGTCAGAGCCTCTGAAATTTCAAGTCCGGCGCCTGACGGTCATTTCTTGCGCGACTTTGGGCAGTCCGATAGATCATTAATTGAAAATGCTAATTATAAGGCATCTACGAATCAAGCATTGTCATTGATGAATGGAGATTTCTTAAAATTTTTAATGAATCCTAACTCAGTAATTTCTCAGAAAATGAATTCCGCAGAAGATTCTGATGAGCTTATTGATATTATTTATCTGACAACATTCTCAAGATATCCCAGCTTATATGAGAAGAGCTTGCTTAGAGATGAAGCTTCGCTCTCAGGCAATATGGCAAGGCAAAGCATATTATGGTCCACATTGAACACGCAGCAGTTTCTTTTTATTCAATAAGAAGAAGCTGATTAAAGGGTGGCCTTCAAACGTTCACAAACGGTATCAACATTGGATTTTGAATTGAAGGCTGAAATTCTAAAGAACCCTTCACCGGCTTCACCGAAACCTGCTCCGGGAGTTATAACGACTTTGGCTTCATTAAGCATTTTATCGAACATTCCCCAACTGTCTATTGAGTCTGGACATGCGACCCATACGTAGGGGGCATTTTCCCCGCCATACACCGAAAGACCAATCTCAGAGCATGCTGATCTCAGTTTCTCTGCATTCTCCATGTAATGAGTAATTAGGCTTTCTACTTGGCTCTTTCCATCTTCTGAGTACAAGGCTTCGGCTGCCTTTTGAACAGGATAACTGACACTATTAAATTTAGTGGACTGCCTCCTGGACCATAAAGGATGGAGTGAGCGTTTCTCACCATTTTCATCTTCGGCCATTAGCTCTTTTGGGACGACGGTGAAAGCGCATCGAACACCGGTAAATCCCCCGTTTTTGGAAAAGGATCTAAATTCAATCGCGCATTCTCGTGCACCATCAATTTCGTAGATTGATCGCGGCACTGATTGGTCCTGAATGAATGCTTGATAGGCTGCATCATACAGTATTACAGCACCTTGTTCTCTTGCATAGCCAACCCATTTTTCGAGTTGATCTTTTGTTGCCGTGGCCCCTGTAGGGTTATTGGGGTAACAAAGATAAATCAGATCAACGCGTTCTTGAGGTATTTCTGGAACGAAGCCGTTTTCTGCATTACAGGGCATATAATGAATTCCTTCATAAGCGCCGCTCTCATTGGCTTCTCCGGTGTTTCCAGCCATCACGTTCGTGTCTACGTAAACGGGATAAACGGGGTCAGTTATTGCGATCTTATTTCCATTTCCAAATATATCTAAGATATTGCCAGTGTCGCATTTTGATCCATCAGAAACGAATATCTCGTCATCTTCTAACGAAATTCCGTTATCTCTATAATCTCCATCAGCTATGGCAGCGCGTAAAAAGTCATAACCTTGTTCAGGCCCGTAACCTCTGAACGTTTCATGATTTCCTAGTTCGTCGACTGCGGCTTTCATGGCATCACGTGCTGCTAATGGTAAAGGCTCAGTAACGTCTCCTATTCCGCATCGTATTAGATTAGTAGCATTGTCCGGATTGCTATCAGAAAACGATTTGACTCTTCTGGCAATTTCGGGAAAAAGATAGCCTGCTTTCAGTTTAAGGTAGTTATTATTAAGTTTAGCCATGGATCGCAGATATTGATAGCATCCACAGGCCAGGTCAAGAAGAGTGCTCTAAAATTAGAATATTTATAGTGTTTCAGACTATTAATCCTGCTCGTAAATTCTGACCTGATATATTAGAGTTAATTGGAATGGTTAGATCTCTTGGATTTTGTGTTTTCGGGTTGCTGATATTTGGCTGTTTTAAAAATGCCGTTGGTTTTGAAAACAGTTCAGGATTTGAAGTGGAATTTCCAAAGGATGCTGCACATGCAGAAACAAGAAAAATAAAGATAACAGCAAAGAACAATGCAGTAGTTTTTGAGGTCCGTGATCAATTCGGTATTGGGAAAGGATCATTAATATCTAAAAATAGAAAATGGCCTCATAAAGTTATTCTGCGATTCTATTTATCTGGGTTAGAAGGATTGAATGCGAAAATCAAAGGGAAAACCTTTGCAAAAGAAGAATTGAAAATCAGGATGCTTGATTCTAAAGGGAATCCTTTGAAGGGGCGCCACTTGCTAAAAGGATCAAAAAAAATATCAGGCTATTTTGAAGTTGAGCTTCCGCAGAGAAAACTAATGGGCGCGCGAAAAATTGAGTTGAGATGGATAGATTTTTATCGGGGGTAAGTTCAAGCTGAGCTATTTTTTTTTGGGTATAGAGAGGTTCTAATTTGCTTGCCAATGTCTTCAGCGCAAATCAAAGAACATGGTATTAAGTAAAGAGTGATGGCAGTGGCAAAAAGGACTCCAAAACCAAGGGAGACTGCCATCGGAATTAGGAATTGAGCTTGAAGTGATTGATCCATTAGTAATGGAACGAGCCCAGCAAAAGTAGTCAGTGAAGTGAGCAATATGGGCCTAAATCTTCGGGGCCCTGCTTTCATGCAAGCCTCACGAAGGCTAAGCCCTTCGGCCTGCTTTCTATTTATGTAATCGACCATTACGAGTGAATCATTCACAACTACGCCTGCCAGAGCAAGCATGCCGAAAATAGATAGAAAAGATATGTTAATGCCCATGATTATATGCCCGAGTAATGCTCCTATGACGCCGAAAGGAATTGCTAGTAACACATATATTGGCTGCAATACTGATTTGAAGGGAATTGCTAGTAATGTGAATAAGGCAAAGAATAAGGCAATGGCTCCAATTCTAGTTCTTTTCTTAGACTCTACATGTTCAGCGATATATCCAGTGAATTGAAAGGAAAGGTTTTCTTCCTGATTTACTTTTTCTTGTATTAGGGGAGTTAACTCGTTTGCTATGCCAATTATATCAACGGTTTCATCAGCTGGAGCGGCTCCTATACGGATAACTTCGGCTCCATCATTTCGTTCAACGAATGTAGGTGATTTTGTGGGTCTAAATTCAGCGACTGTTGATAGAGGCACTTCGGTTCCACTAGGAGTGCGAATTTTTATTTTTGAAAGAGTATGTAATGATTCGCGGTCCTTTTGAGGGAGTCGGACCATGACTTTGATTTCATCAGTTCCTCGCATGATTCTTTGGGCTTCTTCACCATAAAAAGATTGGCGCACTTGTCGGGCCAGGGATTGTTGAGTCAGTCCCAATTCTATTGCTCGAGTTTTTAAAGTAAATTCGAGTTCGTCTTGTCCACGATTGATTTGTGCCCAACTCCCATTGATGCCTTCATATTTACCGAGCATTTCTTTTATTTCTTGGGCGATATAATTCTTTTTCTCGGAGTTCGGACCCCTCAGTTCTAATTCTAGTGGATCAGCCTTTTTATCGTCATCACGGTCTCTTCTTCCTGTCACTTCTGCTCGTATGGAAAAATCATCTGCTTCTTCGATTTCGCCGATAATTTCTTTCCATCTGTTTGCAATTTTACTGTTGCGAGGTCCAGGCTCGGAACGTTGACTAGGAGGAATGACCTCCGCTATGACCTGCCCTCTGGAGTGATCATACCTTCCTCCTAACCGATAAGACCCTGTAACTTTAGCAACATTCCTGATGAGACTTTCTCCAGTTCCGGGGTCAATGAATTCTTCTTTTAGTTGTTCGGTTACTGCGCTGATTTGATTGATCAGTTCTTTTGTTTTATCGATTTTTAAATTGTTTGGCAGGTTCAGAGAAGCCGTGACTTTGAGGCTTTCGACTGATGGGAAAGATGAAAAACCTATACGTCCACTCATGCAGAGACCTGCCATTATTAGAGCCATTGCTAAGAAGGTTGCTATTACGCTGAATCTCCATCTAATAGCAAATTCAAGAGAAGGTTCATATATCTTTTTAACAAGAATCTCCAAACTGGAGGCAATTCTTTTTTGGTAACGCCCAAACGCATTTAAATTATCTCCGCGAGGAGCAACGTGTTTTAAATGGGAAGGAAGGATGAGCTTTGATTCGACAAGAGAAAATAAAAGCACAGGAGCAACTATTGGAGGTATTTGACCCGCAAAATCACCCCATCTGCCTTCAAAGAAGAGTAGCGGTATAAAGGCTACGATTGTGGTAAGCACCCCAAAAGTGACAGGCAAAGCGACCTCTTTTGTTCCAAGAACCGAAGCCTCTATGGGGTTCATGCCTTTCTGCAGTTTAGAGTATACATTTTCGCCTGTGACAATTGCGTCATCGACTACTACGCCCAGTACTATAATGAATCCGAATAGACTCATTACATTTGCCGTAATGCCCATTTGAGGCATCAGCATTACGCCTCCTGCAAAGCTTATTGGAATCCCTAGGACAACCCAGAATGCAACCTTAGGACGAAGAAATAAACTAAGAACTAAGAAAACCAAAATACACCCTTGGAACAAAGAACTGGTAAGAGTTCCTAACCGTCCTCGCATTGATAA
>PAPL01000039.1 GCA_002708885.1 Verrucomicrobiales bacterium | reverse complement strand
CAGGAGGTAAAAGAATTAGATACTAACTCGCTAAAGACTAGAATCTCTAAATCTCGAGCTTCTTTAAAGAAGCCCATTGGCTATAATCTGCTTTTTATATGTCTCCTTGTTTTATTTTCAATCATTGCAATTGCTGTAGCATTGAGTGAGGGGCTGAGGAATACAGAAGGTGAAGCAATCTTGGTTCCCGTATTTACTGTGTATGTAATCTGGCGACATGTTTCTTATCGGAAAAAATTAAAATTACGCACATCAATAGAATTAAAGGAATTAGAATCTAGGTCTGATAAGTAACCTTCAAACGAATCTATGTCCCGCTATGAATCCTGCCCCCTGATTCATAGTCATTTGTGCGGGGATCGATTTAGTTAATGTCCGCACAAAAATTATCGATAATTTTGTGATTGGTCAGGAATTAATGAGGCGCTAAAGTTTTGTAATGGGTTGATCTGGTATTGTAATTGCATTGTGTGAGCTGTGTTAAATTACTAATGCCAATGACTCATTGTACTTATGGTCAGTATATACCAGATTAAGCCAAAGTTTCAGGCCTTGTTAAGGCCTTTAACTAATAGACTTGCATCGCTCGGAGTAACAGCCAATCAGGTTACAGTTTTTGCTGCCATTCTTTCTATTGTAATTGGGGCATTAATTTATTTTTATGGAGAACAGTCATGGCCTCTTCTCCTTGTGCCGTTAATTTTGCTTGTTCGAATGGCGCTAAATGCAATTGATGGCATGCTTGCAAGAGAGCATTCAATGGAATCAAATCTTGGGGCTGTCCTTAATGAGTTGGGAGATGTTATTTCGGATTTGTTTTTATACCTTCCTCTTGCTGTTGTTCTAGGCTTTAGAGGTGAGCTGATTATTCTGATTGTAGTATTTTCTATTATTAGCGAGATGGTGGGTGTCATATCCGTGCAAATTGGTGCGAGCCGTCGGTATGATGGGCCTATGGGTAAAAGTGATCGGGCTTTTGTGTTTGGTGCTATTTGTTTATTGATTGGGTTAGGTGTCAGTTCCTCACCTTGGCTCGATTGGGTTCTCTCTATCGTTTTACTGCTAGTGATTTTGACGATTTGGAATAGAGCGATGAAAGCGCTTAAAGAGATAAGCTAATGAAAGACCCTAAAGCACAAAATTTATTGAGCCTTCCTGAAGAGATTTTTTTTGCTCTATGTGTCATTGGTGGAGTTCTTATCACTGCTAGTCTTATTGTATTTATTTTAACTAAGTTAAAGCCTCAAAATGATTTTAATTCATTGACGCAGAGAGTGAAGTCATGGTGGGTTATGGCTGTAGTCTTTACTCTTGCAATTTTGATGTCAGGGAAAGTTTCTATTGTTTTTTTTGGGCTTGTAAGTTTTTTAGCTCTGAAAGAATTCTTTTCTTTAATACCGACTCGAAGAGCTGACCGGAGAGCCCTTTTTTGGGGATACTTAGCGATACCCTTACAGTATTATTGGATTCACCAAGAGTGGTACGGGTTATTTATAATTTTTATACCCGTCTATATGTTCCTTTTTATTCCTTTAAGAATGGTTCTTATAGGACAGACCGATGGTTATATAAAATCTGTTGGCACGATTCATTGGGGTCTCATGCTGACCGTTTTCTGTCTTAGTCATACAGCATTCCTTTTAATTTTGAAACGTAATGACTTTCCAGGTGAACTGCCAGGAATTGGTCTTGTGCTTTTTCTGGTTATAATGACCCAGCTCAACGACGTTTTTCAATTCATATGGGGAAAATTATTTGGAAGAGCAAAGATCTTGCCGAGTGTGAGTCCTGGAAAGACTTGGGCGGGTTTTATAGGCGGCGTCTTAACATGTATAATTATAGCTTGGGGTTTAGGACCCTTCTTGACTATTCTAGACCCTAAGCAATCTCTCATCAGTGGATTTATTATTGGTGTCTCGGGCTTCTTTGGTGATGTGAATCTTTCAGCGCTGAAGAGAGATATGAATATTAAAGATAGTGGAAGTTTATTGCCTGGTCATGGAGGTATTTTGGATAGGGTTGACAGTTTGACGTACACTTCACCATTATTTTTTCATTTTGTATATTGGTCTTTTGATTTCCATACCTTTGGCGCAACGCTTTAAAATGATATGAAAGGTGCTTTGCGTATTTTATTTTTTGCTATTCTTGTCCGGCCCTTGCTTATCATAATTCTCGGTCTTCATGTCAGACACAAAAGTAGATTACCTAAAAAAGGCCCAGCTGTCATAGTCGCTAATCATAATAGTCACTTGGATGCTCTCGCCTTAATTTGTTTATTCCCATTGCGTTTACTATTAAGAATAAGGCCCGTTGCCGCTCAGGATTATTTTTATAGGAACCCCTTACTTAAGTGGTTTGCATTAAATATAATGGGAATTATTCCACTTGATCGAAAAATGAGATCTAAGAAAAAGAATCCTTTGTCAGATATGAATGAGTTTCTTTCAAAAAATGAGATTGTTATATTGTTTCCCGAGGGTTCTCGTGGTTCGCCTGAACGCTTGGGTGATTTCAAAGCAGGTATAGCGCATTTAGCAAAACAAAATCCTGAAGTGCCAGTGATACCAGTCTTCATGCATGGATTAGGTAAGGTTTTGCCTAAAGGAGAGGCGTTATTGGTTCCGTTCTTTATTGATTTATTTATTGGGGAACCCCTTTTTTGGAATTCAGATAAAATTAGTTATATGGAGAGTTTGACCTCAACGATGACTTCTCTAGCGGAAGAGGGGAACTTTCCTTCTTGGGATTAGATGGAGATTCTAATCTGTGGTGGATTTTGTATTTGTTCAGTCTTTGGAGGGCACTTGCTTTTCGCTAATGTATTTATGGCGAGCAATATTGAAAACACTGCAACTAATAAAAATTGAACAAATGTAACGAAGAAGAAGATCAGTGCCGCAATCGATGCGCCTCCTGCAGCGCCTGATGGGCTTGATGGATAAAGAATTATATAGGCAATTGATCCAATGATGCGGTTTGCGTAGCCTTAATGCCAAGACATTTTGAAGGGCTCTTTTCTTGGCAGTGCAAGAGGCTATAAGTGCAAGAAAACCATAAGGAAAAAGAGTTAATACTAAGAGAGTTAGCTTGCCTTCAGTTCTGGTCATCTCAAGTTTCAGCAATACGATCACTGCTGTGATGAACATTGATATGAATATTGCCTGGCAAGCTTTCTTCTTGCTCCGATTGATTGAATCTTCTGCCATTCTATTTTTTATCCAGAAGAAAGCTTGCAACTATCAAACAGCCGACCATTCCGCTGCCCATTAGAAGTATACCTGTTATTAAATTAAACGTATCTTTTAAAGTCCATTCTGAATCCACATAGGACTCAATATTGGCAGTATGCCTGACTATGCCGACAAAGGTGACAATTAAAAAAAGTATCCCAATGAAACATCCAAACGGTGATTTTCTCACAGTGAACTAATTTTAACAAAGGGCACATCGTCAATCAAGATATTTATAACATCCACTGGTTGGTGATCATGTGCCATTCAGTCAATGGTCAGTACCTTGAACATACCAACCTTGCCGAAATTTCTGATTGTGTTTTTTCACAACGGCTCCCCTGCTTTTGATCTATGAGTTTGGTGTGCGCTACACCTTCATTGGCTCCATACTCAACGGCAGGAGGATACGGGAAAAGGTCTGCCCGACCCTAGAAATAATTTTAGTGCGCCACCAGCATCGGGTCGCATGTCATCTATAATTGCACCAGCCTAATCAGCATCAGTGTTCCTGATAGCGTCACCAGTATCGGCAAGAGTGCCTTCTCTTGGGGGTTCATGTGTGCGCTTATGTTCATTTGTGTGAATCGGATTTAGGCTTCATGAATCCCTAAGATTTTTATAGCTGTTAATGGTTCATGGGTCGCTTTACTTTATCTTTTAGCACTTGAGTGTTCGAGCGGGATTCGTTAGCATGAACTAATGAACGCGCCCTCTGATCACCTTGTCAAAGAAGTCTCAGTCGGCTCGAGTCGCCGCCGGTTTTTGAAACGCACAGGAGCGGCAACAGCAGCTTCGCTTGCCTTTCCGGCCATTGCAGCGCCGCGCAGCCCAGGCGATACGGTCCGCCTAGCGCTGATTGGCTGTGGCGGCCGTGGTAACATGCTCGCGGCCAGTTTTGCGGAGCGCGATGACGTGCAAATTACGCATTTGTGTGACCTGCTAGACAGTCGTCTGGAGGGTTCGGCCCGAGCCATTGCTAGGCATCAGCACGGGAAAGTTCCCAAGAAATTGAAACGGGTTGAGGAGTTGCTCGAAGCGAGGGATCTAGATGCGGTCATCGTCGCGACGCCCGATCACTGGCACAGCCCTCTCTCCATCATGGCCTGCCAGGCCGGGAAGGACGTCTATGTCGAAAAGCCACATTCGCACAATATGTTCGAGGGCCGCATGCTACTGAAGGCCGCGCACAAACACAAGCGCATCGTGCAGGTGGGCACCCAGAACCGCAGCGCGCCCTACAATCTGGCTGCTTTGGAGTACATTCGCAGCGGCAAGCTCGGTGACATCCACCTCGCCAAGATCTACAACCTTAAGGCCGGCGGGCCGTACCGTTTAGGTAACTCGCAACCGCAGCCGGAGGGCTTCGACTGGGCGCGGTGGCTTGGTCCTGCGCCGGAGCGGCCCTACCATTCGGGGATCTTCCACGCCGGCTGGCACAAGTTCTGGGATTTCTCTGGTGGAGATCTGGCCGACGACGGGGTTCACCAGATCGATCTGGCTTGCCTGCTTCTCGGGGATCCCGGGATGCCTCTATCGGTCGCGGCAACCGGTGGCCGTCTGCATTTCAAAGGCGACGACGCGGAGGTGCCGGATACCCAGGTCATCCAGTTCGAATTTCCCGGGATGGTAGTGACGGTGGAGCAGACCAACTATCCCGCTTACATGAAGAAGATCGTTAATCGCAACGCGGACGTATTCCCTCACTGGCCTCATTGTGCAACGCGGATAGAACTTTACGGCTCAAAAGAGCAAATGATGATTGGCCGGCACGGCGGAGGATGGCAGGCTTTCACTGCGGGCGGTAAAGTGTCTGCTGAAATGCATGGCCGCCATCCTGATCCGTTGCATCAGAAGAATTTCATCGAAAGCATCAAGTCGCGCGAAGCTCCTAATTCAGATGTTGAAATTCTCCACGCCAGTACGGCCTTAGTGCATCTGGGAAACATCGCTACTCGAGTCGATCATGCTAAACTCGCTTTCGATGACAAGACCGAACAATTTACCGGTGAGGGTTCAGGGCCTGCCAACAAGTTGCTCAAAAGGCAAAACAAGAACCAATACTCCGTCTCTCCGAATGTTTAACGCAGGAGATAGGAAAGTGGTCAATTAACTAGCTATGACATTGTGCAACTGCGCAGAAAAGACAAGGCTAAATGAGATCGAATGCCTTGCCCACGAGTTTTGCGATGCTGGCGAACTCTTTGGCATCGCGGCTCTTTCGTCCTGCCCCTAAGCCGTCGATGTCGGGGGTCGTTAGTAACCACTCCGCATTTTCAGGAAATACAGCCCCTCCATAGATGATGGGAATGGGATCAACGGCTTCAAAACCATAGCGATCAGTAAGCCATTGGCGCATAAAAGTGGCGCGTTCAGCGATGTATTCTGGGGGAGCCGGCTCCTCAGCACCAATCGCCCACTCCGGTTCGTAGACCATGACAGCTTGATTGATCTGATCGGCGGTGATGCCTTTCATCATCGTTTCCATGCGCTCTACGAGGTCGTCGCTGGGTGTTCCTTTTTCGGTCTTGGATTCTCCTACGAGAATGATGGGGCGCATGCCGCTTTCATAAACGGAGTGCAGTTCGTGATTTAATTCCTCGTCGTTCTTATTCATGCGAACCTTCATTTCCCAGTGCCCTACCATACAGAAGACGCATCCAGCATCAGCAAGCAATCGAGCGGACACCTCGCCGCTGTGCTCGGGATCGGGATAAGCCGAGGAATTCTGAGCGCCCGGATCGATGAGAGGCAGTTCCTTAACCGCTTCCGAGATAGTCGACATCGCGGTTGCAGGTGCGCAGAGAATTACCTGAATATGGCCGATTAGGCTACCCATCTCTAACTCAAATTGTTGCGCAAAAACGCGACATTCCTCAAGGGTCATCGCCATCTTCCAGTTGGCGATCGAAATAGGAATGCGTCGTGACGTACCTGTATGCTTGGTTTCCATTATAGTTAAAGCGTAAAGTGTATCTAGTTATGTATCAACTTTGTATCAAGTGGCCTCGATAGAAATGGGGAGGGTAAATCTTAGCCTTCACAATTCTTATTCTTTACTGTTTTGGAAGCCTTATTTAATTTCCTAAATCATGATATTTTATCTCAAGTATTTCAGCGCTATTACAATTGTATGTGCCATCGTTTTACACGCCTTTAACATTCATCCATGGAATGTCATGGTCCATCTTGTGGGCGCATGTACATGGACAGTCGTGGGTTTTGCATGGAAGGAAAAAAGCATACTGCTGAATTTTTTCCCTCAGGTTTTCATTTTAGGGGCGGGGCTGATCTGGGAATTTATTCTATAGACTGTTTTGATTTATGAAACAGTGACTTATAATCAATTTTTTTTCGCTCCTTGGTCCCGGATTTCTTTATCATATGGAATAGTTTTTCAGGGGTTTCAGGGTAAAGAAACGGATCTCGAGATTCTTTCTGCCAATGCATGAGCAGGGACCGTAGTCTTTTCAGTTCACCTGAATGCTCCGGTTCATTGACCAGATTATTAAATTCATAAGGATCTTTCTGAAGATCGTACAATTCAAAACGGGGAGGTTTTTTTGAGATTTCATATGCAGCTCGGACCTGATCAGACGCAGACTCCATTAATTCGGATTCAGTCGTTTCCATGAACTTCTTACTCATTGTGAATTCATAACCGGGGTTCACTTCGCCGGACAGGGGATTGAAGATGAGTTTGTAACGTTCGTCCCGAACGGCTCTTTGCGGCCAGGGGTTGTGGTTTGAATGTACGTGGTAACCTGTAAACATGGCTCTTCTCCACTCTGGCTTTTTGCCGTGGATGATGTCCTTGAGGGACTGTCCCATCAATGAATTAGGAACTTTTAATCCTGCGATTTCGCAAATTGTGGGGAATAAATCAAGTGTGCTCACCAGCTCTTTCCTCCTTTGGTTCTTCTTTGCCTTTGGCCAACTAATGATCATTGGTATTCGAAGGCCACCCTCATAACAGGTCCGTTTGCCGCGTGGAAGATCGGCTCCATGATCACCAATATAAATGATTACGGTGTCCCTGGCCGCNCCAGATTCCTCCAAAGATTTGAGNANTTCTCCGATATAGTAATCAAGNCGCATGATNCAGTTATAGTAATCGGCNGTTTGTTGCCGNATCTCAGGGTGATCTATTCCAATGAAAGGCAGNGNCTCAACATCACTCGCNTTCAGTGGTTTNTGAGGAATTCCATTGACTTGNGGAATGAAAGGTCGGTGAGCGTCTGGATAATTTACCTGAAGGTAAAAAGGTCCTCCGCCCGATTTGAAGAATTCCGAGGCTTTTTCAGAATAGAGGCCCATGTTCTTGCGCTGNAAATTACTATTTGGAATAGCTTTAAAATCGAATTTGAATGCTGACTTGGGCTTAACATGCAGCTTGCCTATGATTCCGGTCCGATAACCTCCCTCGCTCAGCGAATTAATGATATTTGGAATCTTTTCTGAAAACATTTCATAGTTCCAAGTAGCTAAACCGATTTGTCCATTCTGGTGCGGATAAAGTCCTGTCAGAAAAGCTGCTCGAGATTGTGAGCAGCCTGCCTGAGGAACATAGGCATTTTCAAAGAGAGTCCCTGAAGCTGCCAATTCATCGAGGTTNGGCGTTTCAATTTCAGTCCCATAAGAACCGATCTCAGGACCGTTGTCCTCCGAAACTATGAGGAGAATGTTCGGGGTCTTTGCCTCGCTCAAAGTATTGATTGCGATTAGAATGACTGCAATGAGTGAGCGGTCCATTGTTATTATTTTTTCGTTTTTCTGAGTGTCAGGGCATTGCCTTGGAATGTCATATCATTATTTTAATCGGGCCTGACTGCAAGNAGCCTTATNTCTGTTCTTAGTTGCTGTTATTTGATCGATCGTTCATTGTTTTCAGATGGTTCTTTTACATACTTTTAAATTTTCATGAAACTCTCCGCCGTTTCAGTGATCCTTTTTTCTTTAATGGGTGCATTCCCTGCGGAGGTAAAAGCTTTGGAGTCTCCTAATTTCATTATCATCTTATCNGATAATCNGCCGGCNTGGGCAATGCGNTGCGCTGGTAATAAGATCATTTCCACACCGAATCTGGACCGTTTGGCGGCCGACGGTGTTCGTTTACAGAATGCTTTTGTGACGACTCCAATCTGCAGTGCCAGTCGAGCAAGTATCTTTACAGGTATGTATCGTCGACGGCATGGTTTCACTTTTAATACGGATCCATTTAAGGCTAAATTGGCAGCAAAAAGCTATCCTGCACTATTGAAGAAAAATGGTTATCGGACCGCTCTTATAGGTAAGTTTGGTATTGAGTCGAATGGTCAAATAATGGTTGAGAATGAAGATCAATCATTAGAGCTGATGTTTGATGATTTTGATAATTTTGAGCATTGGGGCAAGAGTGGTCCTAAAGGGTACTTTGTTACCGATTCAGAAGGTCGGAAAAAACATCTGACTGACGTGACGGCTGACAAGGCCAATTCATTCTTGGTGCAGCGGAGTAAGAGTGACCAGCCTTTCTGTTTAACTCTAAGTTTCAATGCCCCTCACGCTCAGGATGATGATGAGAGGCAATACATCTGGCCGGTTCGGTTTGACGATTATTATAAAGAATCTATAATACCTGAGCCGCTCAATTCAGACCGAAACTTTTTTGAAAGACAGCCCGATTTTCTGCAGGGTTCTCTCGGCAGGGAACGGTGGCGCTGGAGATTTGATACGCCCGAAAAATTTCAAAGAATGATGAAGGGTATGTACCGAATGGTCAGTGGAGTAGATGACGCGGTCGGCCGTTTGCGAGATCAATTACATAAGCTTGATCTGGCAAAGAACACTATAATTATATATTCCAGTGATAATGGGATGTTCTTTGGAGAACGTGGACTGAGTGATTGCTGGTTACTGTATGAGGAATCGATCCGTGTTCCTATGATCGTTTACGATCCTCGCACAATAGCTAAGACTCAGCGTGGCAAAGTGCGGCAAGAAATGGTGCTCAATTTGGATCTGGCTCCAACCATTCTTGATTTTGCTATGATTGAGGAAAAACCTCCAATGGATGGTCGGAGCATTAAATCTCTTCTTTTAGGCAAAGCCGGTAATGTATGGCGTGAGGATTTTCTCTGTGAGCACCTCTTTGAACATAAAAAAATTCCTAAGAGTGAGGGGATACGTTCGAAGGATTGGAAATATATTCGCTACTTTGAGCAGGACCCAATCTATGAAGAGATCTATGACCTTAAAAACGATCCTCACGAAAGGAATAATTTATCCAATGATTCCGACTATATTGAAAAGTTGAATTCGATGCGGGACCGGTGTGACCAATTGCTCATGGGTATTAGGAATGGTATTGAATAGGATGGGGCATCCAGATGCCATCAGTTAATGAGGTGCGCATATAATAATGTTTCTAATTGCTATTTAAATTATTGTCTCATGAAAGCCTTGGAAAAGGGCCGCGACTGCTGTACAAAAAGGGCATGAAAAAGTCGGTCTTTATTTCTCTATTCTTTTATGCATTTGGTGCGATCAGTGCTTTTGCCGAAGGCTCATGGATTGAGGAAATTATCGACCCTGATACAGGATTAAGGACGGGAAAAATTCAACTGAACGGTGAAACTTATGATATTAAACCGGGCACCAAGCTCAATGGAGCCGATCTGAGAGGAGTAGATCTTAGTGAATCCATCCTCATTGCCGCTGACCTCAGTGAGGTTAATTTGGAGGGAGTAAATCTGCGGGGGGCAATTCTCAGTAGAGCTGCTCTCCAAAGAACAATCCTCAAAAGTACTGATCTTACCGGAACCAATCTGACGGGCACTAATATGGCTGAAGCGAATCTAATCGGTGCTGATCTTACCAGATCTAATCTCATTGTCGCTGAGCTTAGCGCAGCGAATTTAGAAGGGGCAAAGTTGAACGGAGCGAACCTTGAGGGGGCGAATTTTGAGGAAGCGAACCTTGAGGGGGCGAACCTTGAGGGGGCCGATATGAGTGCAGCTACTCTTAGCGGGGCTAATATGGAAAGGACCAGAACGGTGGGTGTTAAAGGTTCTCCTCTCGAGTTACCTAAAGGATATCTTATGGTGAAAAATAATATTGTGGGTCCGAAAGTAGATCTGAGTGGATCGGACCTTGTAAATTCTGATCTTAGGGGACTGAACCTAAGAGGAGCTGATCTTAGTGGTGCCAATCTCGTAGACGCTGATTTAACAGAAGCTGATTTTGAGGGATCCAATCTACAAGGTGCTGAGCTTGTGGGTGCGGACTTGAGCGGCATTAACCTGAGCGGGGCCAGACTCACCATTGCCAATCTCAGTGCGACTAACCTTAGTGGTTCTAGCTTCATTGGAGCTGATCTTGAAAGGACCAGAATGGTTGAAATAACAGGTGATCCTCTTGAACTGCCTCGGGGATATCTTATCGTAAAAAATCATGTGATCGGACCGAAAGTGAACCTCATTGAAGCTGATTTGAGTGGAGCTGACCTGAAAGGGGCTGACTTGAGTGGTGCTGTCCTTGAGGGTGCTGATCTTAGTGGTGCCGAACTTAACGATGCCGATCTCAGTGGTGTCCGTTTTAATGGAGCTAATTTGAAGGAAGCTAATTTTGAAGGGGCTGACATTAGTGGCGCTGATTATACTGATAGTTTGATGCAAAGACCAAGGACGGTCGGGGTCACAGGTGTTCCTCTTCAATTGCCTCAGGGTTATTCTGTCATTAAGGGTAACATTATTGGGCCGGAATTGAATCTGACCGGAGCTGATCTCATTGGGGCTGATCTCATTGATGCTGATCTTAGCGGGGCCGATCTTAGTGGGGCCGATCTTGGCGGAGCAGAACTTATTTCAGCTGACTTTGAAGGGGCCGATCTAAGTAGTGCCAACCTGAATAAGGCTTACCTCAATGGAGCTAATCTGAAAGGAGCTAAGCTCGTTGAGGCTAACCTCGAAGGGGCCAGTCTGATCGTAGCTAATCTCGAAGGGGCCAATCTCGAAGGGGCTATCCTCAATGGAGCCGATCTAATTGGAGCTGATCTGATTGGAGCTGATCTGGGAGCGGCCGACCTGAGATGGGCCGACTTTGAAGGGGCCGATCTTAGCGAGGCTAGTCTCATTAGTGCCAATCTGCGGGAGGCCAGATTTGAAGGGGCCAAACTCAAAGGAACGAACCTTGAAAATGCCGATCTTTCCGGGGCCATCCTTAGCGGGGCCAAACTCGAAAGAGCTGACCTTAACAAAGCGCTTCTCAGAAGAGCTAACTTTTTCGGAGCAGTTCTCAGAGATGCTAATCTTAGCGGTTCCGATCTGAGTGGGGCTATCCTCATTGACGCAAAACTGGAAGGGGCAGATTTAAGTAGTACAATTTGGAATACTCCTGATTCCAGAATTGTTGAACTTGAAGCAATTATAGCCGAGAAAAACGCATTAATATCAGATCTCGAAGAGGGCTCCACATCAGATGGGATTCAGGATTCTCGTAATGGACCTGTTGTTATTAATGCCCAGAACGGATCAATTACAATTACGTTTAACATTGAGGAAAGTGAAGATTTGAAGTTTTGGCAAGAGACGGGCGAATCGGTCACCAAGACAATTAAATTAAAAGACGGCAAGAAGTTTTATCGTTTTGCTTTGGAAAAATAATTCCTCACTGTGAGTGATACGGGTGAGTGCTCGTTGCCTGTATCATGTTGTCTCTGATGATCTTTACCGATGCCATGCTGTTGATGGATGATAATCAGATCAAGTCTTATAGACTTCCTCGGCCCAGCGATTTTCCACGCCATTATTGATTAATAATTTCTGAAAATCATTCAGTCTTTTGGGATCATTTCTTATTCCTTTTGGATGGAGGTTTTCTTTTATGCAGTTCGCAGCAAGATTCCCTGCCACTTCACCGATGTTCCACTCGACCGGATGTAGTCTGTAACATCCATTCGTGACATGTGTTGAACCTATGTTCTTTGATCCAGCAATTAAGTTGTTAATTCTGACTGGTATCAACGCGCCTAAAGGCAATTCGAAGGGCAGTGCCGGAAAATCAATATAATTATCACCTTCCGTGGTAGGGTGAAGATCAATTTGATAATGCCCAATTCCTACCGAGTCATGGTATTGCTTTGACCTTACTTTGGATTGATCTGAGCCTAGTGCTAGGGCCCTGTTTTCACGACCGCAGTCTTGTTCTCTAATAGTAGTGAGAGCTTTGATCCTTGCCGATTCTCTTACATATGGATATTTGGCCATTCCATCGACAGTATCAAAAACATCTTTTCTTAATCTGAGGCCTGGCCATCCTGTCTTGCCGTCACTCCTTGGAGCATCAGTTTGCAACCAATACAATAACGATTTACTGAGCTCCTTAGATTGTTGTATATGTTTTTTTCTTTCGACCCGATTCACGCCGGTCAAGTTTCCCAAGAGATAATCATTTTGAGGCCAATTGATTAAACTTAGGTCTCTCATTCCGCTCTGATTATTGAAATTTTCTTTTGCTATTATGCGGCGGTATTTCCACAAATTGATAATGCCGAATTTGTGAGGGCCTTCTGGGTTAAAACCTAAGATTTTCGCTACTCCTGTGGAGGGATGGGTATATTTGAAATCCAACAGCTTTCCTGGCCAGGGCGGAGTCATTTTCGGGATAAATTCTTTCCAAAAATTATAATTATCAGGTTTGGCTATGGTGTGGTTTTCTCCTGTTCTGTGTTCTATCGCAAAGCACATTGTGAAGGCTTGCTGGTTCTTCTCGGAAGCTCTTTCAGGCATGTGCAGTTCTCCTGTCGCCTCTTTCCCCTCGGTGCCAATCAAATGCTCACAGCGAGTGATCGGTAGCAGATCACCTAACTCTGTCGAGTCCACAAAAAAACGACCATTCAGAATGAGTGAATCTCCAGTCAGTTGATTCTCAACTTCTATGCTGATGATTTCATCTCTTTCCAGTTGCGCTGATTTTGCGATTGTATTTTTAAGGAGAATTAATTTTTTCTTATTTAAATATTCTACAAATAGACTTTCGATGCATTTCAGGTAGACCTTTGGTTCTCCGCACAGTCTGGACACTGATCCGTTCCCGGGGTTGAGCAGGGCCCTGTCCCTTGCTCGTGCGGTTAAGTTATAATTTTTTTTGTAATATTCTCTTACTGAATTTCTGAATGATCTGTAACTTTTAGTACATCCATGCCGCTCAATCCATTTGTGTTCATCGGGAGGAACTCCTTGGGACGTTAACTGTCCTCCAAGCCAATCTGTTTCTTCGCACAATATAACATGCAGTCCTGATCTGAGGGCACTCAATGCGGCAGCGCATCCGCCCAGGCCGCCCCCGATCACAACGAGGTCGGCCCTCAGCTCCTTAGTTGAATTATTAAATAAATGACCTGCTATGGCCGAGGATGAGTTTAACCCAAGTGCCAATCCTGTGAGTGCGTCTCTTCGTTTCATGACAAGTTTATATTTATTGATTCTTGAACATTGCAGAATGTATTTTCAAGTACAGTAATTCTTCGTTGCGGATTCGAGTCCTGCCTGCCCAATTATTAATCGTTTCTTTCTGTCTTTTCAGTGGTCCCGTCAAGGCTCACTAGGAAACTGATAAGGTCAACGAGTTCGTCCCGCCGAAGACTCAAAGTGAGGCCTGGAGGCATAAGCGATACTGGGCTTTTTTCAATCTTTTTCACTTCACTGTTTGGGATAGGTACGATTTTATTTGTGGTTTCACGGATAAGAGTAGCAGTGTCGGAACGGCGTTGGAAAATTCCCGCTACGATCGTATTGTCTTGTTTAGTAACTAGAACAGTTTCATATCCCTGCTTGATGTCCCTACTAGGACTCAGAATCGAATCGAGTATAGCGGCTGGTTGGGCATAGGCTCCTATTGATGAAAGTTCAGGTCCCACTAATCCACCTATTGTGCCAATTTGATGGCAGACTGTGCAGGCCGTTGATTTTCTATTATAGATTTCCTTTCCACGTTCCGGATCACCGCTAATCGCGACTTTGCTAAGCAGTTCTTTCCGATCTTCTTGGGAAAGGTCGAGAGGAACAGGTTTAAGATTTCCAGCTCTAGTCAGCACCGTAACGAGTTCGGGGAATTCGCGGCCGGATGACCTGATGAGGCGGATCCCTTCAATGGCGATGCTTTCTTTAATGGTTGCGTTCTGGAGGGCTTCTTGCAATTGCTTGTCACCGGACTGCCGGTTCATGAAGGATAAGAACAGAGGTTCAATTTCTTGAATGGTGGATGCCTTTTCAAATATTTCGATCACCGATTCGCGAGCTTTTTCGGGTTGATTTTCGGCCCAAATGGCAGTGGCTGCGATACGAATCGGCTGACTCTGATTTGAGTCTGCAAGGTTAGCTAAACGTTCAAAGTGTTTCAGACGGCCCAAGGCCCTAGCTGCGGTGAGGCGCTCTTGAATGTTTTCAGTATTGCGTACTAGTTTCTCCAACGATTCTCCGGCGTGCGTAATTCCCCATATGCCTGTCAGTTCTGCGGCTGCTCGGCGAACCTCTGAATCTTGATGATCCAAAAACGGGAGAATGTTTTTGATGCCTTTTGGTATGGCTTTATTGTTACGAGAGCCAGCGACTATCGGAACCAAAAGGGCCGGTTTCTTTGCCGCTAAGGACAGGGCCATATCAATTTCCTCTGTTCCGCCCAGTCCGGTCACAGTCTTAATAACATTTGGTAAATTAGCGGCTTTAATGTTACCGTTCTGCAGTAAGGTCACCAAGGTTTCGGTGGCCCGGGAATCGCCAGTCGCTTCGAGTGCATACCGTAACTGATCCGTGTCTCCGCCAAATACGGTTTCTCCCGACTCGAGGGCCGGTAACCAATCATTACGCAACTCACGGGCAGTGAGCCAGACCGCGTATTCTAGCCACTTGTCTCGTGACTGGCGTAAGGCTCCAAGCGCAATGTTGGCAGATTCCAAAGAACCCGTTTCACGCAAAACGTTAACTGCCTCTAGCCTTACCCTTGGATGCTCATCGTCGATCGCTGCGCGAAACAATTCGTATGGATTTTTAATGTGGGCTCTCCAATGAAATAGTATTCGAACGGCATTGGCCCTTGCCCGTGCTTCGGTCGATTTTAAGACCTTGCGTAATAATTCTTCGTTAGGTGCATTCATGGTTCCATGAAGCCAGAGAGCTTCGAGTAAGTGATGTTCTCTGTTAGGGTCATCGACCGGCAAACTGGCCAACCATGGTTTGAGCTTTGATAGCACTTCATTTTGTGAACGAGTTGCTAATTCGCGTTTGGCTTGGGTCCGGGTATAGTCTTCGGGCGCCTTCAGGTGATCTAAGAGGACCTCGATTGAAGCTCCGCTGATTTTTGGGCGTTTGATAAGCGGACGGTCCTTGGCCCTGAGCCGCCAAATCCTTCCGTGAGCCTTATCGCGTAATGGGTGGTGAAAGTCAACTTCTCCATGATCGATAATTGCATTGTACCAGTCGACAATGTAAAGAGCCCCGTCAGGACCGACCTTAAGATCAACTGGCCGGTAGGTTTGGCGGCTCGATCGAATGAGTGTTTCCACCTCTTCGGCTGCAAAGCCGCTACCGTTTTCTGTGATTTTATAGCGAACGGTCCGATTAGCACGGAAATCATTTTCCACGATGCTCCCTGCCCATTCTTCCGGAAAATGGCGACCTGAGAGGACTTCGCATCCGGTCCCATTGGGCTTTCCGGGAACGAGGCCGGGAAGAGTCTTTGGAGCGCCTACTGCACTGCGGAACGCGGCTCCCGGGAACGTGTAATGGGGCCCTTGACCCCCGGCACCGTCTGTAATAAAAGATTGTCCCCATCTGTCAATGGCATGGCCCCAGGGATTAACGGCTCCCCGCGCAAAAATCTCAAGGCGTTCGGTCTCGGGTCTGAATCGCCAAACGCCACTCCCATTGAGCCGCCTCTTGCCCCAACGCGTTTCGATGAAGCTGTTAATGTAGATCGATTGATTGAAATAGAGTTCACCCCAAGGGGCCCATCGTAGGGCATGAATCATATGGTGCACATCTGCATTGCCGAATCCAGAGAAGACTACGCGTCTATGATCTGCACGGTCATCACCATCAGTGTCACTCAAAAACAAGAATTCGGTAGCGCTGCAGACATAAGCACCGCCCTTGACCGGCATCACTGAGTGAGGAACCAATAATCCATCAGCGAATACAGTCGACTTATCAGCCGTGCCGTCCTGGTCTGTATCTTCCAGAATAACGATACGGTCATTGGGCTCTTTGCCTGGTTTGATGTGGGGATAAGTGGAACTCATTGATACCCATGCACGGCCTTTAGTGTCCCAATTCAGATTAATGGGATTAGTCAGGACCGGGTCAGTGGCAAAAAGATTAAGTTCAAATCCTTCAGGAACCGTCATGCTGGCAAGTTCGGCCTTCACGTCTGGTTCCGGGATGTGCTTGGGAACCTCATGTTCGGGGTCATTATGGACTGGCTTCCAGGGGTCGACACGTTCAATTGAATAACGATGGGTTTGTGGTACCCGGAGCCTGGCTATGGTCTCCTCTTGGGCCGCAACTAAACGATCAAAATCCGCCATTTCATAGCGGAGGTGACCCATCTCGTAGGACCTGAACAGAAAGATGTAAGTCTTATTGGGTGGGCGAAGACGACGCCGGTGCTGAAGATTTTTGCTAATGATGGCCGACCTTAGCTTATCAGTGTCCCTAAGCGCAGGCCCGCCGGATATTGAGATTCCGGTTCGCCAGATGTCCGCGTTTCCGGTAAAGATTTCTTCCCCATCTGCTCTGAGTCGATGACTCTTTGAGGTGTTTTCAATTAGTACTTTGTGGGCATGAGGGAGGAAGTCACAGATAAGTTTATCGGGTCGTATGTCAAAGCGCACGCCACGTTCTGTTTTGACTTGGTCTTCTACGGTTGCCCCTTCTCGGGCCAGGACAGTACCGTCAGATTCAACTGTCAATAAAGAACCGGTCCTCTCTGAAATTTCCAGACTCTCGGCCATTACCGCAGCGAGTCTGCGGTAGCCTTTATCGTTCAGATGTATTCCATTCTCAGTAAAGGCCTCACTTTCAGGGGTCGTGATTTTCCTGAACAGATCAATGACCAGGTGCCCATTCTTCTGACCAAATTCGATGATGAAATCAGCCGCTTCGGCAAGTCGTTTGTTACGCTCTGCCAGATCGGGAACGGGTGATCCTGTAGCTTCCTGAGAAGGGGGAGTCAATAAGATGAGGGAAGAGCCGGTCCCTTTCAGATCTTTCATTAGTCTTGCATAACCGGTTTTGAATTTATCGAGTGAGAGGCCCGAATCAGGAAAAGCAACGTCGCTTCCGTACCCAACAATGATCGTGCGTGGCTTGGAATCTTTTACTTGTTGGAGAAGGATTTGGTATCCGGTCCCGTTCGCTGGCCCCGGTACCCAGGATCTAGTATTTCGCCCGTCTTTAAACTCGGCTCTGGCAGTTCCAAAGACATCATCTCCTGGCCATCCAAGGTTGCGAAAAGCAATGTCATGATGGGGCCAGTGAATAGTTGCCGCGGTCTCAAAGTAGCCAAACTTCTCCATCCTCGAAATCAAAGAATCTCCCAACAAAATGATCCGGCTCCGGACCGGTTGCGTATTTGATACCTGAATGAGTGCCGGTTCACTGAACGCACTGGCAGTTCCGCCTTCGTCCCATACCTGGACTTTCCACCACACCGTTTCACTGTCATGAAAACTCTTACCCAGACACGGAACGTTCGATGATTCCGAGGAATGACGGCGTCCGCTGTCCCAGAGATTTCCTATTCCCGCTTTGAGTTTTTGTTTATCGGTGGCGACGAGGATCCGGTACGCGGCCTGCCCTTTGTCCGATTTCCATGATAACGAATGTTCGTTCAGTGAGAGACCGAGCCTGTTAGCGGTGGGCGTGGATTTTAAATCTGATGGAGTTTCCGCCGCTGCGGCGGAAGACGTGCTTATAATCCATGCTAAGATGAAAAAAATGATCCCGCGGTTCATTGTATCCAAAAATAATACCGGAATTCTATAGTGAAAAATAATAAGGGAATTTTGTGATCACTTTGTTTTTATGGGCACATCGAAATAGTCTTCTACTTCATGACAGGCCATTCGCCACGAACCAAGAACGTCCCAAGAGTCGAGATGATTGGCCGCATTTGCCAGGCCCCGACCTCCACGGGCAGCAGCGTCCGGATCGATTTTTCCCAGAGCCAATTTCTTGTCATAGACTAACTGCCACTGGTACCAGACCGTCCCTGACCAAGGCCCGGAAGTGCGGAAAGCAACGTCGCGTGCGTACCATGTTTCTTTGCGGTTCACCCAGCCAAAATCCTTCCAGGCTGAAATTCCATTACTGAATGGCTGATCTCCCCAATCCACGGCCAGTGATCTTCGGCGGTAGTCGAGAACGCGTTTTGCAGCATCGATACGGGCTTGGAGATATTGGTCCGGGGAAAATTTTGTGGGATACGAATGGTACTTGAGCATAGCCTCTCTTCCTCCCTTCTTATACTCGAGTAAGGCCCGTCGCACTCCCAGTATCGCATTAGTGACTTTGGAAGAAGTGTGAGAGTAAAGATAAACATTGTTGCGGCCCGGAGGCGTTTTGTATGCCCGAGCCAATTTAGCCATTTCACTTACGCCGGGCCGGTGCGAGTGCATGAACTGGCCGTACTTGCTCCGCTGTTCCGGAGTCACCGGCCAGTAAGGGATCATTTTATAGGCAATTTGCACGCAACCCCAGTTAGACCCATCGGGTAAGAATGCATCGGGTAATCCCGGAAGGTATTTGAGGCGGGGATAGGAGGGGGCATCCATCCAGACTTCATGGATAGCAGCCCAGTCTGCCATGTTGTCAGGTTCTAGATCCTTTTGTCTTATCCGTTCGAGTGTGGCATAGGCTCCCTTCAGCAGTTCTATGTTTGCTTCGTCTCCATCCATCAGGTAAAGCCAAGTAAGTAAAGGCCCGACATGCCAGGCAGTTACCCGGGTATAGGGAAGTTCGATCTCGTACTGCCGGGCCCGTGTCGGTCTTCCATCACCGTGATATTGTTGGCCCCAGCCCACGACATCGCCTTCTCCAAGGTTAGCCTTGGCCAGCCAAGGTCCGAGCTTGCCTAATCTGGCCACATATTTCCTGTCTTTGGTCAGGTGATACATCATGATCATAATCTGAAAACTCGCATTTGTGGCGCCGTCATTGAACGAGATGCTTCCATTGCGGACTCCGCTAGATGGGGTCGATCCTCCGGGAAATAGCCACTGATCGGGCCATCCTCCGGCCTCGCTCTGTGCTGAAAGTAAAACGTCAGCTGCCCTCCTGGCCGATTCGAAGTACTTTTTTTCTTCACTCAGTTTGTACGCGTAGAGCATAATCCAGAAGGGCCGGGTAACAAAACCATCCTGCACACGCATCATGTCGTTTCCCTTATTCCCATAGGCCCAGTGACCTCGGGGGAACTGCTTCTTTAGAATACGGTCGGCGCAGGTCAGGCCCGCTTCGAGGTATTTCTTATTGCCGAGTATTTCGAAGGCACGGAAAAAGCCGACCGCGGATTGCCTTAACTTACCCGCATCACCACCTTCATAGCTTTCAGGAATTTTTGTGATTTGTTCATCGAGCCACGAACGGATCGCTGATTCGACACGGTCACTGAGGTTATGTTCTTGCTTACCAGTGAGCATCAACTCTGCGACACTTATACGACGCAGTAACTCTTTAAGTTCGCCTTCCTTCGCGGTGCGCTGATCCTCGTTCAGCTCAAGATAATGTACCGTTTCCCCGCCAAATAATTTGGCCCGGGCCTGCCAAGATAACTTTTCGTCACTTATTTTCTCGTATGAGAGGTCCTTGTAATGGCCGGTCACGTTGTCGAGTTCAAGTGGACCCTCGGCGCCCGCGGAAATGCCTAAAGTGACGATTAAAATAAACGATAATACAAAGGCATTGAGTGATTTCATGACCCGATCCTAACATCAACATCTTCTTTCTTACAAGTGCCGACGACAGGGGTCGATTTTTATGCGCCGATTGACTGTATTCCTTTAATTTTATTCTACTGACAAAGTGAATTCCTCTCTTTCTACTGAGATGAACGCTGGATCCTCTTCCGTGAAGCGAATCATTGAATCAAGCGGTACGTCAGTAAATGATTGACTGTGACTTGATGCGGGCCATGTGATTTTCACTTCTTTAATCGATTCGGCTTTTCCTATACCGATCTCAGTTCTTGAGAGTGGAGATCCTCCAAAGCTACTAACTGATCCGACGGCCCGATGAAAGGAAGATTGGCCATTCATTGAATTTGTGATCACTTCTATCCTTGCTCCTAAGCCGTTACGGTTACTCTTAGTTCCCACTAACTGAATAGAGATGTAATGATTTCCATGGCCAGGATTTAAATATAGCGCATTATGGAAACGATCGCCTGGCAGGAAGCCTCCGAGTTGATGGAAAATATCCTGATCTCCATCATGATCAAAATCAGCAAAGGCGATTCCGTGACCCTTTTGAAGATGACCGAACCCGCCTGATGTAGTGACATTTTGAAATTTTTGGCCTCGATCATTTCTGAGCATGACGTTTGGGACAAGGTTACGGTAATCCGGATCCCCGGTGCCAAGATAAACATCTAAGAATCCATCGTTATCCAGGTCACCGAAATTTGCTCCCATTGGAAGGTACGGATGATCGAGGCCAGAGGCCTTGGCCACTTCCTCAAAGCGCCCATTATTGTTTACATAAAGACAAGGTGGAGTGCTCCCGTGCGGTAGTCCGCGATAGTCTAAAAGTACACTAGCGGCACTGGACTCAAAGGCAGTAACAAAAAGGTCAAGCCATCCGTCGTTATTGAAGTCAAAGAACCAGGGAGCGAAGCTGTAACCTTCAGGAGAAGTGAGTTTAAGTTCTTCCGCCACGTCTGTGAATTTCATTGAGCNGTTCTCTGAATTTGCGGACAAATCNTTTCNNTAGAGGCGATTNTTNCCCACGTTGGAAACATAAAGATCCAAGTCNCCGTCATTATCATAGTCTCCNGCAGTGACNCCCTTAGAAAAACGGTCATTCGTNACGCCGGCCTCNNCNGCAATGTCAGTGAAAGTTCCATNACCGTTATTTCTAAAGAGNTGNGAAGGAAAATGNCTNTCAGTNCCNGGTCCCGATTGTGATTCGTTAACAACATAAANGTCCANGTCCCCNTCATTGTCATAGTCNCCCCAAGAAGCGGCCTGCGTAGGAAAGGCCGGTTCTGCCAGTCCGGCTGNNCNNGTCACGTCAGTGAAAGTGATATTTGAGTTTGNGCCCGATGAACCATTGTTACGGAGGAGTGAATTTCNAATCTTTCCCATGCTATTCATCCAGGCNCCTCGGAGAACGAGNATGTCNGCGTCNCCGTCATTATCATAGTCAGCAGCGATGCAGTTAAGTCCTCCGAGCTGGTTATCGAGNCCNGATNCTTTTGTCAGGTTCACAAACTTTCCGTCACCAGTGTTNCGAAACAGTGAGAGCGANCCGCGAGGATCAGAGGTNGAGGATACNATGTCAAGAAANCCATCATTATCAAAGTCCTCCACGATTGCNCCTCCGCNCAAATTGAAAGTATCNAGTCCCAGATTTGGAGCAANGTCAATGAANTNACCGATCTCGAATTCTGATTTTAAAGCCGATTCAGGAACTCTGTACTTTTCCGGAACACTTTCCGGATAAGTGCCAGTGGCCATTGCTGTAATATTCAGTAACCACTGGCTTCGAAGGTCATCAGGTGAATATTGAAGGAGTCTGAGCAAGGCCTTCATTGATCGATTGGCTGGGTTCGGGTTCGAATGTATTCCCTGACCCGCTAGAGGAAAAATACAGCAGTCTCGATTGTGCCTTTGGATGCAGTTGGCGTATTCGGCCTGCCTCAGTTCGACTAGTGCTTGCATCGAAAATAATGGTGGGCTGGGGGCAATTTTGGCTGAGTTAATGATGGCAAAAACTTCGTTCAGGGACTTGGCGGCTTCGCTGTTTTTACCGAGTCGCAAGGAATCAAAGGAATGAGCGAACCACCTGCCAATGAGTTTCTGGTGATTTGGCGGATTCTCTTTGAGTGCTAACTGTAGGGCATTTTCGATTTCTTGTGTTTGTAGCCGGCCGTGAAATTGATCCCGACTCGATTCGATGCGTTCGGCAATTTCTAAGAACTCTTTTTTGATAAGGTCGTTTTGTTGATCCTCTGAAAATTTGACGGATTTTTTATCTCTCGTGGTATGTTCTGAATCNTTATTTNCACAAGAACATATTCCTAATGTGAGGANTAAAATAAGGAGATTTTGNAAAAAANNATGCATTGCTAAATGATAANNATNTCAGCAAAATCTCTATGAGGTAATNGAGTGTCGCAATCTTTGATTTTCTAAAATATAAAATATATCAAGGAAAACATTCATGATCCNGTCCTTNCCNTTCTGACNCNNACCACATGCACTTTATTGANTTCATNTTTNCGCTTACCTAGCCGGAGCAATCCTTCACCNCAGGTGATCCAACTCTCGTGGTCACTGATGTAGCAAATTCCNGAATTTCCGAGNGTGGCTTCATTAGNAGGTAGTAAAATCTGTTCTGTTCGGCGAATTACACAAAGACGATCAGGATCAACCTGAGCAATGAAGAGCGGGGCACGNTGCCTGAAGATATGGTCATTTTCAGCTCCGCGTCGGGTATAAATGAGAAAGAGTCCTCCTCCAATTTCCGCCCAGTGTTGCTGAGTATTATAACTTCCAAGGGGTTCACCGTCATCGAATGACCACTCGCGAATTTTCTCAAAAACCAATCCGTCGCGGCTACGCGTCACAAAGCCGCTGTGATCTGCNCGCAAGGTAAGATAGAACCGTTTGTTGTGCATTATCAGTGAGGGCTCATAGAGCCCGCGTCCCTGCGGAATATTGAGCTCTGATCCATGCTCCAAGTAGGACAATTTAGTACCATCGAAACGGCACCNTGCGACGATGCTCGTGTAATTAAATTTCTTCGCGTCTGCCATGTAGCGGACCGGTAAAAGTATTTCACCGTTTGGCATATCAACTCGTTGTGTGTTTCCCGCATTTGCCGCCATGATAATGTTTCCACTATGATCCTTTTCAGGCATTTCTAGAAATCGCAGTGGGCCCCAGGAGCCGTCCTTGGGATCCATTACCGCATAGGACACTTTTTCTCTTCTACGGTTCTCTTTGGTTCCGTTCTCGAAATTGAACGTTTTTCCTGTCGTAATCACTTTTCCTGACTTGGCATGATAGGTGGGCCATAAATCTCCTGCAGAGACCTCGTATCCGTCCTTTTGTTTTGCTCTCTTCAGTTCAGGAATGATTTTCGGGCTAGTCCAACTCTTTCCCTCGTCCAAGCTTACTGATTGGTAGATGTCATGAAAATTGTGAACGCCTTCCCGGCCCGTTTCCGACATGGTNGTGATCCANATTGGCTTGCTACCTTTTAGTGCGGGGACAAATGCGGTCCTTGCCTGCCACCAGTCCCATTGTTTGTCACGTCCCGGGATCTCCGTCAATGAATCGATCTCCAGTTTAACTATTTTCAATTCCTTTCCACTAACTGTCCCTGATACCGAAAGAATTAAGAGGGCCGCGAGAAAAGTTGCAATAATATTCATTGCTAAGGTATAGCGATGTTCTGTAATTCCTATCAATTACAAAAATGTTTTTCTGCTCTGCTTGCCAGAATTTGTTGTCCATTCCCAGTGCACCTTAAACACTGTCCTTTGGGTCGACGAAATTCCTATATGAGTTAGGACCCTTTTTTTGGTCGTATGATTCACCAGTATTTGTAATCCCTAAAATTGTAAGTGCGATTTATNGAATGCAAATTAAGTGCTTCAGGTGCTCAAATAGATCTTATTTAAAGAGATGTTTGACCATACTGCTGTCAATTTTCTCCCAGCCTTCTAAAAGTGATTTAAATTTCTTGGGCTCATCATTGATTAAATTATTTGATTCAGAGGGATCATCGGCGAGATCATAAAGTTCCCATCTTTTGGGTGATTGCCTGACTATTTTCATGTCGCCAACTCGGAACGCTGCCTTATGGCTCTGCTTCCAGTAAAGAAACTCATGAGGGTCCTCATTGTATTTACCGTTCAGGTAAGGTACGAGGTCATAGCATTCCCAATGATCTTTTGGCTTAGGAACTTTGGCGGCNGCAAGAATGGTTGCAAATATGTCTGTGCTGAGAACGGGACGGTCATATGTCTTTCCACCAGGAATCTTGCTAACCCATTGGAAAAGAAATGGAACACGAATCCCTCCCTCATACATTTGTCCCTTTTCACCACGCAACGGGAGGTTACTACTGGTCAGCTCCTTGGTCGGGCCGCCGTTGTCACTAAGAAAGAAAACGAGGGTATCTTTTTCCAAACCCTCATCCCTCATCTTTTTCATGATTTCTCCAACACTGTCATCTAAATTTGCAAGCATTGCGGCAAAGATTCGGCGTTGGATGTCCTTGATGTGTTTGAACTTNTCCATGTATTTATCCGTTGCCTGAAGGGGACTATGAACCGCATTGTAGGACACAAACAAAAAGAAAGGCTTATCGGCGTGCCGTTCGATGAAGTCCGTGGATTCACGAGTGATTGCATCCGTAAAGTATTCCTTTTCCTGCACAGGTTGACTGCCTCTGACGATCGGATTGTTGGCGTCGTAGTCAGGCTCGTTGTATCCCATGTGAGTGGAATAGATTACCTTGCCAAAGGTACGTCTGNCTTTTCCTCCTCCAGGGAGAACGCTACGACGTAACCATGTCGTTGTTCCTTTCCAAGGTTCTGGTACAAAATAATGGCCCTCGTGAGTGAATCCAAAAAACTCATCGAATCCCCGACGGAAAGGATGATAAGGTGCTGTTCCACCTAGATGCCACTTGCCAATCAGTCCGTTTATGTATCCAGATTTCTGAAGAAAATTGGCCAGAGTTTTTTGGGAAAGAGGAAGGCCAAAGTCTGGCCTCTCATTCTTGGCGCCGGTTGGATTAAATTCATGACCGAAGCGAGTTCCTAATTTTCCCGTTATTAGTCCTGCTCGAGAGGGGCTACAGTTTGGTGCTGTCACATACCCTTGGGTAAAGCGCACGCCGTTCTTGGCAATTGAATCGATATGTGGTGTTGGAATTTCTTTATTACCCTGACATCCAAGCTCACCATAACCAAGATCATCAGCAAGCAGAATAATTAGATTAGGCATTCTCTCTGTTTGCTCTGCATATAGAACAGGAAAAAGGCTAAAGATTACCAATATAAATGCATGGATTTTATAAATGGAATTCAGACTCATAATGAAGCTGGTGATAATTGATATCCTTAATAAATGAATTCTATTTCCACTAAAGAGGNTTTTTTGGTAAATACTACCATAATGACACGAAAACGAACTCAACTCCTTTTACATATTACCTACCATTGGTGGTGTTAGTTTAGGNGTACGGAGTGCTTGATTTGGGAATCAGGTTGCGGGGTTTAGTTGGGATCTGATAGAATCACTTCGATGAAACGAATGTTATCGTTAGTGGTGCCNATTACTCTTTTATTTGGATGTCAGAATGTGCGTACGGAGCAGTCGACGGTTTTGAGTGGCCTTGCAGATAAAGTGATCAGCCCGGCCCCTAAGAAGCTTGTGGTTCTGACCTTTGATGATGGCAATATTAGCGATTTGACTACGGCTGCACCGATCCTTAAAACGCATGGTTTTGGTGCTACTTTTTATATTACTTCGGGATGGGTAGGTAAGCCGGGAAGGCTAAATTGGGAACAGGTCAAGGAACTGAATGATCAGGGCTTCGAGATCGGGAACCATTCTTCAACGCATCCAAACATGCTCCATATATCTGAGGAGGAAATACGTGACCAGATAATTTCTTTTCATAGGGCCTGTGAAGAACATGGTATCCCCAAAGCAAGGTCCTTTGCTTATCCGGGCGGGCACCATGACAGAAGAATGGTGAAGATACTCGAATTAGAAGGTTATCAGACAGCGCGGCGGGCCGTTTCACCGGAGTATCCTCTCTATGACCGTGGTGGTCCTGGGCCCGCTTACAAGCCCAGTNAGGATGATCCGTTTCTGATTCCTGGCACTTACGTTCGCGGTGACCTGTCATCCAGCGTTCAAGAATTTGGAGGGGCGCTCGGATTGGCAAGTGAACGGTCCATTTGTGTATTGATTTACCACGGTGTCCCTGATGTTCACCCTCATTGTAGNACCAGTGCTGAATTGTTTATTAAGGATATGCAGTATCTTAAAGATAACGGATTCACTGTGATATCGGTCAGAGACCTTGCCAAGTATGTTGATTTAACTGAACGGCCCAAGGACATTTACGANCCGCTATTTGCTCGCTTGGGAGTCAGGCCCNATGCTCTCAAATGCGAGTCCTCGGGTGACGGACCGGTATTCAGCTGGAAAATTAAAACCACGCGTCCACAGACACAATCCGCTTATCAGATTCTGGTAGCGAGCAGTAAAAGTATTCTTGATTCCAATGATGGGGATTTTTGGGACAGTGGAAAAGTTGTGTCGGACCAAACATCAGGAATCGCTTATTCCGGCAAGTCTCTTGACCGGGTAAAAANATTTTATTGGAAGGTCCGGTGCTGGAATGATCCGGACGAGGCGGAAATTAAGCGCGTCAGCAATTGGAGTTCCAAGGAAATACTCGGAGAGATGGGCAAAATACGCGTGAGTGAATATAGTTCCNCGGCCAGTTTCAGNATTAAATAATNACATATGTTGCATTTTATAGGTGGTCTGACCCNACAGAAAGAACACGATAAAGTNTCTTTGTCCTCAATTGCTCATCATGGTATAAATGATCTAGGGCCATTCATGATGAAATACTTACTAATCTCAGTGCTCTGGGCATTCCTCTTAGTTTTTGTGCATGGTCAGGGACCTGTTTTNAACGATCAAACATTTGAGGTTTCTGAATCGAGTGCGATTGGTGCTGAGGTGGGNGTTCTGATCGCGACTGATCCGGAAGGNGATGATCTGACTTTTTCAATTGTTATTAATGCTGATCCTGACAATGANCAGGTCCCTGCATTTTTNATTGATGGTGACCGTCTCCTCGTCGCTGATTCTGGGGACTTNGATGGTCAAGAGGNAGAGGCTCTAAGTATTATAGTTCAAGTCAGTGACGGAGTACTTTCTNCNAATGCTTTAATCACTGTTAATCTTATTGGGCCCGAGAATCGAATTTCCTTATCCTCTTCTGTGCTACCTGAGAATGCGATTCCATTTACTCTGGTTGGGACTTTAAGTACAACTGATTCTGATTCNGATAGCCACAGTTACCGTTTGTTGGCCGAAANTGAACCGGTTCCTTCGGAGTTGATTGTCTATTCAGACGAATGGATATACCTTGATGACGGGTCCGATCAAGGCATTGCCTGGCGTGAAATTGAATTTAATGACGAGGATTGGTTGAGTGGTGATTCGCCGCTAGGATATGGGGCATTCGGAAGCGATACTCCGACCACGATCGTGAGTTTTGGAGATGATTCTAATAATAAAATACCAACGACATATTTCCGTCATTATTTTGAAGTTGATNACCCTTTACTGGTAGACTCTCTGGCAATCGATTTGGAGGTCGATGATGGTGCTATTTTGTATATGAATGGCATTGAGTTTCTCAGGTACAGGGCCGATGGGACAGGCTCATTTGATGATTTTGCCAGTGAAACTGCCGGGGCTGGAGATGTTTTGGAGACTGTTTCGCGATTTGTTGTGACTGATGGACTGGCTCAGATATTGCGAGAGGGCACGAACGTTCTTGCGGTAGAGGTTCATCAGGCGAACGGTACCAGCAGTGACTTATGGCTTAACCTCGGGCTCGAGGCGACTTTGCGCCTGGCAGGCGCCTCTGACGCGGAGTATTTTTATCTTATCGGGGATCAGCTCTATATTAATAAAGCAGTCATTGAAGCTGACCGGTCCGTGGGAGATTCGTTTTCCGTTACTATTCAATCGACCGATGATCAAGGAAATGAGNTCATTGACGAAGTTGTCATTGATGTCGGGCCAAGTTCACTTAATGCACCTGATGGAATTAGCCTTGATGGTCAGGTTCTGACAGAGCAGCAGGTATCGGGCACGGTNGTGGGTGAACTTTCCGCCACGGACCCTGACGATAACTCTTTCACTTTTAGTGTTCTTCCGGATCCTGATTATCCGGCAAATGTTTTTTTTGCAGCTAAAGGAAATTCCCTGGTGACAACGGCGCCGCTTGATTTTGATGAACAATCACAGTTATCAATTCTGGTGACAGTCACTGACAGTACGGGGCTCAGTTATTCAAAGGAATTTGCTATTAATGTTATTCGTCTGGAGGAGCCTCCAACTGAAATTATTTTGGAACCGAATGTAATTGATCCGAACGCACAGCAAGGGGACCTGATAGGTACACTTCAAGCAATTGATCCGAATGCGGATCAGGAGCATGTTTTTGAATTGGGAACTTGGCCATCAGTGACNGGAGAGGCGATCGTTCCGTTCGGTTCTTCATGGGCCTTNCTCGATGANGGGTCCGATCAGGGCTCGGAATGGACAGGCGTTGATTTTGATGATGCTCCCTGGAAATTCGGACCGGCTCAGCTAGGGTACGGGGATGATGATGAAAGGACTGTCGTTGGGTTCATTGATACTGACCCCGTAACGGGAGGAGTTCAAAAGAATGCCACAACATATTTCAGGCACCTGTTCGAGGTGGATGAGCCCGCGAGTGGTGGATATATTTTCAGGGTCCTCTATGATGATGCGGTTATTATTTACGTGAATGGAATAAGAATCGCAGCCAGTTCGAGCCTTCCTCTGGACACTCAGTTTGATACCTTCTCCGCAGTAACTTCAAATGATAATGAACTGAGTGCCTATCTCTCAATTCCTTCGGGAATAATTGGTGCTGGAGATAACGTCATTGCAGTTGAAGTTCATCAGGCAGACAATACCAGTTCGGACATCAGTTTCGATTTTGAGTTGATACCACTATTGAGTATTCCATACCGTGATTATTTCGTAATTGAAGGGAATGAACTTAAGGCTGCCAAAGATTTCAGTGAACTTGATTTAGTGCCACCGTTCATTTTCCAGGTTCCCGTTGTTGCCATTGATCCATTTTCCGGAAGCATTGAGAGTTTGATACCTGTATATCTTAATTTTGCTGATTCGGATAACGATGGTTTATATGATTCAGTTGAAACCGATACCGGAGTATTCGTTTCCGATCAGGACACCGGGACTGATCCTGATAACCCCGACACGGATGGGGATGGTTGGACGGACGGGGCAGAGGTAAAGCTCAGCACTTCACCCTTTGATGATGGCAACATGCCCAAATTCCGAGTCCAGTTCAGAATCAATGATTTAAATCAATTCACTGTGCTATTTCCTGTTACTGCAGGGAATTTTTATTCCATTGAGAGGTCTGCTGATCTGAAGTCCTGGCAGGTTCTGGAATCGGATATTGAGGGTGACGGTGAGGCCATTGAGAGAAACTNTCCGAGGAGCGGAGCCTTTCGCTTTTATAGAGTGAGGAGTCAGTGATTTGTGGCTGATTTCTAGCGCTCATATCACTTATCTATCTGGTTTCTTGAATTCTGTAGAACCGTTTTCTTATTGTTGAATAGTCAATTCCNGTCTCTGTGAATGATTCGGTTTTTTCTTTTGAAGTGAAGCGCTTGCCNAGCTCTTTCCAGTCATTTCTGTTCAGTGAACTGTTGGCGCTGATCGTATATATTTTTCCCGCTTGGGCATTCCATTCAATGGTCAGAGAACTGTTCTCCGGGTCAGCCTCAATGTTTGTGATTGGAGTTTGGGAGGTCTTAAAGAAGATCCCTTCCGGGTCCGCTTTGCCAAGAGTATCAGCGGTCTCTTCATCAATTATTGTATCAACGAAGGCCATTGATCCTACCATGATTTCATGAGATTCACCGTCATTATCATTGAATANAATAAGATGGGGAGCAGGATCCGATGGAGGAGCATATAACGAAAAGCGGGAATCTTTAAGGTTACCGGCGCCTTGAGACACATGTACCATTTCTCCATCAATGTAATAATTGACTTGCGAGGATTGGAGGTCAGCACTTAAGATTACTCTTTGCCATGCGTCGGCCCGGAATGTTCCGGAATCCGAATAACCGAGCTGTCCAATTCCTATTGAAGAATTATTCTTAACAAAGAAATCAGCGTCGTCTGAATTNTTGGGGTTCGTGTTAAAGAAAGGGGTCCAACTGAGTGGGGAGGGGACCAGAACGTCAAAGANAAATGTGTATTGGTTGATTTTATTACCATTGCCGTTNGGCCGCGCCGAATTAAAGCTNAATGAAATTCCCTGAATCGGATTATCCAACGCGGGTATTCTTAGGTAATCAGTCGGGCCATCCTCCATGTGAGGAACAAGATTTCCATCGCTGGTCCGCCACTCAATTAGAGATTCAGTTGAGGGATTGAAGTCCAGGACCGCATCCCCTGCGACAGCGTCAAGATTGCCGTTAAAGTGCCATTCTGTAAGGTTGCCGTCGACGGCTGATTTGGTAGTGGTGAATTGCCAGACCTTACCCTTCACGGTCCCTTCATCGGTGACGGTGTCTATTCTCCAAAAATAGGTCTTACCCGTCTTGAGCGGACCGGTACGATACATGTCGGCTGTTGTCTCCGCGTAGAAAGGGGGCGGGTCATTTGTGCCAAAGTAAATTTTGTGAGTTTGAACATCCCCTTCGGCCAATGTCCAGGACAATAGGGGGTTTCCGGAAACGTCTGCGGTTCCGTTCCTTGGTTCAGGGTTGCTGGCCTGCGTTTCGCGTGGAGGTTGTAGCATTTCCATCACTATGGGTATGTCAGTTTCAATGTAATCAACGCCTGACTCGGCCACAGCAATCATTGTGTCCGGATCAAGTACAGTGAAGACCTCCACTATCATCCCCTCAGCCTTTGCGGCAGCAGTGAAGTTTAAATCAACTCCCCCATAACCAATCGAAAAGCCAATGACTCCAAGTTCACGGAGGTCACTGAAATAGTCGGGATCAGTCCGCCAACTGGGATCGGGGGTTCCCCAAACAATTTTTGCTCCTGGTAACAAGGAGCGAATTTCGGCAGCGTACGGTCTGTTTCCTGGTGTCCAGAACCAAAGATCATCGATCGGGAATCCGCTCGCGTTGACGGCATTGGCTAGTCCCTGTGCCTGATCTCTGGTTTTGATGTCCAGATATATGATCCCTTTCCCTTTATTGTCATTGAGTACCTCTTCGAGCGTTGGGACGCGGGTACCCGCAAAGGCAGGAGAGAACCACGACCCGGCATCGAGTGATTTGACCTCCTCGAGTGTCATTCGGGCAATTTCTCCGACCCCGTCAGTCGTCCGGTCAACTGTGTCATCATGAAAAGCAACTACGACTCCGTCACTGGTTATTCTGGTGTCAATTTCTGTTCCTGCTGCGCCGTCAAGGAAAGCCTGCCTGATGGCAAAGAGTGTGTTCTCCGGTGCGCAGGCAGATGATCCCCGGTGACCTAGAGTATTCACGACGCGTGGCATGAATTTATTGTATGGAGGAGCCGATGGTCCAGGAACGTCTGCGCCGAGGGGGTTTACACCGCCCAGTCTTACCGCCTCTTCATGAGTTAATTTACGGTCTATAATTGAGATGCTCGCAACGTAACCCGAAGCCGTTTCACCGTTTTCATCGGTAAAAAGCAATAAGTCGGAAATGAGTGCCCAGCGGTCATTGAGGCCTGAGCCGGTAGTTCCAATGGCTCCGACTGCCTGGCCGTCAATGTACCGTTGTGCCTGCCCCTCCTTTGGTGCAGCGCGTACGGACCAGATGATTCGGTGCCAAGTATCAGGTCTGATCATTCCTCTGTAATTACCGTTAATACCTATTCCGTTGTTCTGATTGATAAACAGTTCACTGTCGGTTCCGTTAGTCACATCTGTTTGAACAAGCGCATGCCATTTATTCAAGGAGGTGACGGGAAACAGCACATCCATGACGACAGTGTAATTCGAAACGAAGCCGTTACTTTCCCCGTACGGGCCGTTCGAATCAAAGTTTGGTTTTAGTTGGTACCCCTGTCCTTTACTACATGCCGGGAAGGACATGATTTGCATGTCCTTTCCCATGGGGACAGAAAGATTGAATGAGGTTGCATTACCGAACCGGGTCCTGTCAGGCCCCCATTCAGTGTTCTCTGGGTCGTAGTAAACCATTTCTGCATTTCCCGATTTTGTTGCGAACCTGTTATCTGAGTCATCGAATGTCCAGGTTGTCCTTTCTCCGTAAGAAAAATCAATTTGTGATGAGAGTATCACAAGGATAAATGCGGAGATTTTCATATGCCTATACATGAGATGAGAACCTTAAATGATTCATTTAAAGTCTATCAAATGGGTCAAATACCTAAAACGGGATCCCCTCATCAGGGCATGGGATTCTTACTTATCGAATGCGAATCGGTAGAATTTTTTACCGTCTGGAATGGGAATGGTGCGGGTCATTTCCCCGTCAAGGGACGTCCATTCGACGAGATTATCACTCTGTTCTATGGTCATTCCTAAAGTGATATTATTACCATCCGGCTCGACCGTGAGAACTATAGAGCCTGCCCTCGCGTCACGGACCTGATCGAGTGTTGGACGCTTTTTCAGTTCAGCGATCTGAGCATCCTTTTCGGCTACCGATGCGACTAGAGTTTCAAGCTTTGTACTTATTTCACTGATTTGGGCTTTGAGTGTATCAATGGTGAGCGAATTTGTTGCCGACTCTTCGGTATTATCTCTTACTTGAGAGTTTAGTTCATTTATTTTAGTTGTGTTGGCGGTGACTGATTCTGGTATTCCGTTAGTGCTGAATTCGAGTGAGATGATTTTCTCAAATGCTTTTTCTGTGAGTGCTGTTAGGACCGAGCCGAGGTAGCGGGTATTAGTGAGTTCAGCGGCACGGAGATTTGCGCCGAACCCCACGAAATAACTACCATCAATGGATAAGATCCACCCTTCGGGGAGAACTGACGGTCTGCCCACAATGTAACCTGATAGAATTTTGTAGAAATTGGCTCCGGTAAAGTCTGTGCCACTGAGGTTACAGTTAAATAGAAAGGCACTTGTGAGATTTGTATTTTGAAGGTTCGCGTTGACCAGTAAACTCTGATCCATCGTAACATTAGTCAGGTTTGAATTGCTGAGATCGGCTCCGCTGAGATTGGCTCTGCCAAAATTGGAGTTCATTAATTTGGTATTTTTAAGATTCGAATTCTGAAATTCCGTGCCTAAGAGAATTGAGTCACTCAGGTCCGCTCCTTCCAGTACAGCGCCGTTGAGAATTGCCCGAGTTAAGTTTGCGCCCTTAAGATCAGTTCCTCTCAAATCGGCTCCTGTGAGGACTGCATTGGGTCCGATTTTATAACCATTAACTACCCCGGTCCCGTCATCTCCTATTTGTGCAAAAGTTGGTCTCAGGAAAGATACAATAAGCAGTGCAACAAGAAGTATTATGTTCATGCTGACACTATCAGGCTATGAGAACAAAAAACAAGCGGTCCGGCCAAGTTCAATTAAATCAAAGACTAAAAGAAAATGTATTATTGTTGTTATTTTGCCGCTTTCGAGGAAGGATATTATTAATATGTACCATAAATTTCTTGTCTCAATGTCGGTGCTTATCCTTTTGATTTGGAATACTGTTTTCGCTGCGGATGAATCCGCTAATGATAAGGCGAGGGGCCATCAAAAGATGATTTATTAAATCTTCTGAAGGTCGAAGATTATGCATTTACACCTCCGGTCCGAAAAGCATTTTTAGATTATTCCAGAGAAGAGGCCCTATTGAGACTGAGGGAAAGAGATATAAAACTTCCGCAGGAGTTCATTGATTGGATTGATTCTGACGAAGATATTGCGAGTGGTGTTTACGCGGCACATGATAGGCCTGAGGACGTTCTGCTCTGGTTATATTCATTACGTTTCGATCTGGGCAGAAATGATTTTGAGAAGTACCGCCAATTGGCTTTGGCTGTGTCTCTAGTGAGTGCGAAGGAGCGCATGAAGGCCGATATATCGCCCCGTTCCCCACTCAAGATTGTCATACCTGATGATCCTCGTAAATTGGTTAATACTAAGGATCCGGGGCGGGAAATGGACGTCAATGATCACATAATTAATTTCCTTAATGATCATACCATTGAAGAGAAAGTGATTCTGAATCCCAATAAAAGATCAAAGCTGAGGTATGATAAGAGAGGCATTGCTATTCCTTCCGCAATTGACAAGAAAAAAGAGTCCGAATTACGTACTGAGACAAGGACCCGGGGCCTGTATGCGTCTGACGTTTTGGCCAGTCAAGAGCTTCAATCAAAGTTCAATTCATACATGGAATCCAAGGGCATTGACATAAGTATTGATTGTGGAGAGAAGATCATACACTGGGACAGTAAGGCGATGGTCCGTGGAGAGTCTTACAGAAAAATTAACGAGGCATATAGTCTCTTTCGTCAAGCATATGAGGCGAAGGGTTTGCTGCCATCGAAGCGCGATGATTTTGCCTCACCGGCTGAGCGTTGTGTTTATATGATAAGAAACTTTGAGTACAAATTCCCACCTAAAATTCAGGAAGAACGGAACTGGCCGAGGTTCCCTTTGACTGCTCCATGGCCTTTATTAACTATGCTCGCGGCGGATCGTCAACCGCTCCGTGAACGTGAGGAGCGGTGGATTGCTTTCCGAGACCATGGTGAATTTTATAGGTATGGGGAATACATTGGTGGCATTGCGCAACAGCATGCCATGCAATCGGCTAGGAGACTTAAGCCTTACCCTTTCACCTATGCGACTATTCAGATGATGTTGAAGGATGGCGGTGTTTGCGGAACAATGGGCTCGATATCAGCCAGAGGTCACAATATCCTTGGGGTACCGTCATCTCAGGCTGTGCAGCCTGGGCATTGTGCAGTCGTTTTCTTTCAATACGATCCAAAGAGTAATACTTACAACTGTAAGGGAGGACAATATGCGACTGGCGGGGATGAAAAGACCGGTCCTTTTACGCCGTGGCCATTTGAAAATGTCTTCAGGAGGACAGGTCGAAGGAACGGTTATGAGATAGCATTTCATAACCGCAAGCCGATGGTTTATCATCAGAGTATAGCATGGGGCATTAATTATGGATTTCGGTCCTATATGGATGCGACAATTGCTCATGAAGTGTTCAGACTTCTTCCTGCTGAATTGAAACAGGTCGAAGGTGTTAAGTTTCTTGAAAGTGGTATCTCTATGAATCCTTACCATTTCCTATTGATTGATGCGGCTCAGGACGCGACAACTTCTGCTCAGAGGCACATTCGTTTGTGGAAACGGTTTGTGTCTGCACTTTCATCTGCCGGTGATCGGCCTGGATGTCCAACTGACGGGCTCTATAATAAAACTGTTAAGGGCAGGATGTTTGCACTGATGGCTAATTTTCCCGTGCCGAAGGAAAAGAAATCCGCACGTGAAATTCTTACGTTCTTGGAAGAACAGAAATGTGATAATCAGAAAATTCTCAATGCTTATAGAGCTGCTCTGAAGGGAACTTAGGGTGATGTATGCATCATTCCCGTTTAGAGTTTTAATTTTGTGATTGGTTCTTTGGCTCTTTTGCTGTTAGATTTCCTCTTATGGAAATCATGCGGCACTTAATGGTTCCTGTTTTTTCATTATTGGCTATTACCTGTGCTTCGGCTCAGCAAGCTGAATCTAATTTCCGGGAATGGGTATCGCTGGTGGGAACTAAAATTAACGCCGAACTGATTTCCGCAGATCATAATGAGGTCATTCTTAAGACAAGAAATAAAAAGATTCTCAAATTGCATCCGAGCAAGCTTTCAAAACCAGACCGTGATTTTCTCAAAGAGAAGTTTCCTCCTAACCCCTTAGCTGAGAAAATAATCGGGAAGAGGATTTCTGTTCAGGCCTCAGCGTGGCCCGTCACTGCACTCTTTCAGTTTGAGAGTGATGGGAAATTAAGATTAGGTTCCTTGAAAGGAAATAAAGTCATAGAGGAGAAGGGCGGTTTAACTTATAAAATTGATGGGCTGAGCGCTAAGGTCTTTGATGGTGATAAGGTTTACAGTGTGATTAAATTTTCTTCTGATAGTCCAGAATCAGGGAGTAGCATGACCTTTGGCCCTGAAAAGAGTCCATTGTCCGGCACGTTACTCAGTGTCGTACCCGCATTCTCATTTAATGAGGTTTATGACAGCAAAGATGAGGAGCCGGTCCTCACGGAAAAAGGATCTGTTAACATTAATACTTTGGAAAAGCGAGATGGGCTTTACTATGAGCCGGGCGCTTTCACTTCTTTTTCAGGTAAGGTGTATAGGCTCTCTACTAACGGAAAAAAGGCAGAACAGTTTACCCTGAGGTACGGTCAGCGCGAGGGTTTGCAGATTACTTGGTACTTTAACGGTCAGCAACAATCAAAGAGTTTATGGAAGAGCGGGAAGAGGGACGGGGCCACGTGGGAGTGGCATGAAGACGGTCAGAAAAAATCCGAGATGATTTTCAAGAGAGACAAACTGGTCTCTAAAAAAGAATGGGATGATGACGGGAACTTAATTGAAAAATAGTGACCCTTTGCCTCTAAAAAACAGAATCAGAGACTTTTCATTTAATTAGAGAGTAATTAGTCGCTTCCATGAAGACTTTATGGGGCGCTTTGGCAAGAATCTTCCCGTCCCTGACGGATTCTGCCCGCGCTTTTTTCCATGCGGGATCGTTGATGAAAGCTCCCCAGTTCTTTTTGGCCTGATCAGTGCTTTTGTGGGAAATAATGTAGATTAGCGTATTGTCCTTGCCTTTGTTTGCATCAATTGGGGTCCAGTATGCAACGTTTGTCATGTTATGCTTTTCAAAGATTGTACAGGTATGGTCCCGGAACCTGGCATTCAGGTTCTTGAGGCGGTCCTTAGCTGTCACGTAGGTTCTCAGTTCAAAGACGCGAGGGTGTTTCCAAATCTCGCTTTTTATTTCCGGGGAGTAATCAGTCGCTTTTAGAAAAGTACTCTCGATCTTGGCCACGAGTGCACCATTCTTGACTGAGGCCTTATATGCTTTTTTCCAATCAGGGTCGTTCAGGAACGCTTTCCATGACTTGCTGTGCGTTTCTCTGTCAGGTGAACTGATGACATAGATTAACCTATTATCTGATTTTTCTGCAGGTACCCAGTACCCGACGTTAATGAGTCCGTGCTTTTCAAAGAGCTTGCATGTATGATTTTTGAATCTGGCATTCAACTCATCAAGCTTACCTTTATTAGCGGTGTATACCCTCATTTCATAGCATCTGGTGTCTTTGGCCTGTACAGATATTTTCAGTAATAATGGTAAAGCTATAAGTAACAAAGTTTTCATGATTGTGTCAGGATTTTGGGCTAAAATTATTTTTTGTAAAGAGTGAAGAGTTTCATTAAAACTGTTTAAATTTTATTGGGCTTTAAAAAATCTGTTTTAGTTGTTTTTTAGAGACGATAAAGTTTTTTTGTTTTATTCTTATTATAAGGAATGAGGAATTTGAAAAGAAATAGAATTTATAAGGTGCTGATAGCATTGCTCCCATTATTTTTTGCCTCTTCATTTTGTTATTCCTTGGAGTTGAATGGGCCGGGCAAGCAGATATATATGAAACAGTGTTCGTCCTGTCACGGTGAGAAGGGTCAGGGAGTCAATGGAGAGTATGAGGAAGCGCTATTTGGTGATTGGACATTAAGTAAATTAACGAGGTATGTCATTAAGAGCATGCCTGATGATGACCCTGATTTGTGTGTTGGTGATGATGCTGCTCAGGTGGCCGAGTATATTTATAATGCATTTTATTCTCCCGAGGCGCGTTTGCGTAATTCGCCTCCCCGCATTGAGTTGAGTCATTTAACAAATCGTCAGTTCCGTGAATCAGTGAGTGATCTTTTCCGTGAAACGGTTCCGGAGAAATCTTCTGGGCCCGGGCTAAGTGCCTCTTATTATAATTCAAAGGGGATGAATAAAAAAGATTCTCTGAAGACGACGAGGATTGACCACAAAATTGATTTTGATTTCGGTTCGGGACCGCCGCTCGAAGGAATCAAGGCAGAGCAATTTTCTATTGCTTGGGAAGGTTCAATTAGGGCAGAGAGTACGGGGATGTATGGTTTGAGACTAACTACCCCAAACGGTGCACGGCTTTATCTGAATGTGAATATTAAGGAGGGGGATAAGAATTATAGAGACGATGCTAGTAAGGAGAGTAACCCTCCACTCATTGATGCTTGGGTGAGTTCCGGCAACAAGAGTAGGACTGAGAGTGCTCGCGTGTTCCTGCTAGGGGGACGGGAATATCCTATCAGGATTGATTATTTTAAATATAAAGAAAGTACCGGTTCTATCCGTTTCGAATGGTTGCCGCCTAATGGAGTATGGTCAGTCCCTGGAGTGAATCAATTTTCGACAAAGAAAGCAGACCAGTTGATTCTTGCGAAAACCAATTTCCCCGCAGATGACAGGAGCCTCGGTTACGAAAGAGGATCAGATGTATCCAAGGAATGGCTTTCGGCAGTTACCCGCGCTTCATTGGACGTTGCCGAACAAGTTGATTCTATTCTAGGTCACATCAGTGGAATTAAATCCAAAGATGATCCAGAGAAATCTGAGAAACTTCGTTCATTAGCAATGAAAATTCTCGAAAGAGCATACAGGCGGCCACTGAGTCAGATAGAAAAGGATCAAAATATAAATGCTATTTTTACAGATTCAGAGTCGCCGGAAGTTGCATTCAAGCGTGTGGTTCTATTGGCTGTAAAGTCTCCACATTTCCTTTATCCGCAGTTATCTGTTGGCAAGACACCTTCTTATCAAATCGCGTCCACAATGGCTCTTGGTTTATGGGATTCGATTCCAGACGACCCATTGATTACGGCTGCGGGTGAGGGAAAATTATCTAATCAGGATCAGATCAGAGCTGAGGCACGGCGAATGCTTGAAGATCCTAGGGCAAGATCAAAGGTCACTGATTTTTTCTATCACTGGCTAGATTTGGATCTTGAGCGGGACCTGATGAAGGATCAAAAGATCTATCCTGATTTTGATCAATATAAGATATCCGATCTTCGGCGTTCGATGGACATGTTCATAGAAGATGTGGTCTGGAGTGACAAATCGGATTATAGGGATCTTCTGTTATCTAATTACGTTTATCTCAATCAGAGACTCGCGGCAGTGTACGGGAAATCCGTCGAAGGAAATGAAATGGAACGAGTTAATTTTGAAACAAATGAACGTTCGGGAATTTTAACGCATCCCTATTTGCTCAGTCATTTTTCATATGCTTACAACAGTTCACCAGTGCACAGGGGAGTGTTCCTGACTAGGCACATGCTGGGCAGGACGCTCAAGCCGCCACCAGAGGCAGTTTCTTTTGAAAATGAGAAACTGGACCCGAGCCTGAGCATGCGTGAAAAAATTACGCATGTGACCAAGGGTTCCAATTGCATGGCCTGTCATGAAATTATTAACAGTCTTGGTTTCAGTCTTGAAAATTATGATGGGATCGGGCGGTGGAGAGACACCGAAAATAAAAAGAAGGTCAATGCATCGACCCGTTTTGAGACGAGGGCAGGGAATCTCATTGAGTTGCAGGGTTCCCGCAGTCTGGCTCAATTCATTGCCAATGATTCAAATGCGCAGAAAAATTTTGTGCAGAATCTATTTGAATATATGATAAAACAGCCGATCCGGGCCTATGGGGAAAAAGCCATAGATGATTTACACAGCACTTTCGTGAAATCGAATTTTAGTTGTAAAGAGTTGATCGTTGAGATTTTATGTTTAGCTTCTAGTAAGGGCATCGAACAAAAAGAATCATGAATGAGTTATCACGCAGAGCTTTCTTTAAGGACCTTGGGTTGTCAGCCTCGGCCCTTTCGTTTCTTTATGGGTTACCTAGTCTTCAGGCGCGGGCCGGTTCTGCTCCGAAAAAGAGGCTCATTATTATGTTCTCTCCTAATGGCACTTTGCCTAACGAGTTTTGGCCCGAGGCGAATGGTGAAGACTTTGCTTTAAAATCAATAATGGAGCCGTTAGCTCCATATAAGGATTCTTTGCTGCCTCTCAAAGGAGTGCATAATAAGGTCGGTGGAGACGGGGACGATCACATGAAAGGCATCAGTTGTCTTTTGACTGCCAGAAAACTTCATCGTGGCAACATTCAGGGCGGAGGACATACTCCTGCTGGCTGGGCGAGCGGTATTTCCATTGATCAGGAAATTGCCAATTTTTTGCAAAGAGGCAAAGAAACAAAGACAAGGTTCGGTTCTCTCGAGTTCGGAGTAGCTGTTCCAAACAGGGCAGACCCGTGGACCCGGATGTCATATGCAGGGTCAAATAAGCCCATTGCGCCGATAGATGATCCGCATCAGATGCTTCAAAAAATGTATGGGCAGATGAAAGACAGAGAAAGTCTTGCAAGTATCTTGGACAATGTTGCGACTGATCTCAAATCCGTTTCGGTTAAACTTTCTAAGGAGGATAAGGAAATGCTAGAGGACCATATGAGCCTAGTTCGTCAGGTCGAAAAGGGTCTGGTCGAGGCTGAAAAGGAATCGAGCATGGTTCATCCTCAGCCTGAGATTGATCCTAACATTGAACTTGTGAATGATAATACCCCTAAGATTAGCCGGATGCAGATTGACTTATTGGTCAATGGTATGGCTAATGATATGATGCGCGTTGCGACTCTTCAGTTCATGCGTTCAGTGGGGCAGGCCCGTATGAGATGGCTGGGCGTTAATGATGGGCATCATTCGTTGTCGCACAAGCCCGATAAGGACCAGTCAGCTCAGGATAAATTACTTAGAATTAACAAGTGGTTTGCGGGTGAGTTGGCATATCTATGCAAGCGGCTCAAAGAGACTCCTGAGCCTGGGGGCGAGGGCAATATGTTTGAGAATACCACTATTATGTGGGTCAATGAGCTTGGAAAAGGTAATAACCATACATTGGAAAATATTCCCTTTACGCTTCTCGGTGGTGGACTCGGATTTAAGATGGGCCGTTCGCTCCATTTGCCTGGCGTCAATCATAACAGGCTCTTAATGTCTCTAGCTCACGGATTTGGGCACAACATAAAAGAGTTTGGAGAGAAAAAATTAAGCGTAGGGGGTCCACTGGACCTTACCTGAAAACAGGTCCTTAGGGATTGATTTTACCAGCTTCTCTGCACTGGCTTTCATGGGGCTCCTCCTCCATTTGCGTGTAGTACGCGCTACTAGTGAACTGTTCTTGGCCTAACGATGGTAAATAATAGATTCTTGAATGAGTCAGGAATAACAGAGCTTTCATTTCGTGCTTTTTTGACCGATGAATGGCATTGCTGTGCGTTTCTTCAATGGCCATAAAAGTGATATGAACGATTGTTGTTAGTTTTAGGTTCGGGTATAGATTAAATTATCAAATCAATTTATCCCTTTTAATTATGCGTAAGACTGCCTTCAGATTGATCTTTTCAATCCTTGTGGTGATTGTGCTGTCTTTTGTTTTTCTCGGTATTTTTGTATCAAAAAAAATCACAAAGGATTCAATCGTTAATCTTTTGGAGTCAGAAAAAAATCTGAGAATGGATATCGGAGAGCTGAGTTCCGGAATCTTCGGTGGTAAAGTTGTTCTGTCTGATATTCTTCTGAGTCCAAGGGATGAGTTTGCTGACAATGGAACCGCGACTTCTGAGAGGAGCGAGCCGATCAAGAGCGCGACCCGAATCAAAATAAGTGATGCTGCGATCAAAGTGAGGTTGATCGATTTCCTATTTGGCACGCTCTCAATTGATGCCCTGACAATTGATGGACTTGATATTGCTTACGCCATTGATGAAGAAGGGGACCATACGCTGGATCCTATGCTGGATCCTCCGAAGTATGTAAAAGGATCACTTAACCCTGAGTATGAGGAGAAAAGAAAGCGGAGGGAGTTAGCCAAGGCCAGGCGGAAGATGAAATCAGCGGATGAAAGCATCGTTGATGATTCTTTTAATGTTTCCGAGATGCCGATGGCAACGAAGCTCAGATCATTGATTTTACGGGACAGTATTGTTTCAATTAGGCTCATAAAAAGTAATAATCGGATTGCTTTCACTGGAATCAAAGGATCAGTCTCGGACCTTGATGTCGATCCTATGGATCTGACGCGTCATAATTCTGCACAGTTGGAAATTTCCGGAAACTTAAGTGTGACAGGCCCTGATGGAACAACTAAATATGCTGATCTGAATCTGCAGGCCGATGGTAAGATTCAGCCATTTGATTCGCAGACTGGTTTTCTTAATCCTGATCTGGTCACTGACCTTACTGTTAAAAAAGGATCAAGAATCATGTCTTTGCCCATAGCAAGTAGATTGGCTTCAACGCTTGACCAGTTACAAGAGGCGGGACTGGACATGAGTGTCATTGAAGAGATTTTAGTTGTTAATGAGGATTCGAGATTTCGGCTTGGTTTACGGAATTATATTTTGAGGGCAGTTGAACCTTTGCCTGTGATTATTAACGGGAACCGTTTGGTAATAGAAGAGGAGGCGTGGCTGAATACAGCAAATGACGAGCATTTAATTAATGCGAGCTTTACTTTTTCAGAGAAGATTTCCAATAGCACTTTTACACGAGCCAATACGATGCTTTCTGAGATCGTTGGAGAGAGCGTTGCCGGGCCCGTTGCGGAACTGTTATTTACACCAGTCACTAAGGATGGAAGGATACACATCCCTTTTGTCTCTAGCGGTGATTTTAACCGGCCCAAGGTCAGGGCTTCGGTGGCTCTTCGAGATTTAGCTGATGCTGTAAAAGAGAGCTTAAAAAAGGATCCTCTTAGCTTATTAAAGGGATTGCTGGACCGTTAGCTCTATCCCTGTCCGTAATATGATCCGGGCCCGTGCTTTCTTAGAAAATGTTTATCAAGAATGTGTTGAGGGATTGGTTTCATTGAGGGGTCAATGTCCCAGCATTTCAGAGCCATCGAAGCGCACATCTCAAGGGCAATACTATTTTCGAGAGATTTAGCCGCATTTTTTCCCCAGGTGAAAGGCGCATGGTGGAGCTGCAGGACTCCGGGAATTTGATTTGGGTCAATGCTCTTTGCCGAGAAGTGTTCGACAATGACTAGGCCTGTATTTTTTTCATAATCCTCAACAACTTCTTCTGTAGTCAACGCTCTGCAGATAGGAACTGTTCCATAGAAATGGTCAGCGTGTGTTGTCCCATAACATGGCAACTCTTTTCCTAGCTGAGCAAGCGAAGTGGCTGATGGGCTGTGAGTGTGTGTAATTCCTCCTATTTCAGGCCAAGCTCTATATAATTCGAGATGTGTTTTAGTGTCGGACGAGGGATTAAGGTCTCCTTCCACTACTTTGCCATCAAGATCCACCAATACAATGTCCTTTGGCTTCAGTTTACTATAATCTATCCCGCTCGGTTTTATTCCAAAGACCGCTTTGTCTTTATCGATTCCACTCACATTTCCCCAAGTAAGCCTCACGAGTCCTGAACCGGGGAGACTACGGTTCGCTTCACAAATTTCTTCTCTCAATTCATCAAGCATTTTTTTTGATCTGCAAATTAATATACCTCTTTGGGGTCATATGTTTGTTCGGCGCAATGATTGAGCTGAACAATGTTGTTTTGAATCATTTTTGACGGTTCATCTTCGATTGGAACTTCCCTATAGAAGCATGAACCATATCCGACGTGGCAGCATCCTGGCCCTATCTGTTTAACTTTAAGTAGCACAACATCCTGATCACAGTCAGTACGAATTTCAATGATCTTTTGTATATGGCCACTGGTAGCACCTTTGTGCCATAATGTGTTGCGGCTCCGGCTATAGTAAACGGCTTCTTGCTTTTCTATTGTTTGGCGAAGGGCTTCATCATTCATATAGGCGACCATTAGTATTTCCCCCGTCGAAGAGTCCTGAGCCACTGCAGGTATGAGGCCATCTTCACCAAATTTAGGTGTAAAGTCTGAACCTTTTTCCACTTTGTCTTTGTCTTCTCTGTTTCCAAATGCAAATTGCATACTCATTTTGTTGGTTTTGTAATGCGGTTTCTTATCATGAGATAAATAGCCACATCAGGCCATTTTCCAATAAAAAAGAATATAAGATTAGAAAACTGTTCCTGATCATAAGAGATGAGCGGCCACTGAGTCAGCTACCATTTTACCCTTATCCGTCAGCATAATTCTATTCTTATCAGTACTTATCAGACCTTCGGTTTCCAGGTCAGGGATTCGGTCCTTTGCTGATCCCAATGTATCAAACGAAATTCCCTCGGCCGTTCTAAGCTCCAAAGCGATCCTTTCGGTCCTGAAAGATGAAGCATCAATGATTTCAAGTTCTGTTTCGATCGAATCGGTTGTATGATTTTTTAATGATTTAATATATTTTTTTGTGTCTGCTACGTTTCTCCAGCGCTTTCCATCGACAGTTGAAAATGCTCCCGGACCAATGCCTAAATAATCAGCTCCTGCCCAATAAGCTTTATTGTGTTCTGACTCATGTCCTGGAAGTGCATAATTCGAAATCTCATAGTGCCCATATCCAGACGCTCTAAGAATTTCCATTGCCGATTTAAAGAATTCCCTATCTTTTTCATGATTCTCATTAAAATCACCTCTTTTAAGTTTTTCAAAATATTCGGTATCTTCCTCGTAATTGAGATTATATGCGGAGATATGGTCAGGCCCTATCTTGGTTGTTCTGTGTAGGTCACTGATCCAAGTTTCGAGAGGCTGGCCGGGAACAGAAAACATCAGATCAATGTTAAGGCTTTTGAATTCGCAGGAGCGCAGTATTTCAAAACTCTCTTCTGCTTCTTCAGCAGTATGGTCTCGGCCAAGAGTCTTGAGCGTAGTATCGTCCCACGATTGGACTCCAAGGCTAGCCCTGGTGACACCGTTGTTTCTTATTATTTTGGCCTTGTCCGAATCAAAAGTGGTTGGGTTTGCTTCGATTACCCATTCCAATACGTTGGACGCTTTAACTTTTTTATTAATACCTGCTAGCAATACTTCCAAGTTTTTTGGCGAAAGGGCAGTTGGTGTTCCTCCGCCCAAATAAATAGTTTTAATGCTAAGCTCAATACTTTGTGACCTCATGGATATTTCCTTGAGAACTGAGTCTACTAATTCAGACTGGTTAATATTGCCAAATGTATGCTTATAAAAACTGCAGTATGGACAAATCCGGTGACAGAATGGGACGTGGATGTATAAGTGTTTTACCATGGCCTCACTAATAGGTTAGTGCGATGCTGTAAATTTCCAATGAAGGACTTTCAAAAAGAGTTTGGTGAGAAGATAATTGCCTCGGTTTCGAGGAGTTTTTATCTGTCCTTACGGTTTTTACCCTCTGAGATGAGAGGCACGGCTTCTTTGGCCTATTTGTTGGCAAGGGCAACGGATACGGTCGCTGATACTGGTGCTTTGCCGGAAAGTGATAGGCTGGATTTTCTGGAACAGATGGGGTTGTCAATTTATGGGGCGGCTAAGGCACCTGAATTTGAACTTTCATTAATGGAAGGGCAAATGTCGGAAGGTGAAAGGACTCTACTTGAGAAATGGCAGCATTGCCTCGAATGGTTGCGATCATTAAAGGAAGAAAGGCAATTCGCTATACATAAAGTAATGAGGTCTATCATTAAGGGTCAGTCCGATGACCTGCGTAATTTTTCAGAGAAGGAGTTTTCCTCTCTGAACACAGATGAGGAACTCGATCAATACACTTATGATGTTGCTGGTTCGGTAGGGGTTTTTTGGACAGAGATTGGTTTTGATGCCTATGGGACAGATTTTTCTACATTAGAATATGAGGAGATGACATTGCTCGGTGAAAATTATGGCAAGGGCCTTCAGCTCTTGAACATTCTCCGCGACTTTCCTGAAGACTTTGTTTCTGGCCGTTGTTATTTTCCCGGCTCTTTTTCCGGTTCGGACGGTGGAATCATATGGAGCCAAGTCAGAGATCAATGGCAGGAAAGGTGTGGTTCCTTGCTTCAGGCATCTGTTGATTATGTGGGTTCCTTGAACGGGGCGAGGGTACGTTTTGCAACTAGTTTGCCTGCACTGATCGGGGCGAGGACGCTCAAGCGCATAGTGAATTCTGATTGGGATAATCTTTGCGGTAGAATTAAAGTGAGCCGGGCGGAAGTTAAACGTATTATGCTGAAGGCGGGTCTGGCGGGGAGGAAAAGGATAAGGAAAATGGTTCTGACTGAATTATCCTAGTTCATCCAATCATTAAATTCAGCAGGGTGTTCGCTTTGGAATTGCATTTCTTCTTTGGTTTCAGGATGAATAAAGCTGAGTTTCCAGGCGTGTAGCATTAGCCTTGAGACCTGGATGTTCTGTTTTGCAGGCCTTGAATAAATTGGATCTCCGAGGATCGGATTACCTAAAGATTTCATGTGCACTCTTATTTGATGGGTTCGGCCAGTTAGCAGGTGACATTTGATAAGGGATGTGTTTTGCGACTTTTTTATTAACGAATAATCCGTTATGGCTAATTTTCCTCTCGGCGGTGTTACTACGGCCATTTTCTGACGGTCCTTTGGATTCCTGTCAATATGGTTTTCTATTCTTCCTGATTCTATTGTTGGGTGACCGTTGACCACGGCAAGATAGATTTTATTAACTTGGCGGTTTGCGAAGGATTCGACCAAGTTCCTATGCGCTGTGTCGGACTTTGCTGCAACTATACAACCGCTCGTGTCTTTATCGAGCCGGTGCACTATCCCTGGCCTTTCGACCCCGCCAATTCCTGACAATTGATTGCAGTGATGGAGCAGTGCGTTGACGAGTGTCCCATCTGGATTACCGGCGGCTGGATGGACGACGAGGCCGTGAGGTTTGTTAATGACTATGAGGTGTTCGTCTTCATGTAAGATGTTAAGCTTGATATTCTCAGGTTTTGCTTCTGGCTGCGTCAGTGGAGGTATGGAGATTTCTATGACATCTTTTTCATTGAGTAGTTGCTTTGGCTTTGTAGGATTTCCGTTCAAAGTGATGTGCCCGTCCTTGATAAGTGATTGGAGCCTTGATCTAGATAGGTCAGGAAGTTTTTCTGCAAGGAAACGATCAATTCTTAGATTGCTTCGTTCGGCTCTCTCAACAGTGAATTGCATGTACTTTCTCGGCCGTAAGATCGCTCTGATGTATAGTTTGTGCAATGAAGGTATTACAAGCTTTTGCGGTATCCTGAAGGAGTGATACCTTGTAATTGATGGAGAAGGATTCTAAATCGAAACATTTAATGAATGCTTGCCCAAGTTGTAGCGTCATTATGGATGTTTCTTCTTGTGATCCCTATTCCAAGGTCATTTGTCCTGAATGCTCAACTGCGATGCGAGTGAGAGCTGATTTCTTGCACTTCAGAATTGAAAAGAAAATCGGAGAAGGCGGCCTGAGTCGTGTGTTCCGTGCAGTGGACCAGACCCTTGATAGGCTCGTTGCACTTAAAATTCTAAATCCAGATTTCAGTAAGGATGAAGAGAGGGCAGTCGAATTTGAGAAGGAGGCGAAGATAACAGCTTCAATCAGCCACCCCAATGTTGTGAAGGTATTTTCTGCTGGCAGTGACCAGGATCATTATTTCATGGCTATGGAGTTAGTTGGCGGGGGGTCACTCGATGAAATGATTCACTTGGAAGGTAAGTTGAGCGAGAAAAAAGTACTGGATTTAGGATCTGAATTGGTTCAGGGAATGAATGCTGCTCATGCGGCCGGCCTAATACACCGGGACATCAAGCCTGGTAACATATTGTTTTCAGAGGAAGGGATATCTAAAATAGTTGATTTTGGATTGGCCAGATCAGAGCTTTCCAGAGGATCGGAGACGGAACAAATGTGGGCTACTCCTTATTACGTTCCGCCCGAAAAGTTGTACGGAGCGAAAGAAGATTTTCGGAGCGATGTTTATAGTCTCGGGGCCACTCTTTTCCATGCCTTGGCAGGGGAACCTCCATGCTCTTCTGATACACCATCTATTGAGGAGTTAAAATTACTCAAACAGAGGAAAGTGAGTTTAGAGATGAGTGCTCCGCATGTTTCCGTTTCGACCTGTGAGTTGATTGACCGAATGATGGAAAGGGACCCAAATGACCGGCACGATTCGTACCAGGATCTCNCTGCTCATTTCAGTAAAGCTCGAAATAAANTGAGCCAGTCATCAGTTCTCCTAGTCAATTCAGGTTCATTGAGAATTAATAATGAAAGTNGAGAAGGGNGNTCNATTAACGGTAGGGCGNTGATGGGCATTGGTCTCTTTGCTGTTCTTTTGGGAATNGTATTTTTTTGGAATGGAATAACAGGCGTTCCTTCAAATGGAAATGATGTTGCTAACGAAGCGAAGGAGGNTCAGATAGTTAAAGATGGTAATNAATCAACTACCGAAAAGTTCCAAGGCGCTATCAAGATGATGGAGATGAAAGCTTTNGGTTCCGCTGAGCGTGTCTTTGGTGAGATTGCCTCTTCAGGAGAAACTAAGCAGCCGACATCCAATTGGGCCTTATTTAATCAAGGGTTGAGTTTGCTTTTACAGGGAGACTTAAAAAGGTCAGGAGTGGTTTATGAGAGGCTCAAGGATAAGAGTAATTATTCAGATAGGAATGAAGATAAAAAACTCTGTACTTTTTACAAAAAGGTCAGTGATTTTCTGTCTCTGGAGAAGCCTGTCAGACTGGATAATAGGGCCAGGTTCGGAGATAATAGCTTTGAGTCTCTAGCGCTTCTTGCCATTGGTGTTCATAATTGGGAGCTTGGGGCTTTCGATGAGGCCGAAGGATATTTTCTTGGTTTTTCGAAACAAAAGATTCCTCAGAATTATGATTGGATTAATGGGTTCAAGGAACTCACAGAGCCGTACTTAAGTGACCTTGTTCTATTACGAAAGTTCCCAGTAGTCGACCGGCAGTCCAATTTCAAGGAGATGAATTCTGCTCTTCTGGTTTCCGAGGAGATACTATCAAGGACAGAGACTGATAGGGTCAGAGAACATATGAGAGGTCGTGTTGATATTTTGAGAGAGGTGTCTCTAAGGCTCAAGGATGAAGAGAAAGAGGCGGAGACATTAAGAATGTCGAAATTGCGTTTAGAGGAGCTGGAGAAAATGTTTAAGATGAAAGCTGAAGTCAAAGAGTACACAGCGGATTATCAATTCAACAAAGGTCTTAATGTAATTGGATTTAATAAATTCAGGCACCCTGACTTTATTAAGATTAAGTCAGATTACGTTGAAGCATGGGAATCGGCAGAGTCATTCATTAATAATGTGGTCGTTGGTATTAACAGATACGGGTATTATGGACCAGTGAAGATGAAGGATGGTTCGGTCAGAAATCTTAATATTGTCTCAGCGGACAGGGACCAGTTCGTTCATATGTTTGGCGCTGCTCAGGGGAAGGCAAGTGTTCAGATAGATCAAGTCACGGGGCTTTCCTTGAGAGTCATTTCAAAAAGTTTCGCGAAAAACATAAAAGACAAAGAGATCATTGAAGAGAGATTAAAAGAGAAGGTGTTCTTTTCTTATTTGACAGGTGAATTGGCAGTGGCGGCGACGCTCAGTGCTGAGATAACTAATGATTCATTCCGTGAGCTGTGGGCAAGGATTCGCAAGTCAGAGAAGAGGTCTTGAATTTTCATTGTCAGACTGACTTGAGGGGTCGGGTGAATTGTACCATAATGATCAGCAATGAGTGAAAAAGAAAACGAACCTCCGGCCCCTTCGCCTGAGGAAATATCAAAAAAATTAACTGATTTCTTTCAGGAAAACTTTGGGCAATCTGTGGGCTTCAGTGCTTTTCCGGGCATGAGTAGTCCGGAAAAGGATCCTGACCCTCCAGCTGAACCTGAATTAAAAGAGAAGGTGGATGTGTTTGATTTTAATTATTTACCAAAAGATATCTGTGCTCACCTTGACCGGTTTGTAATAAGGCAAGAGGAGGCTAAGAAGGCTCTATCTATTGCGGTCTGTGACCATTATCATCATGCAAAATATTTGCGACGCTTGCAGGAGGATGAATCTCAGGACGCTTCATCAGTTGAGTTTGCTAAGCAGAATGTAGTCATTGTTGGTCCTACAGGAGTGGGTAAGACCTATTTGGTTAAGCATATAGCTGAGTTGATAGGGGTTCCTTTCGTTAAGGCTGACGCGACAAAGTTCAGTGAAACTGGATATGTGGGGGGAGACGTTGATGATCTTGTCAGGGAGCTGGTCCAGAAAGCTGATGGGGATGTGAATCTGGCAGAGCATGGTATAATCTACATTGATGAGATCGATAAATTGGCATCCAATGGAAATTCAATGGGTCGTGACGTGAGTGGAAGAGGNGTCCAGACAGCGCTACTTAAATTGATGGAAGAGACTGAGGTTCAATTGCGCAATCCAATGGACATTCAATCTCAGATGCAGGCCGTCTTTGATCTTAAAAACGGAAAGTCCGGCCCTAAGGTCATTAATACTCGTGATATTCTCTTCATTGTGAGCGGTGCTTTCTCGGGCCTTGAAGAGTTGGTAAAGAAGAGGCTCAGTCAGGGCCAAATTGGTTTTGGAACTGGCAGTGAGGAGGTTCCTATGGACAACGAGTTGTTTGGGCATGTCAACACGCAAGACTTCATTGATTTTGGGTTTGAGGCGGAGTTCATAGGCAGACTTCCTGTCCGTGTCGTTTGTGAACACCTTGATGCTAAGGACCTTCTTGAGATTATGAAGTCATCAGAGGGCAGTCTTCTCCGTCAGTATGAGCAGGAATTTGCGGCTTACGGTATCCAAGCCAAATTTGATAAGGGGGCCATGGAAATTATTGCAGAAAGAGCAGCGCAAGAAAAGACTGGAGCCAGGGGCCTCCTGACTGTTTGTGAGCGGATCCTTAGAGATTTTAAATTTGAGCTTCCGGGAACTTCTGTCAGTGAACTTAAGGTCAACGCTGATTTAGTGAATAACAGTTCGAAAGTTCTTGAGAAATATAAGAAGAAGGGCCGTAAAGTTAGTGCGAGCAGGGTCAGTCAGGAACTTGAACTCTTCTCATCAGAATTTGTCAAAAATCATGGGGTCCGCATTGAATTTACTGAGGATGCTGTAGAGTCAATTGGCGAAAGGGCGAACAAAGAAGGGAGCCGGCCCTTGCAATTGTGTGAATTTTTATTCAAGGATTACCAGTTCGGTCTCAAATTAATTCAGAAAAATACAGGAAAAACTGAATTTACTGTTGATGCGGAAGCTGTAAAAGATCCGGACGCATATTTGAGTTCCATGGTAGTGAGTTCATACCGTGATGCGGAAACAAAATGAGTGATTGTTTTTGTGGTTCTTCGGAAGAGGGAAATTGCGTGATTTTTTATTCCAGATTCTTTAAATAATACGATTATGGCTCGTTTGGATTTTCCGGAAGAGATTAAAAATCTCATCGACACATTTAAAAAACTTCCAGGAATCGGTCCTAAGGGGGCGGAGAGAATTGCTGTATGGTTGATCAATCAGGACCGAGAGTTTGCGTCCAGCCTATCAAAGGCAGTTGAGGATTCGGTCTGCATGATAGGAGCATGTGAAACCTGTGGTTTTTTTAAGAGTCATGAGAGGGGCTGTTTTCTGTGCGATGATTCGGTCCGAGACGGATCAGTCATTTGTGTGGTTGAACAGCCTACTGATGTAATTGCTCTTGAAAAGACTGGTATTTTTAAAGGCACCTATCATTGTTTGGGGGGTAAAATAGCGCCACTTGATAATATAGGGCCTGAGGATCTTAGGGTGGATTCTTTGATTCGGAGGATTGAGAATTCAGATTTTGGAGAGGTTATTTTGGGAGTCGGATCGGACGTTGAAGGTGAAGCGACGGCCAATTATCTTGCCGATTTAATTGCCGAAAAGGGTCTAAAAGTTGATATAACAAGATTGGCGCAGGGGCTTCCTGCTGGTGGCGGGCTGGAGAATGCAGATGAATTGACTCTGTACAGGGCAATTGACGGGCGAAGAAAAGTTTAAAGAACAGTAGTTTGCCAAATTTCTTGAATTCTATAGAGTTTAGAAAATAAATGTCTTGTAAGATCAATCCAGCCCTTCACAGGTCCAAGAAGCCTGAATGGATAAAGGTCCGCTTGCCGAGCGATCCGGTTTTCTGGTCCACTAAGGGACTAATTGATGATTTGCGTTTGACTACCGTTTGTGAGGAGGCTCAGTGCCCTAATCGCTGGGAATGTTGGAGCGGAGGAACTGCAACATTTATGATTGCCGGTGACCGTTGCACTAGGGCCTGTGGATTTTGTGCCGTCAAAACAGCTAAGCCCTTTTCACTTGAATCAGATGAACCGGACCGGGTCGCGCAAGCCACTAAGAGATTAGGATTGAATCATGTTGTGATTACTGCGGTTGCACGTGATGATTTGCCTGATGGGGGAGCTGAACATTTTGCCAGGACCGTCATTTCTACTAAGGAGTCTAATCCGGGAGTAGTTATTGAAATTTTGGTCCCTGATTTTAATGGGGAAAATGATGCGTTGAGAGTCTGTATGGAATCTGAGCCACATATNTTCAATCATAATCTAGAAACTGTGGAAAGGCTTACAAAACTGGTCAGATCAAGGGCCCAATACAAGAGGTCTCTCGAAGTTCTTAGAAAGGCCAAGGAATTTGCAAATGATATGGGCTATAAGGTTGCTACGAAGAGCGGCATTATGCTTGGTCTGGGTGAGACTGAGGATGAGGTTCTGCAATCAATGGATCATTTGTTGGAAAATGATGTTACAGTTCTTACGCTGGGGCAGTACTTAAGGCCATCAGAAAAGCACCTTCCGGTCGTTGAGTATATTCATCCTGACCAATTTGANAGACTCAAAAAAGTGGCCGANGAAAAGGGTTTTAGGCATGTCGCATCGGGTCCCTTAGTCCGTAGCTCTTATCACGCGGCCGATTTTAAGCCTGAATTGGACCTCTAAAGGAGATTGGTCAGTTTCTAGTCGTTCAATACTGAAATCCGTTCCTTCTGATTCTCACCATAGGTGATCTTTCCGGATCATTCAGAATGCCGTCCATGACTTCCGCTACATAAATGGTGTGATCACCAGAATCGATCTTGCCAGTTATTTTGCATGCAAGAAAAGCTAATGCCTCGGTGAGTTGAGGTATATTGTATTCATTATNTTCCAATTCGAGNGAATCGAACGGAGATCTGTTTTCTTGCTGATTGAAAGGTTTCATTAAACGGCCATCCTCTTCGCCAAGCACATTGATTCCGATTAGGCCGGATTCTTGAATGGCTTCATTGAGCCGACGCCCTGCACTAATTGCTGCAGTTATTGTTGGAGGTTCAAATCCTGCCTGCTCCACAAAGCTTGCCAACATTCCCACTTCTTCTCCGTCGAGTGTACTCGTGGCGATATATACGCCGCTGGGAAGTTTTCCGAGGGCAGGTCCGATTCTNTCTTCGTTCATATTAATAGTACTTCTTGTTTCAATTGATATTCTTGGATGTTNTAACTGATATCTTTCGCATCGTTTTCTTTTCTCCATGCATCAATGCCGCCAGACACATTAATGGCATTATTTAGGCCTTTAGAATGNAGTAATGATACTGCCCTGAAACTTCTCATGCCTGATTTGCANATAACATAAAGGGGCTCGGAGCATACNAGTTCAGATGCTCTTTCATCAAGCTCATTCAGTGGAATCCAAATTGATGGATCAATTTTGTATTCATTGACTTCCTCATCGGTTCTGACATCTAAAAGATTATAAGTTTTTGATTGGTNAATTATTCTTCTCAGTTCCTCAGTTTCAATTTGAGGAAATGAATCTTCATTGTTGCAATAACCCTTAATTTTTTCAGGTGCATTGATGGTGGGGTTTTCTCCACAAAGGGCGCACNCGGGGTCCTGTCTTATATTGAAGGATTTAAATCGCGATGACAATGCATCGTAATNCAANAACTTGCCGATCATNGATTCACCGATCCCAGCCAGAATTTTAATTGCCTCGGTAGCTTGCAAAGTTCCTATTATACCGGGAAGCACGCCCAGAACACCCCCTTCTATTCAGTCAGGGACTGCGCCCGGTGCCGGAGGNTCAGGGAATAGGCACCGGTAACAGGGTCCTCCTAGGTGCGGTGCAAAAACGGAAACTTGTCCTTCGAATTGGAAAACAGATCCGTAAACGTTAGGAATTTGGAGGATCTTGGCAACATCATTAACTAGGTAACGTGCAGGAAAATTGTCAGTNCCGTCAATAATGATGTCGTAGTCCTGTGCAATTTTAATTGAGTTATTAACTGTGAATGCCTNGTCAAATGTATCGAGATGAACGTTTGGATTGATGTTATGTATTGTNTCTTTTGCGGATTCTATTTTTTTTCTTCCAACATCGCCGGTCCCATGTAGTAACTGCCTTTGTATATTTGATTCATCGACTTCATCCATATCCATCAGCCCTATGCGGCCAACTCCCGCGGCCGCAAGATACATCGTTGAGGGCGAACCTAAACCGCCGGCTCCAATGCAGAGGACGCTCGANTCCTTNAGACGTTTTTGNCCCTCCATTCCGAATGAAGGTAAAGAGATATGCCTTGCATAACGGTGAAGCTCTTCATTGGTTAATTTGTTTTGTTCAGACATTGATTAGGAATGATGAATTACAGCTGAGATTTTCAATGCAGTACTTTTACACGTTTTTCTTTNAAAGATTAAACAAAAATGGAGTTTTCCGACGCTATTTGGATAAAAACATTGAAAGAAAGTATCGGCTCATTCCGTATTACCTTTTGATGAAGTATTAAACTAAATATCGGCTGTCTGTGCGATGAAAAGTAAATATAAAAAAGATTTACACAAAAATAAAATTCTTAACGATTTCTTTCGGAACGCATTTGCGATTGCAATCCTTAAGCAGTCATTGATTTACGGTGTTTCTACTCTCAAATCAGGTTCTCCATGTACAAAGGATTCNATTCCTATGTATTTTAAGGGGTAATTTGGAAAGAAAGAGACAAAGACTAGTTTGACCGTCGAGTCAGGGGTGGTAAAATTCCAGTACCTTCGATATGGACAGTTATGCTATTTCACGCATCGATTTACCATTGATGCGAAGTCATGGTTGGCAGGTCAGGCTGAGGCGTCAGGGACGACAGTTTTCGAAATTTTTTTCAGATGGGAAATATGGCGGCACTGAAAGTGCGTTGCGAATTGCCAGGGCTTATAGAGATGAATTGTTGGCGAAGCTTCCTGAGCCTGAGCGTGCCGGGGCAGAAGGTAAATTGACACGGCGAAATGTTTCAGGTGTGGTNGGTGTTTCTCGTATAGTAATAAAGTCAGGAACTAGCCGTTATGAGTTTTGGCAGGCGACCTGGTCATCCGGGGCCGGGGTGCGCAAGAGAATGAAATTTTCTGTTAGGCGATATGGTGAGGAGCGTGCCTTTGAGCTTGCCTGTGTTGCTCGTAAGAGNGGTGAAAGGAAGTAACTAANTGCAAGNAAATCGGAANACAGGAACTGAACCGGTAAGGGTAGATCGATGGTTGTGGAGCGTGAGGNTATTTAAGACCCGCAATCAGGCGGCTGCAGCTTGTCGAGGTGGTCGGGTCCGGATGGCTGGATCTTCTGTGAAAGCATCTAAGCTTTTGCGTATTGGTGACGAGTTAGAGGTGAAGAGAGGAAGGGCTCTCATTGGTGTGACCGTGATGGCTTTACTTGAAAAACGGATTGGTCCCAAGGCTGTCAGCAAATTTAAAAAAGAACATATTTTNGAAGAGGATCCGGNAGTAAAAGTGAAACCTGTTTCAACGAGATCATCTGGTCAGGGTCGGCCCACGAAGCGNCAGCGTAGGGCCATGGAGTCTTTCCTTGATGAAGTGGAACGGGGCAGTCAGTTATGAAATAAGGTAAGGAAAAAGAGGATNAATTATTCTCTATATTTAGTCGTTTCTTATTATTGTCACGTGCCATGNTCCTCATTTCGTAAATTGCCNGCCGGTGTGCATTTTTGTCCTCATTTCCATCAGCATCAAAGGGGGCTTCTGGCCAGTCCCAGTCATCAGTTCTAAAAGAAGGTATCGGAATCGTGCGTTCATGATGAGCCGCATTCACTGCATTTCCGATGGGGTTTCTGGCCCAGGCATATCTTAATGCAACCGGATCTGGAACTGAAGGGCTCCATACTTTTAATCTTTTTTCATCATGAATGGGCCGTTTGTTCTTATCATGTCCCTTAACTACAAACTCGGCATGGCTTGGCACGAAGTGNTTGTCTTTCCCTGCTAAAGCAAAACCAGAAAACGGTCTCCCATCATGGACCCTAACGGGTCTGTTGAATATGAGCTCGAAATGCCCTCCTTGATTTTTTACTTCAATGAGTTTCACAGGTTCCCATCCAATGTTCTTGTGACCTAGGCAGGTGTTCAGGGCCCACCTTGCGGCGCGTTCTCCAAGTTCAAATTTTTTATGGGGATGATACCAAGGGACCTGTTGATCGTAAGCGGGGAGNAAAGCCGCTCCTTTGAGTGATTTTACTGCAGCGTGCTGGGCCTCACGGATGAAAGGGCCGGCATCAATCATGCGCAATTCATAATTTTCNAGGGTCTGAGGCTCACCGCCTGCAGTTAGGCCGATGACACAGAAAGGCATAGATTCGTTCCTGAAGGCTGATCTCCATCCCTCAATCATAGCTTTAAATGTTTTCTGATAAAGTTTAGGACGTGCGTTTCCAAGTGCATTATTATAACCTTGGTTAAAAACTGCTCCGCTGATATTNAGGCCGCTAATTGGAGCAATCATAGCATTAAAAGAAGCTCCTGGATTGTTTCTGTCATTTGCTGGATCCTGATCAGGTTCTGTTGGTTTCGGGTTCGGCTTNTCACCACGTTTCTTGCGATTTTCAGTATCTTTTTCCCATCTCTTAATCCTTGCGGCGAGGCTAGCCGCAGCATCATACTCATTAATCTTCAGATCCCACTCTTCTATTAGAGGTTTCGTGTCATTGATTGAGTTGAGATTTTTTCTTGGGGTCCANGCCTCTGCTGTTGTTCCTCCAACAGAGGCGTCAATTAATCCGACGGGCATGCCTGATACCATGTGTAATCGTCTTCCGAAAATATAACCTATAGCCGAAAATCTGGCGACTGACTTTGGGGTACAAACCTGCCACTNCCCTTTCATTTCGTAACGATTTTCCCAAGCGTTAAATTCGTTGATTCGCTCAATGTCATTTTGTGGTTCATTAACTGCTTTTTGAGGTATTGTCATTAAACGTATGTTTGGAAAATTTGCGGAAAGTACTTCNGTGTCACCGTGATAAATGCTTTCGAGGACATCCTCCATGTTGCTTTGTCCGCCAAGTACCCATACATCACCAATGAGGATGTTGTCATATTCAATGGTCTGGTTCTCTGATCTTACGGTCAATGATTTGGCCTGTGCTGACCCTTGTAATGGATCCAGCTCGAGTGACCATTTTCCCTCTTTGTTCGCTTTGGTAGTCAGATCACGCTTTCCTAAAATAACTCGCACATTCTTATCAGGAGTGGCGTTTCCCCAGACATGGATTGGTTTGTCTCTTTGAATTACCATATTGTCCCCAAAAATTTTCGGTAAATCCAAGTCGGCGAGGGCCAGCGACGGAAGAAAGGTTAAGAGTAAAAGAAATCTCATTATAATTGGTTTTGTGTATAACGGATCCATGCCCGTGTAACGGTATGAATTGCTATTATTGGTTGTGAGATGGGGAGATAAAGTTGNGCTTTAATCTTCCGAGTTTTCCGCAAACTGAGCATCAAAGACGATATCGCTCGGNGGGAAGTCGATGTTCTTGACATATTGACAACTTTCGGTNGCTCCAAATTCGCGGTCCATGGCGCCGTCTTCCCACTCAACACTTAGGGGCCCCATGTACTTNATGTCGTTTAAGGCTCTGATNATTTTTTCGAAGTCAATGTTGCCGCGACCGACAGATTTGAAATCCCAGAACCTTGAAGGATTGTGGAAGTCAACGTGCCCTCCGAATACCCCTGCGTCTTTAGGAGTGCTGGACCAGCTAACATCCTTCATGTGAACATGATTGATACGATCAGCGAACCGATAAATGAATTCCACATAATCGACTCCTTGATATCCGAAGTGGGAAGGGTCGTAATTGAATCCAAATGCGGGATGTCCGTCCAGTGCATCAATTGCACGTTGCGCTGAGGCTATATCAAACGCGATTTCGGTAGGGTGAACTTCAAGACCAAACTTCACATCGCATTTNACGAATTCATCTAGGATGGGCTTCCATCTTTTGGCAAAATCTTCATATCCGGCATCGATTTGTCCAGGAAGGACGGGAGGGAATGAGTACACTAAGTGCCATATCGAGGAGCCAGTGAATCCATTAATGACCTTAACACCAAATTCCTTGGCGGCATGGGCTGTCTTTATCAGCTCTTCGGCAGCGCGTTGACGCACTCCTTCAGGGTCACCGTCACCATANACATANTCTGGTAAGATTTGTTGATGCCGCTCGTCAATGTTGTCGCATACGGCCTGACCAACTAAGTGAGTTGAAATTGAATAGCATTCCAATCCGTGACTGGCTAGAGTTTCTCTCTTAGCTTTGCAATATTCTGCATCTGCTTTATCGACTTCAAAGTGATCTCCCCAGCAACCCAGTTCGACTCCGTCATAACCGAAGGACTTGGCTTTGCTACAGATTGTATCGGTATCTAGATCGGCCCACTGGCCGGTGAATAATGTAACTGGACGTGCCATTTTTTTATTGNTGTGAAGAATTATTGTTAATTATATATCGGGAAGCTAGGTTGCTGGAAAGGAGTCAACCTTTCAAGGTTTTTTGGCTGGATTTCGAAGCTTTTGAATGAAAGAACTTAAGAGTGGCTAATTATCTNGATAATTTTTTCGATTTAAGCGATGAGGCATATAGCGTCAGGACTAAAGTTCCTGCACGGGATGGTGCATTGCCATTCACAGAGGAAATGCTGAAGAGTCTGCCAAGTGGTGATCTTTTTGGGTGGTCCCACAATGTAGGTATGGGATGGCGATCGGACCTCATAACATCCGATCAGGTACTTATTCTAACTACGGCCGGAGGCATTCGGGCAGAGGATGGGCGACCCGTNGCGCTTGGATATCATACGGGTCACTGGGAAGTGAGTCTGGTTGCCAAGGAAGCTGCTGAAGAATTTAAAAGTAAAGGTTGGGTCCCTTTTGCGGGGCATTGCTCAGATCCTTGTGATGGTAGGACTCAGGGCACAACAGGAATGATGGATAGTTTGGCTTACAGGAACAGTGCGGCTGAGGTCCTGGGTCGGCTAGCAAGGTCCCTGCCCACTTCTAAGGGTCTGATGGGTATTGCCACTTGTGACAAGGGTTTGCCGGCGATGATGATGGCACTTGCAGAATCAAAGAAGATTCCTGGAATATTGGTCCCTGGNGGAGTCACGCTACCACCTGACCGGGGAGANGACGCGGGATCTGTGCAGTCGATAGGTTCACGGTTTTCACACGGTGAAATTTCACTGAAGGAAGCAGCCGAGGCNGGTTGTGCTGCTTGTGCTAGTGCGGGCGGAGGTTGTCAGTTTTTCGGTACAGCGGCGACTTCTCAGGCAGTTGCTGAGGGGCTGGGGATTGCATTGCCTCATTCCGCATTGGCTCCTTCTGGTGAGAAGGTTTGGCTGGAAATTGGAAGGGCATCTTCAAATGCTCTTATAAAAATGATTAGGGAGAATGTCGCGCTGGATCAGATAATAAATGATGGATCTGTTCGCAATGCCATGGCAGTTCATGCTGCTATGGGGGGTTCCACGAACCTTCTCATTCATTTGCCAGCGATTGCATACGCGGCGGGTCTCAAGACTCCTAACGTTAATGAGTGGGCTCAGATGAACCGATCNGTTCCTAGAATCGTTGATGTTTTGCCTAACGGTCCGAATAACTATATGACGGTTCAGGTATTTCTTGCTGGTGGNGTNACAGAAGTAATGTTGCATCTGCGCGATTTGGATATGATTGATCTCAATTGTTTGACCGTCTCTGGAAATTCGGTTGGGAAAAATCTTGAGATTTGGGAAAAATCGGAACGCCGAAATAGGTTTCGTGAAATTCTATATAAAAAAGATGGAGTTGATCCTGATGATGTNATCATGTCTCCGCAAAGAGCCTCGGAGAAAGGATTGGCNAGGACCTTGGCTTTTTTGACCGGGAACCTGGCTCCAGAAGGCGCGGTAGTTAAGAGNACNTCGATTTCACCGGAACTTTTTTTAGATAATGGCATGTATTCTCATGAGGGGCGTGCGCGNGTTTTTGTGGATGAGGAGTCCGCGATTTCTGCTGTGAAGTCCGTAGGCAATGATAGGGTGCTTCCGGGCGAGGTTATCGTGCTTCTTGGGCGCGGCCCTATGGGTGCAGGCATGCCTGAGACTGCTCAGATCACCAGTGCTTTAAAATATACTTCTGCGCTGAGTCAGAATGTTTTAATTACGGATGGGAGGTTTTCAGGATTTTCATCAGGCCCATGCATTGGACATGTTGGGCCGGAGGCCCTTGCTGGAGGTCCTTTAGCGAGGCTCCGAGACGGCGATTCTGTGCGAGTAAAGATACACAAAGACAAATGCGAGGGAACAGTGGATTATGTGGGGCCAGATGGTGATTTTGATGCCCGATCAACTCATCCAAACCTAAGAGAAGATCCTGACATGCCGGATTCTGTTAAATTATGGGCAGCTTTACAGAGCACTGGAGGAGGAACATGGGGAGGTTGCGTTACGGACACTGAGGAAGCGATTAATCGGCTCAACCTCGGTCGGTGAATNAGCTNAGATTTGATTCTCTTTTCTTTGTTTCNACGAATTGTGCGACTANTAGGCTAAGAAGCACCGATACGGCGAAAGCGTAGAAGCCTGATTCGAGCGTGATTCTACTGCCTCCTGGCATTTGTTTTATTAGTAAAACTGTCATTGCCACAAGAAAGACTTCCAGCATCGCATACCGTGAAACTGCTTGGAGGAATCCCATCCATTTNCTTGAAAGGCTTCCTGAAAATAAAGCTTCGGCCCAGAGCACAGATAATTTGATTACAGGCAAGAGTAATGAGAATAGGCCGATGATGCACGCCAGCATCTTTTCATTTTCTTGCCAGAGTAGCTTGACCCCCTCTAGGAGGCTGAACGATTTTGATTGCATTTCTGCCGGCGAAAGTATTTCAGCTAANGCGGTCCATTCTCCGACTGCCGGTTCTATCGAAAAAATAGGAAGGACAGANGCGCTTCCGAAGAGAAAACACGAAACTATTATTGGGAATAATATTATGCGNCGCATTATTTGTTGCGTAATGCATCCAGCATTTCCCTTATTTTATCCTCTGTCTTTTTACTTGTCTCTTTGATTGCTTCTTCCAGTCGGTTCCTTTGCTGTTCTACNTGCTCTCCTATTTTTTCTATTTTTTCTCCCACGTTGCTACCGAATTCCTTTACGTTTTCCTTGGCTTCTTTTGCCCAGCGCTTGACCGTTTCAAGCATGATATCGCTAGGTTCTTCAAGGTAAGTGGCAGAGGCCCCCTTAATCTTAAATTTTTTATCAGGCACTGTGAGATTGTCATCCTGAGTCACTGAGATAATTAATCTGTTAAGGGTTCCTTTCGATGTCAGTTCACAGGTTCCCGGGCGCAATTCACTAGTATCAATTTCCCATCCGCCCACATAGTCACGACTCACAATGTCTTCATCGAAAATACCAATACTGAATTTTTCCCCTTTCTGTGCGCGGATCCTCGCAATTCTCTTTACTGTTGAGGTGCTTACCTCNCCCTGAAAAACATCTCCTACAGAAATTGCAATAGGATCCCACCGAGCGATCAGAGAGTCGTTACTTGTGACTGTATTGAGTATTATTTGATCTTTCCAAACTACCATGGCGCTCAGATCTGGAGCGGTCCCGTCAACGTCCCATTGGCTCTGATCTTTTTTGTTCTTTGCCACTTCTGCTTCGGATAACCATATGCTGTATATGGCACTTGCTTTGTTTTGAGAGGGGCCCTGATCCTGTTTTGGATCTTTACTGAATAAGTATCCGAGAAAAATAATGGCTAGCGGTATGAGGATCATGAACCAGCCGCTAATTTTTTTATTTTCTTTCTCTGTCATATATTTTTGCTGTTTAAATTATCGGTGTTGGCAATTCATTAGAAATGGGAACTCAGGTTCACTTTCTTACATTAGGGTGATGAAAAAAGGGGCCTCTTAATTTTGGNGGTTCTTTATCGCTGTCAAAGANAGAGCAGGAATTTAAACTCATTTGAGCTGCCAAAATAATGAGAGCTAGCATGATTTTTTTCACAGCCCTACATTACACCAAAGAGCAGGAATATCCATAAGGCCATTTCCTTGTGTGTTTGTCTTGTTATTTCAGATATCTATGGCCCGTTAGGTTGGCCAGGGGACGGGGTCATTTTTTCAAAGGTGGACTCGCTAGACGATGTTCGACCCAATGAAATGTCCTGTTCCTGCGGGCCGAACTGGATCGAATCCATTACGTAGTTACCGTCCTGATCTGACGATGTGAGATAGAGTAATTCTCCGTCCGAAGATAACTTAAAGTTGGCATGAATTCCTTCAGGAGCATTNCCNTCCTCATCGGCCCAGACGATCATATAACCATTAGCAGCTATCAATGTTCCTTCGGGAAATTCCCATTTCCGTGGGTTGTTAGGATTATCACTCAGGTACCAACCGGACAAATCAAAGTCCTGATCAGTGNTATTATGTAATTCAATCCAGTCATCAAATTCTCCTTGGGGGTCCTGCACAGTTGTTTCATTTGNTGCCATGATCTCATTAATGAGGACGGGGGATTCTTCTGCGGAATTTAGCGATCGGACCCTGTAGGATAGAGGGGCGGCCTCAGTCATTTTAGGATAGAAAGTGGCGGTATTAGATGAATTTCCGGACCTTGCTTCTATNTAATACCATACCTTTTCTCCTGACGAGAAACTGGGCACTGAGGCTCCATAGATTCCATCGTTTGGTTCACTGTCATTGTGGTTTCCATCATCAAACATTTCGACTGATGAGTAAGGATCAATATGGCCCTTTGGGGTATAGTATATATGAACTGAATCGATNCCATCATTTTCAGATTGAATAACTGTTGCCGTAATTGTTACGGGNACGTTCACTGTTGCATCTGTTGGTTTTGAAACTGAGATGATTGATGGTGGAGCCTTTGATATTTCCGGATGATTGATAAGGAATTCGTATCTGGAATTTATTAGATCTTTTAGCTGTGAGATGCTGCCCCTGAATGAGTTCATGTCATAATCTTTCTTGGGGTCATCCTCAACNAACGATTCGATTGTTTTGACATACCGATCAATNATTGAGTTCAGGTTTTCCGGATTAAAATCATTTTCGAGTACAGTTCTCATATGTGCTATGTATCGCTGACGAAATTCTGGAACAGATAATAGTTTACTGATGACTGGCCGGTTCGTATTGGTTTCATGCTGGAAAGGATTTAACCGTTCGTGTCTGGCATTGAAGGCCTCGTTTCCGTCATGTTCTATTGGAAACAGCCGACCCGATTCAGGTTCATGATAAATCATATAATCACAGCCTTTGTTCCAGTAACTGTCATCATCTGTGAAGACGTTTTCGAGTACCAGGAACCAGATCCAGCTGTCTACGGCAAGCACTTCCCCCACTTTCGTTTTGAATTCTGATTCGGGAGTGTTATTAAGAACGTTAGTAGCATGAATGAGTTTTACCCAAGGATCATCAGTGTTCTGCTTTTTTAATTCGTATAAGTTTTCGTAAGCCGATGAGTCATCACCTAAATAGAGCAGGGCCTTGTCTCCGCTCGACCATCCGCCACCGCCACCGCCTCCGCCTCCGCCCGGAGGTCTTCCGCCGCCTGGAGGTCTTCCGCCGCCTGGAGGTCTTCCGCCGCCTGGAGGTCTTCCGCCCACGCCTGCACCACTGCCCATGCCGCTGGGCGATTTCCATCGGTCCCCATNATTAGTGTTAAAATATTCACGGATCAATGGGCTGTCCTGCTGTTGTGCATTTGAATATACTCCCCAGTTTTCTCCATTAATATACAACTGCACAAATCCGGCCTTTGGGCAGGCTACGTACTTTTTCATTGAGTTGAAATAGAGGACTTCCTTTAACAGGGATTGGTCCCCAGCGGCGTTGTTGAAGTTTAGTGTATCATATCCCTCCAGATCAGCACCTTCGAGAGTCGCATCGACACTTATATTAATAGATTTCTTTTCACCGGTCACTCTTTGGTATGAGGTNTTACCTTTGTAACGGACCCCGATACCCGCTATGCTTTCATTTCTGAATTGAAGGGCNCCTGANATTTCATTTCCCGTTGAATAGTTCGAANTGAGTTGGTCCAGCCAGTTTNGATCATCAAAAGTCAATTCGATCGTCCTTACGCACATTGGATCATAGAANCCCTCAGTCTGAACGGCGCGAATGAAACCGCGCTGGTCCTGATTTGATAAATTTAAATTGGCCGAAGAATTTCCGTCAGAAAATATTGGAGGCACATCATAGAGAGGGTCCCATTTTTCCATGTCTTCAGAAAATTGGAAGAGCCATTCCTGCTTTTTCTTCCCTGTNGTGCTTAAGGATAAAGTTCCGTTATCGAATGTGAATTGGATTTGATTTTCATCAGCAAGACTGATGAGTGGGAGTAGTAGCAGAGAAAAGAATAGGTACTTCACNCTCATATTATATGCGCGTTACATGAATGTATCATTACGCATTAGAATTGTGAGTAATGATTAATCTTCTGAATTNNGATTCTGTTAATCGGATTCAGGCTGTGTGATTTCTTTTCTTTTGGTGATATTGAAGTGNCAGAGATTAAAGAGAAGGGAACTTTACCCATTTTTCTTCACCTGCACTGCTTTTTACAGCGGTTTCTATGAATGCCAGACCGGCAACGCCGTCAGTTGCATCGGGGAAATCATATCCTCCTTCAGGTGCCGCATTCCCCTCAATCTTATCCGAAATCGCTTTAGCGGCGGCAAGATAGATGTTGGCGAAAGCTTCGATGAANCCTTCAGGGTGGGCGAACGGCGTTCTGCTGTTANTGGAGGCTGCCTCACCTAGATAATCATTGCCTCTTCTGTAAATTTTTCTGGGCGCGTTTGCATATTTGACGATCAGTTCATTAGGGTCCTCCTGATGCCATTCTATAGAGGCTTTGGTTCCATAGACACGGATGTTCAGAGCGTTCTCGTCTCCGTTTGAAATCTGTGATGCGTATATGATTCCTTTCGCTCCTCCCTCGAACCTGATCAGGTTGTTTCCATCATCGTCCAGTTCGCGTCCCGGAATGAATGCTGTNAGTTCGGAACACATTTCCTCCACTTCGAGTCCTGTAATATAACGGGTAAGATTATGAGCATGCGTTCCAATGTCNCCCATGCAGTTTGATGATCCGGCAATTGCAGGATCTGATCTCCAGTTAGATATTTGGCCCTGGCCCTCTCCTTCAACGTCTCCCACGGCATATCCTTGTGGATATTCAGCCACAATTTTCAGAATCCTTCCCAATTCACCGTCTTGTACCATGCGTNTTGCTTCTTTGACCATAGGATACCCGGTATAGTTATGGGTTAGACAGAACACCTGTCCGGTCTCATTGACAATGTCTCGTAAGTTTCGTGCCTCTTCCAGTGTTCTGGTCATGGGTTTGTCACAAATGACATTAAAACCTGCTTCGAGAAATGTTTTTGCAACGTCAAAGTGCAGATGATTTTGAACAACGATCGAAACAAAATCTATCTTATCTTCTCTGGCAGATTCTTTTTCTGCCATTTCCTGATAGCTTCCATATACTCTTTCCGGATCCAAAAAGAAATCTTCTCCGGAAAGCTTAGACTTCTCAGGGGAGGAGGAGAATGCCCCTGCAACAAGTTCGATTTGTCCATCAAGATTTGCAGCCATTCGGTGAACTGCTCCAATGAAAGCNCCCCGGCCTCCACCGACCATTCCCATGCGTAATTTACGATTCATATTTTTTCTTTCTACTAAATGATAGGGTTTATTAAATTATATAATTTGTTATTAACATGAAACAGGTTCTCCGGTCTCNGCTGATTTATAGGCAGCATCAATGATCTGCATTAAAATGAGTGCCTGTTCTGGCGTGTTAAGCGGTTCTTCTTTGCCTTCAATGCTCAGAATGAAGTTGGATGCTGACTTTATTCGGCCCATGTCTTCGCACTCTTCAACTTCTATGTTGGAATNGATCCTTTCGGCGCCGTTCTGAGAGTATATTTCACACGAATCGATGGCTGTTTCATCGAGCCCGTCTTCTCTGAAAAGACGCTCAATTTTACCGCCCGATTTTGTTCCTTGAAAGACAACGGAAACTTCCTCTCTCTTTATCATTTCTGCCCAGCTGATCTGGAAGCTACATACTTGTCCGGTTTCAAATCTTACGAAACCGTGTGAGGCGGCTTCAACGTCAGTNGTTCCCTCATCATTATCAGGAAGTCCCCAAGGTCCTTTGAAGTTCTTGTCGGTAATGAAATTATCAAAGGTCTGAGCCATGACATGAGAAGGTTTTGGATACCCCATGAAGTACATGGCCAGATCAAGCATATGAAGCAGATCGATTAGCGGTCCTCCTCCGGACAGTGCCTTTGTGGTGAACCATCCGCCGAAACCCGGGATTCCTGTTCTTCTGCACCATTTGGCTTGGGCTGAATTAATGGCCCCGATTTCACCGGCATTAATTCTTTCCATGATTGCGTAGGACTCGGGTCTTGCTCGGTTGTTGAAATTGAACATCAACTTTTTATCNGCCTCTTTTGCGGCACTGATCATTTCATTAACTTCTGATGCATTCAGCGCGGGAGGCTTTTCACAAAAAACATGTTTTCCTGCTCTTAATGCCTGAATAGCTAAGGGTGCATGAAATTTGTTTGGAACGATGATGCTNACTGCGTCGAGCCCTTCAAGTTCCAGCATTTCTGTAACATCACTAAATACATGNGGGATTTCGTTTTCCTCTGCCGTTTGTTTGGCGGCTTCTTCGTTGAGGTCAGCGATGGCTATTATTTCAGCTCCGCCCTGCTTGAACCCCTGAATATGATAGCTGACCATTCCGCCAGCTCCTATGATACCTACTTTAGTTGCCATATTGAATTGATTATTTGTGTTTGGGTTTGGGATTTTATACGGCCTCACGCCGGATGGAAGAGATTTTTTTCTTATAGTGGGATTCCGAACTGGCGAGCCAGCGAATGGATGAAAATGTGATGTTTTTTGGGTGCTTCATTTAGCCAGTTTTTAAGGTATTCCGGAAATGAGATGTNTTCTTTCGCTTTNCCATTATTAATGTATGAGATGGAAGGCCAATGNTCTGGATTTGTTTCAAATGCGATTAGGAGAGCTCCCGCGATCTTGCCGTTCATGGTCCGGTTAACTGCATCCTTTTCGAATTTTTTAGAATGATCGGAGTAATAATCTGCCAGAGAAATTCCTTCTGGGAGNGCATGTTTAGTTTCAAGGTCCTTTACATAATCCCGAATGAATGCGGAATAAGATTTCCAGTTTGGATAAGGGGGGCTTGTTTTCCATGTCTTTGCCATTGATCGGAGAGCGAACATTGAAGCCATCTCACATAGTGATTCTTCGAACCATAGATTCCTTCTGCTCCCATTGCGGAANCGNCAAAGAATATGACAGAATTCATGGGCCATTTGATAGGAGTACTGGCACCAGTACCGGTCTCCGGTATTAATCTTAACAATAATTTCTCCTCTAAGATTTCTTTGAAATAGTGTTATGGGGCCGGTCTTGTCACGGCTGACGTGGATGGGTTCATTTTCTTTGAGTGGGGCAAAGTGTTGATGAATTGAATCACAGGCCGAATATAGTACAGCTTCAATGTCATTAGGTGAAGCGTTCCCCCAACCTTCCTTATCCAACCGGATCTGGTAGGCCCTTTCGTTTTCGTTGCAATTAGCTAGTTCTGAAATTATCAGGAATGAGGCTAAAATGATGAGATGTTGTATCTTCATGATCCGTTTGATCGAGTCTTTTGTGATTTCTTGTTGTAATCTTTCCCTTTATCGCTTTCAGCGCAGGACCTGATCCATTCCTCGAGTCTTACCTTTAGTTCTTTTACGGTTCCCTTATTTGTGGAGGCTATGTTATTTTTTTCATAGGGATCTTCTATTAAATCGTAAAGTTCGAGCTGGTTCGAGTTGTTATTTTTTTTCTTTTCTTTTTTTGATATGAGTTTGTACCGATGCGTCATATAAGATGCCATTGAACCACTTTGAAACCCTAAAGCTTTCTCGCGGATCTTTGTTTTTCCTTCGATTACCGAACTAAGATCAATTCCATCAGTGGGTCTTTTGTCAGGCATTTTAATGTTAAGTGTGGCCAGTATTGTGGGCAGATAATCTACTGTGCTCGCAGGGAAATTAGTGGATGTTTTCGGTTTTACTTTTGATGGCCATTCAAGTAGGCCGGGCACTCGGACTCCACCCTCATAGAGGCTACGTTTTCTTCCCCTGAATCCTCCTGTTTTCCCTGGAGAAGATTCATTTCCTTCTGGCCCATTATCCGAACAGAACCATATCATTGTATTTTCGGCAGTTTTGGACTCTTTAAGAAATTTACGTAATCTTCCTACCTGTTCATCCATTGCAGTAATGCAGCCATAATAATGTTGTGTGTATTTAGATTCACCTTCATAAAGTGCTGTGTATTGAGGGCCGGCAATGACTGGCAGGTGTGGAGTGTGGAACCATATCACAGTGAAGAATGGTTTGTCTGATTTGATGGACGATTCAATGAAGGGAATCGCCCGGTCCATGATGACTCTGGAATTATCTCCTCTNAGGTTATCAGTGACTTCTTTTCCTTTTTGGTCCCAGTACCGGGTCCCATAATCTTTCATTCTTGCTGTTNCGNTCTGCGGATTCCACCAGAGTCTGCGGCTCCCGCCATTGCTGAAATCTTTTGGAACCCACATAGGATCCCAGGTTGGAACCTTTGATTCAGTTGAGAAGCAGACTTCAAATCCATTTACCTGTGGAGGAGAAAAGTGTTTTATTCCTTTAGGGCCTCCTCTGTTCGCATCGGTTATTTTTTTAGTTAATGTTCCCAGATGCCATTTACCAAAGTGGCCTGTCCTGTATCCCTTTTTAAGTAAGAGTTCAGCGAGCGTTAATTCTTCAGGTTTCATATGGCCTGTGTTGGCAAAATAGATCCCGTATCGGAACGGATGCCGTCCTGTAATGACGCTGCCTCGGGTAGGGGAGCAGACAGGAGCGGCCGCATAGAAGCGATTGAATGTCATTCCAGATTCAGCCATTTGATCCAGGTTTGGAGTCTTGATTGTATCATTGCCGTTGAATCCGACGTCTCCCCAACCAAGATCATCGCACATTATTAATATGATGTTTGGTTTAAGGCTATTCTCAGCAGAAGCCGTGACTAGGCCGCAAGTCATGAGAAGAGTGAATAGGGTTCTCATATGAATGGATTTTTTAAGATTTTGAATAGCGTCTTTTTTTGTCAGTGAGTCCGATGCCGGGATTGAACGTATTGGTGGGGTCTAAATCTTCATAGAATTTTCTCAGGACGTCATCNGCTTTGTACATGTGGCCAACATTGTGTTCGGCTGGATACTTTGCTTTTTTGGCGTCAAGAATGCCCAGTAATTTGGTTTTAATNTTTTTTATATCAGNGCCCTTTTTGAATATGTAATCGTGATGAAAAACGTGACACATGAAGTGNCCATAATACAAAGAAAGGTCGAGATCATTTTTAATCTCCGAGGGTATATTTTCAACCCATTCAGAATCATTCCCAAGCAATGCAATATCAAGGGCGAGGACCTCTTCTGTTTTACGTTGATGTAGATTCTGGTATCTTATTGCGGCTCCCGCTGCAGCGAAGCGGTGCAATAAAGCCGCTTCTTGTTCCTGCCCGTTACATTCAAAAAATCCTACTCCATCTGCCTTGCTCCATGCTTCCTTAAGGTGCTTGCGCGCTTCCTCAATTCCCGAATCACTCATGCATAGAATAAGATAGTGTTCGTATTGGTTTCTATAATCGAGAAGTCTCTTTGGTAAGTGCTGGGGAAAAATTTTACTAAGATAGTAAAGGAACTGATCGGGGAGATATTTCGGAAGGAATGGCACCTTATTGAAAAAATATTCGAGATTGGATTTGATTGCGTAGAGTCTGGGGAGGCGCTTTGTCCCGATATGTTTGATCGATAGGAACACATCTTTTCCGTATTTNTTAGCTGTGTCAAAGATCCCTCTGTTCATGTACTCACACATCTCTGGAAGNTCTTTGAAATTCTTTAGAATGTGTTTGCGTAGGNTGCTGAAATCATTTGTATCGTTAGTTCCCAGATAGAAAACCTGTTTCTTTTCAGGTAATGGATAAGTGTCAACCCTGACAGCGAAAGCGGCAACTTTTCCGGCGCTTCCACTAACCTCATAGAGCCTGCTTGGATCCGCATTATAACGGTTTGGAACTGCAGCATCAATTTCACGGATACGGTTCTGATATTCATGATCAGANGCTGCTTTATCCATGCCTCCGATGTCATCGATTGGAATGTCTCCTTCCTCTAGACGGCTAAAGATTTCCTCTGGCGTTTCTCCAAGGTTTTTGATTCCGAGGTGATTTACCAATTCCAATTCTCTGCCATTGTTGACCTGCGCATAGAGTGCTAGTTCCGTGTAAGATGAGCCCCTCTTGCATAGGGCCCCGCCAGCGTTGTTTGCTATGCCGCCAACGATTGTTGCTCCTATCGTAGTTGACCCGATCACAGAGTGAGGTGCACGATTAATTTTTTTCAGTTCCTGTTCCAGTTCATGTAACGTTGACCCTGGCAATGCGATGACTTGTTTGCCTCCGTCGAGCAGGATNATTTTTTTAATTCGCGTGATATTTATAATCACGACTTCTCGATCGTAATTAAAACCGCTCGGGCTCGACCCTTCTGTGAGGCCAGTCTTTGTGGCTTGCATAATGATTGCGCGATCTGCCTCAACGCATGTCTGAAGGACCTGCCAGAATTCAATTAATGAATTGGGAAAGACAACGGCAATGGATTCACCAAACCCGGACCGGAACCCGCTACGGTAATAGGCGGTCCGAGATTTTGCCGTCAATATACTCTTTTTACCGACAATATTTTTAAGGTTCCCTATAAGTTTTTTTGATTCCATTTTCTATCTAAACTTAAAGTTATACCGTGATCNTTGAAGTTCTCCTTTTGTGGAGCAGGGGAATTNCTTGAACNTGTNGGCATCNTTATTGTCGTTCAAAAAAGATAATAAATTTATGGCAATAGGAGCTAAAGTGGAAGCCCGCATTTACTTTTAGCCGAGCTCCATGATCCAGAGGCCAAACACAATGACGGGAGGTATAGAAATAATGGAGATGAGAGTTGTTGTAATGACAATTCTCACGGCTGTTTCAGTGTCTCCCCCGTACTGCTTAGTTAGAATTATTGGAAATACCGCTGCGGGCATTGCGGCCTGTATAACGAGTACTTTTTTTAGTTCGGNTGATATGGGGGAGANNTTAGCAAATAATAATATTAGTGCTGGTAGAATGATCATTCTGAGCCCTGTTGCAAGAATGGCTTCGCGGGTCCTGCTCTCCNTTGTTTTTTTTCCATCTGAGTCATTGAGAAGGTCATAGATCGTTGCTCCGATCAAAAGAAGGCTCAGGGGAATTGCGCAGTCACCTAGCATTTTTGAAGTGCCTTCTAGTTTTTCGTGGAGCCAGTTACCTGTTCCCGAGGCATTAGCAATNAGGCAGGCTATGGTAGTAATGAGGGGTGTATTGAGGAGTCTTTTCCAGCCTCCTTTTTGGCTNCCGCTTAGCATCATGACGCCTGCAGTCCATAGCGCAATTTCAACACCTATCGAATGCATTAGCAGAATGCCGATGATGCCGACGCTACTTTCAGGAAAGAGCGCGTATATTATTGGGATTGGTATGAATCCGTAATTCTGCAGTCCGGCTGTGACTGCGAATGCGCGTCTCTGTTCGCTCGTTGATTTAAGAAATTTCGATAAATAGAAACAGATTCCGATGCTAAGAATCAGAAAAAAGAAACCGGTTCCGGTAGCTGNTACGATCGATGAAGTGTCCGTCAGTTTGGGATTTCCAAGGATATGATTAATGATGAAAGCGGGAAATAGAAGATTGAGTGTGAGTCTGACCAAGGAGTTGTCGGATTCTTTGGATAGGATTTTAAGACGTCTGCAACCGTAGCCNCTTGCTATTATAATAAATACAGGGGCGCAGGCCGTAAAAATCGTAAAATAACTGAGCAAGATGCTTGGGTAATGTTAGTTCTTTTGCTGGCCCTAAACCTATTCGCCTTGGGGCACATTCCATTCCAGGAATCCTGCGGATTCGAGCCGATTGCGCAGTTCATCCACGATTCCGGGAGATGGTGTTTTTAGAGGCAGCCTGTGAGGCCCGCAATCAAAACCGGCAATGGCCATAGCCACTTTTAGGCCNGGGAACCCTGCAGTGCTTATGATTGCACGAATTAACTCTGCCGATTTTGCCTGGTGAATTTGTGCTGATTGTTTATTGTTCGCCTCAAATTCAGAGATGACTTTGTTGTATAGGGGTGCGAGGAAATTATAAGTTGATCCGACTGCTCCGTCAGCGCCCATGGCCAGTCCGGCAAGTAACATTTCATCTGNTCCGTAAAGCATATTATATTTTCCGTCTTTATATTTTTTGCATTCTACAAAGGTTGATAATTCACTCGCTGAATATTTAATTCCTACTAGGCTGGGCAGATCTTTTTCCGCTGCCTGGAGCAGTTCCAGCATATCGAACTGGACGCTGTTCATTCGTGGTATGTGATAGTAATAAAAAGGAATGTCCGGGGCATGTGAAGTGATTGCTGAAAGATGGTCAATGAGACCATTGAGGCTGGAGGGTTTGAAATAAGAAGTAGGCACTGCTGAGATACAGTCGGCTCCAATTTCTGCGGCATGAGCGGCAAATGATCCGGCCGCTAGTAATGATTCGTGCCCAACATGAATGATGGATTTGATGCCGTGCGATTTAGCTTCCTTGGCATAAGATTCTGCGACAATGATTCTTTCCTGCTCAGTCAGTGATGGGCCCTCACCTGTTGTGCCATTAATAAAAAGTGCATTTATGGAGCATTTTGCATGGTGTTCGACTATCCTTGGGATAGGATCAAGGTTCAGTTTTCCATNCTGATCGAATGGAGTAAAGGTCGCTGCTATGAGACCATTGAGGGGTTCGAAGTTCTTGTTTTTTTCCATCATTAGAATACCGATTACTGAGCTTTCTCTATTATTGCTAGGTAGCTTACAAAATATAGCATTTTCGTTGAATTAAATAACAATTATTGAAGTTCGGCCATGGTCTGATTTAAATTTAACTGATTCCATGAAGATTTTAATTATCCATTTCCTAGGTGCCTTATTTTTTTTAACCTTTAGTCCTGCCAGTGATTGGCCGAAGTTCCGAGGTCCGACCGGCGACGGTCATGCTAATGTAAAGTCCATTCCGCTGAANTGGAATGCCACTGAGAACGTTAAATGGAAAGTTCCGGTTCCAGGTAAGGGATGGTCCTCGCCTGTCCTTTCGGGTGGAAAGATTTATCTGACCACTGCTTTTGCTGAAGGTGATAATCAGGACGCTGCAGGAGTGAAGAGGGAATTGAGAGCCCTTTGCTTTGATGCTGAGACTGGCAAAACGGTTTGGGACACTAAAGTTTTTGATCAGGGAGCCTCTTCCAAAGCCATTCATAAGAAGAATTCCCATGCGAGTCCGACTCCGATCATTGAGAATGGTAAAGTGTATGTGCATTTTGGGCACATGGGAACTGCGTGCCTCGATCTTAAAGGGAAGATAATCTGGACCAATGATGACCTGGGTTATAATCCATTGCATGGTAACGGAGGAACTCCGATCATTGTTGATGANCTTTTGATTTACAGNGCAGATGCTTTAACGGATCCCTTCATAGTTGCTTTGTATAAGAAGGATGGGAAAGTGGCCTGGAAAAAACCCAGATCAGAAACTCCTCAGTCACGGAAGTTCTCATTCAGTACTCCGACACTGATTAAAACGGGAAGAGGACCTCAAGTCATCAGTCCTGCGAGCGGTGCTGTTTTTTCCTATGACCCAAGAACAGGAGAAGAGCTGTGGAGCGTTAATTATGGTGGTTGGTCCGTGATACCTAAACCGGGCGTATATAAGAATATGATTTTTGTCGGCACTGGATATGAGAGAGCGCATTTGCTTGGTATCAGGATCGATGAAAAATCCAAAGGTAATGTGACTGATTCTCATATCGAGTGGGAGATCACCAAGCGAGCCCCAAATACTCCTTCGTTCATGATAGTCGGTGATCTTTTGTATTTCATTTCAGATGGCGGCATTGCAACATGTGTTGAGCCAATGACCGGAGAAGTGATTTGGCAGGAACGCGCAGCTGGGCCCATGTCAGCTTCTCCAATCCATTCGAACGGCCGGATCTATTTTCTGGATGAACAGGGCCAGACTACCGTCATTAAGGCCGGAAGGAAATTTGAGGTTCTGGCAAGAAATTCCATTAATGAAAGAACCCTAGCCTCATATGCAATCGGAGAAGGAGTAATCTATATTCGTTCCCTGAAACATTTATATCGGATTGAGGAATGAAGAAGGTTCTGAGTCCGTGATATAAAATTAACTTATTGGATAAATGGACGTCGTTGAAGATACATATAAGAACTTATCCACGAGGCGTCAGCTCCTAGGAGCGGGCTCGGCCGGGATCGGTTCAATAGCATTGAATTCGATGTTGGCTCCTGAGGCCTTGGCTTCACAGGTTTCAGGGCAGGCCGTGCANTTTGCTCCAAAGGCCAAACGAATTATTTTTCTTTTCATGAATGGTGCCCCTGCTCAGCAGGANCTTTTTGATTACAAACCTAAATTGGATGAGTTTCATGGGAAGGAGCTGTTCAAAAAATATGATGAAAAGTCCAAGTCTTGGAGCAAGGAGGGATTTGTAAAAAAGAANCAAAGGCTAACAGGAATGACTGCCGGGCAGTCATCTTTCCCGGTCGCGCGATCGAATTTTAAATTTAAGCAACACGGAACAAGCGGCGCATGGTTAAGTGAGCTTCTGCCGCACACTGCATCTGTTGCTGATGATATTTGTTTTATAAAATCAATGCATACTGAGGCGATTAATCATGATCCTGGTGTGACATTTTTCCAGACCGGTCATCAGCAGCCGGGCAGGCCAAGTTTTGGAGCATGGATGAGTTATGGTTTGGGCACTGAAAACAAAGATCTCCCTGCCTTCTGTGTTCTCATATCAAATGGGACCGGGCGTCCGGGCAGTCAGCCAGTTTACAGTAAATTGTGGAGTAGCGGTTTCTTGCCGAGTCTTCATCAGGGAGTTCAATTTCGTGGAGGAAAGACTCCGGTCCTCTATTTGAACAGCCAGCCCGGAGAAAGTGTAGAAGCGCGGAGAAGGATGATAGACCGAATGGAGTCTCTCAATAAGATGCAGCTTGAAGCTTTTGGTGATCAGGAAATAGCAACTCGCATTGCTCAGTATGAAATGGCATTTCGTATGCAAATGTCTGTTCCTGACGCGACCAGCATCAGTGATGAGCCTCAGTCGATACTGGACCTTTATGGGCCTGAGTGTCAGATGCCCGGAAAATTTGCAGCGAATGCATTGTTGGCTCGGCGCCTNGCTGAGCGTGGAGTAAGATTCATTCAATTGTATCACCGTGGCTGGGACCAGCACGGAGGTCTCATTGGTGCATTGCCGAAGCAGTGCAAGGACACAGATCAGGCATGTGGTGCCTTGATCACTGATCTAAAACAACGCGGCATGCTCGATGANACCCTAGTCATATGGGGAGGAGAATTTGGTCGAACCACTTATAGTCAGGGCGGNGCAGGCAAGGCAGCNAATGGTAGGGACCATCATCCGAGATGCTTCACTTACTGGATGGCTGGCGGGGGCATTAGGCCAGGAATGACCTACGGCGAGACTGATCAGGTCGGGTATAATATAGTAAAGGACCCTGTCCACGTTCATGACTTTCAGGCAACGGTAATGCACTTGATGGGCATTGATCATGAGCGTCTGGTATTTAAATATCAAGGGCGTCGGTTCCGGCTCACTGACGTTCATGGTAAAGTTGTCCAACCGATCGTTTCATGATTCATTCGATTGCTATCTTTGTCATTACGGCATCATTGATGGGNCTGGGATCAGCTATCTCATTTAATGATCAGATAAGACCGATCTTGGCGGACCGGTGCTTTGCTTGTCACGGACCGGACTCTGCGGCACGGAAAGCTGGGCTTCGACTCGACCGGGAGGAGTTTGCAAAGGCCGCCCTTGCCAAGAGTGGCAATGTGCCCATCAATGCAGGCCATGCTGATAAGAGTGAAATAATAAAACGCATCACGTCCGATGATCCTGATGAGNTCATGCCTCCCCCTGNTGCGAAATCTGAACTGACCGCAAAAGAAATCAAGTTGCTAAGGGATTGGGTCACGCAAGGAGCAAAATGGGAACGTCATTGGGCATTCATGCCTCCGCAAAAACGACCATTGCCTAGAGTCAATGACAAGGCTTGGATTATAAATGAAATTGATTATTTTATTTTGTCTAAACTTGAAGGTTTGGGTCTAAATCCTTCGGATTCTACAGGGAAAGAACGACTCTTACGTAGGGCAAGTTTTGACCTCACGGGCCTTCCTCCTAGCATTGCTGATCTTGATAAATTCATTGAGGATGATTCAGAAAATGCTTTTGAGGGCGCTGTTGAAAGACTCTTGGATTCTCCTAGGTTCGGAGAAAGGATGGCCCTTGAATGGTTGGATGTTGCCAGATACGGAGACACTGACGGCCTGTTCGAGGATCATCCCCGTAGTATTTATCCTTGGAGGGACTGGGTCATTTCTGCTTTTAATGCGAATCTTCCATACAATGATTTTATTAATTGGCAGGTCTCGGGGGATTTGATTCCTAATGCTACTGACGACCAGAAGTTAGCTACAGGATTTCTTCGTAACAACCCGACATCCAATGAGGGAGGTATCATAGATGAGGATTATCGAATCAAATATCTTGTGGATCGGGTAAACACCACTGCAACGGCTTTCCTTGGACTGACAATGGAATGTGCGCAATGCCATGATCACAAATTTGACCCGATATCACAGCGCGAATATTATCAGTTCGCGGGTTTCTTTAATAGTTTGGTCGGCCGAGGAAATACAAAAGGCGCAACAGCACCGACCCTCAAGATAATTTCTTCGGTTAATAGTGATCAAATAGCCAAACTTTCTGATCAGATTAAAGGGATCGAATCATCTTTGCAGGAGACGCCTCCCGAGCTCAACGATGATTTTGAAAAATGGCTCATTGAACTGGAAGAACCTATCCAATGGAAAGATCCCGAGAAAGTGAGTGATCCGCGCGAAGGCTCTGTCACTAAAAAGGATCAGGCAAAAGTGCAGGTTTCTAAATTTGTTGGCCGCTATTTGAGGATTGCACTGCCAAAGGCACAGACCGGTTTCATTACGCTTTCAGAGGTGGAAATCTATTCTGGCGGCAGAAATGTTGGGAGGACAGGAAAAGCATCCCAGTCCAGTGACTATTCGGCTTCAGGAATCGCATCAAAGGCCATAGATGGAGACGCTAGCGGCTCCTTTGCTTCGTGTTCATGCACCAAAGAACAAAAAGATGCTTGGTGGGAGATTGACCTTGGGTCTGAAATGCCGATCGATCATGTGGTTATCTTTAACCGTAATGATTGTTGCCCAGAAAGATTGGATAATGTGTCCGTCTCTTTATTTAATTCAAGACGTGAACAGGTCATTCAACGTAAGATAGGAGACGCTCCTTTCCGTTCTGTGCTGACTCTTAATCAGGGTTCTGTCCTTCCCGATTCGGACAAACGTGACTATGAGTTAATTGTTTTACCCGGTCCGGGTCCATTAGCTGCCTTGTCTTTTTCTGATGCTAGACCCGGTTCTATCGAATCAATAAAAATTGAGAGGGTATCATTATCGGGTGAGGTTCAGGAATTAAAAATTGTTGGTGAATCCAAAGGTCAATTCAGTAAAGAAAATCCGCTGATCATAGGGTTGGAAAAGCCTGAAAACTTTACTGGCAAGGACAGACTTAAGGTTTCATTGGTCGGAGATGATGTTCGAGTAAGAGTCACTGGAAATACTAGTGCTTTGCAACGTAACAAGATTCCTAAGGAACGTGACAAGAGGCTCGCTCACTTCCGTGCAACTTGGTCCGGTTTTAAACAAAAGAGAGAATCCCTTGCCGCGGCTAAGAAAAGGAAGTCGGATCTGGAAGGGAAATCAAAGATCAGCATGATTGCGGCTGATGAGGCTAAACCGCGTCCTACTCACGTGCTGATGCGTGGAGAATATGATAAACCAGGCGAAAGAGTGGAGCCAGCAGCTCCGTCATCCATTATGATTTTTTCACCTGAACTGCCCAAGAACCGGTTAGGGTTGGCGCGCTGGATGACTGACCCTGAAAATCCCCTCACTTCGAGAGTAGCAGTTAACCGGTACTGGCAAATGATCTTCGGAAACGGCATCGTTAAAACATCAGAGGACCTCGGAACACAGGGGAAGCGTCCATCTCACCAAGCATTACTGGACCATCTTGCTGTTGATTTTATTGAATCGGGCTGGGACGTTAAAAAATTACTTCGAAAGATAGTTACTTCTGCCACTTACAGGCAGTCTAGTGAAGTGGTTCAAGGTCTTTTTGAAATGGACCCCGAAAATGAATTGTTGGCATATGCTCCTCGCCGAAGGTTGGGAGCAGAATTTATTCGCGATCATGCCCTTTCGGTGAGTGGTCTTCTGGTAAATAAGATAGGAGGGCCGGGTGTCAATCCTTATCAGCCCGCAGTGCTTTTTGGACGTAATGCGATCGGGGCATCGAACGTTTCCTTCACGCAGAGTAAAGGGGAATCACTTTACCGCCGAAGCATCTACACTTATTGGAAACGACAAATTCCCGCAGCGAACATGCGTATACTCGGTGCAGATGGTCGCAATTCCTGTCGGACTCGCAGAGAAAGAACAAACACACCATTGCAGGCACTCGTTCTTCTCAATGATCCTCAGTTTGTTGAGGCGGCACGGGCCCTCGCTGAACGTACGATTCGCGAAGGCGGGAAGAGTGTCGAAGACCGCATTGCTTTTGCATTTAGGTTAGCAACTTCACGAAGAGTAAAGGAGAATGAGCTTGGAATTCTTCTGGCCGAGTACAGAGATAGATTGGCCGAATTTCAATCAGATAAGGAATCGGCCATAGCTTACTTGGCCGGTGGAGGTGAACGCCCGGCTGCCGCAGAAATTGAGGCTACCGAACTTGCTTCTACTGCCGCCGTGATGTCACTGATCCTTAATCTGGATGAATCAATTTCAAAGAGCTAACGATTAGATCTTATAAAATTCTTCCCAGCCCTTTCTTGGAGGTGGGCCTTCGATTAGGGCATCAGCTAACTTGTTATTGGTGATGCGCTTAGTCTTCAGGTCAAATTCGAGTTCTCCGCCCAGCCTCTGCGCAATGACTCCGAGACAGAAGACCTGACTGAGTACTCCTGAAATATGGAAAGGGGACCTTGTCTTCTCTTCACCCTTGGCGCCGAGCACGAAGTTCATGAAATGGTTCGATCCTCCACCGAACTTGGGCAGGCTACTTGCCATGTCCTTCATCTTTGATTCGGGGATTATTCTTAGCGGGCTTCCGTGGGAAGTTCCCTTGAAGGTGAGGTCTTTGCCGTAGATAACTTTTCCGTTATTTTCAAGTCTGCGTCCTTTTTCGAGTTCTTCTGGAGGCGCCGGTTTGTTCTTTGTTCCATCATACCAGCGAACCTCACATGGTGGCTCTCCTTCTCTGGCCGGAAAATCAAATTGGATGGTTGAGCCCATTGGGAAGATCAGCTTACGAACACCTTCTCGGTGAACCGCAGTGATTTTTTCAGGGAGGCCCAGTTTAAGGAAACGGTGGGCAGTATCAAGAATGTGTGGTCCCCAGTCACCGAAGGCGCCGTTACCATAATCGTACCAACTCCGCCAATTGCCCGGATGCAGATATTTGCTGAAAGGATGCTCAGGAGCCGTGGCAAGCCAGGTGTCCCAGTCCATTCCTTCGGGCATCTTTTCACCAGTTTGCCATTCATCAAATTTCCAAGGATGCCAGCGACGACCCGAGTTCATGTATGATGTGATTTTTGTCACGTCCTTGATGACGCCACCCTCTTTCCATGCCTTGAACTGATGGTAATTTGCGCCGGAGTGGCCCTGATTTCCCATTTGGCAGGAAACTTTGTATTTCTTTTCGGCAGCAATCATCAGTTCAATTTCCTGAAAAGTATGAGCGAGTGGCTTTTCAACATAACAGTGAATGCCTTCAGCCATTGCTCTCATTGAGATTGGAAAGTGTGCGTGATCGGGGACTCCGATTGTGACCGCATCAATTTCCTTACCCATCTTATCAAACATTTTCCTGAAATCTTTAAATTTTGGAATTCCCTTGAATTTATTCTCGCTTCCTGCCGTGTGCCTAGTTCCCATTGCCACATCGCAGAGAGCGACAGGATTAACAAGCTTCGTTGCATTGACATTGTGAGCTATGCCCCCTCCCTGCGCTCCGCAACCGATGAAAGCGACGTTCACTTTTTCATTGGCTCCGATGACTTTGCCGGGGATGAGGCTGAAGACTGAGCTCGCTGCGGCGGCCTTGGTGAATTTCCTGCGAGTGATGTTTTTGGTCATAATGGTGAAAATAATTCTGCGTTAATTTCTCTTAGAGATTAAATGAGCTCTTTGAACACATTTTAATGAGGTTAATTGGTGCGGTCAATTGTTTTGACTGTTAGGTGCCGCTCTCATCCCTGTCACCTATTTATCATCTTTTTGACTTTCGATTAGCAGTAATCGATAAAATCCTTCACTGGTTCCAGGAATAATTTCAACGTCAATTTCAACGTTTTCATTAGCTCCTTCGACTCTGTGGAGAGTTTCCCAGTTAATTAAGTCTTTGCTGAACTGAACACAGCATTGGAAGCCGATGGGGGCCATAAAGTTGAGGGGAATGTTTTGTTCGACTTTGTCAATTTTACCGAGCCTGAGTCTTGGCATGAGTCCCTCCGCATCGCTCTTAGGAAGAACGATGATTTTTATAGCCTTTGATAATGATGAGTGGTTAGAAAAATCATAAACTTTGACTGATATTTGATGCATGCCTTCGGGTAGTGATTCAATGACACTGTTCAGTGAATTGCCATCTCTTTGGTTTAACACATTTCCATTCACTAGAATTTCCCACCTTGAGATTTGTGCCGCTAAAGCACCAGCGTCCGCTTTAACTGTGATAACGTCACCAGTCTCAAATTGTGTGTATTTGAGAGGCTCTGTTACTTTTACTATTGGTTTAAGGTCGGCATGGGTGATAGTTGAGGAGGAATTCCCTGACGCGTCAGTGGCAGTAATTCTAACGGCAGTGATTCCCTGATTTATTGGAGTGCCTGCTTTTGGGTCTTGAGTGATGGTTATGGTATTAGCGTCTTCCGGATCATTGATTGAATTACCAGTATTATCACTGACTTTGATTTGAGAAATGACGTCAGGAACTGTTGAGCTGAATCCTGTCAGAGTTTTGAGGAAAGGAGTACTTATGACGGGAGGAGTATGGTCACCAATTTCAACGATGGTACTTTCAATCGTTTCGTCTTTACCGTCAGTCACTTTAATAGAGACCTCATTTTTCCCATTTTTGAACTGATAAGATAAGCTAGCGGATGATCTTCCGGATGACTCTCCAACAGATATAATCTTGCCATTCACGACCCATTGATAGACGAGCGAATCATTGTCTTTGTCCTCTATTATTGTTCTTAATAGGATAGTTTCAGTGTCTCCGGCAGGGTGAATGAACAAAGGGTTTAGTGCTTCAACTATTGGTGGTTTATTTCCAGTCTTCTCGCAACATTCGATAGTTAAAGAGCATAGTCTAATGTCACATTCTGGAGGACAGCCTGCAGGGCGATTTAAGTTCACTCTGACCTGTATGTATTGGCCAATGATACCTAAGTTACAGATGTTCTGACCCGAGCTGACGGTTTGCCAGTTCGGTGGAAAATTATTCATATCATTCGAGGCGCGAACCTCAGCTGTGACTCCGCATCCTGAATCGGCAGGTCCTGCAACCTCAGCTAGCCAGCTCACTCTTCCCCAGACAGTATCTTCACAGAGTGAATCATGAATGACTGTCAAATAACCGTTCTGCCCACCAGCTGATAGAGATGACCTACCTGTCATGTCACTGTAATTGTATGGAAGTGCCGAGGCCCCACTAGGATGAGTATTATTACCCATGTCTGTTGCCGTGAAATTTCCAGTGCTTGGGTCATATTTACCTGCTGAATTGGACCCATATCCGGACATCCATATTTTACCGGCAGAATCAACAGCAGTTCCAGTGATAGTACTAATGCTGGGGATAGGAAGGGGAATTAGGCTTGAATTAGGTATATTTGGAGGGACGGGATCCATTCTCATTAATTCGCCTCCAAAGAATTTAGCCAACCAGACAGTGCCATTACCATCAACTGAAAGGCCCTGAGCCCCGACGGGTTGAGTGTATTGGCCGATGAGTGTCCCTGCAGCATCATATTCTCTCAATAGACCGCCCGTAATGCTGTTGCCTACAAATATTTCATTATTACAGGAGTCAATGCCAATGCCGTAGGCTCCTCCAGCACTGATGAAGGTTTGTAAATTATCTGGGTCTGAGAGATCAACCCATTCAACTCCCATTCCATTCCTGACGGACCAGAGTACATCATTACCGTCAATTAATGCACCGTAACCACCCGGAATGGAATGAGCGGCTAATCGAGTTCCTGTCTGACCATCAATGTGTTGATATATATTATTACCAGTCCCTCCTACCCAGAGATCATTGTTGGAATCAAGTGCGAGCGCTCTGGTTCCACTGCTTTGGGTTCTTACAAAATTGGTAATGCATTCATCATTCGCTGTACTTACACCCCCAGCATCATTAATTCCTGTATTGGCGAAGTCCCATTGGAGAGTGTTACCAAGTCCCGTTGAGGTTCGTATGGCGCCATCCCCGTCACGATCCACGACGCTTGGGCTGGGAGTTCCTCCAATGATGTATTCTCCGTTTGGGTCTGGGATGAAGTTACCTGCTACATCTTTAATGTGGCGAGTTCCACCGTCAACAAAACCGATCCTTGTGACGGAGCCCTTTAAATCGTTCCCACTAACGTCGGTCAAGCCATCAAATATGTCACTTCTGTTTCCGACCCAGCATTCACCGAACTGATCGACGGTAGTACGTGAGGGGTTTCCTGTTTGCCATGCAGATCCTGGTTGTGTCTTGTATTCACCAAGGACTGCTCCGGTGTTGGTGTTAATTCTTACGATAGTTGACCTTGAGGAGGCTGCCATCCAGATGTATGGGAGTGTGTTAATTGTGCCTGCTGATGGTAATTCGAGTTTGCCATCGACTAGATTAAGATTGACCAGAGTTGCCATTTCATCCAATTCCTCGGCCGTCAATTGACTAAATTCCAATTCCTTAATGCACTCACAGTCATCACAATCGGGGAGTTTTAGTTCACAAATCAGATCACAACAAAATTCAAAATCTTCATCATGAATCGTGACCCTGAATATGATGGGATCCACGCCGCCGCTAACTGTCGCGTTGGTCGTGACTGTGATGACTCCTCCTGGGGGGACGTTGAGGTTATCGATATGATCCGGGTTAAAAGAGACATTTCCTCCAGTCTCGTCGAGGAAATAAATATCACTGACCGTTGAGTTACTTATATTCAGAAGAGTCATTGTTATATCGTAAGTGAAAGTTCCTTGAGGTCCGGGAATNNNNTNNATTTTCTTTTCTTACGACTTTGAGGCAGGGTAAGTTGACGCATATTTCATCCTTACAGCAGACAATTGAAGGTCCTCCACTTTGACTTGGAGTGAAGAGGATTACGTCAAAACAAATTCTATCACCTGGATTGCCGGTAACGGCGACAGTGAGAGGATTGGGAGTCGTCTGACCATCGGCCAGTATCAGATCCATGGTTTGATCACCTGATGGAATAAAGGTAGCGGGCCCGTCTAATAGGACGCTGTCAGTAGGAAATCCTGATAGATTGGTAATGTCAAAGTTGTAAATAAAAATCCAAGTCCCATCATCCTGTTGCTTACAACTAACGAGTTGAAGTTCGCTGGTTTTCATACAGTCACAGTCTTCAGATTCACGTAAACAAATGTTATCCCAATTCCATGCTGTCGGTTCCGGGTTATCAACAAAATCTAAATTAAAGAGGACCGACTCCACATCATTAAGGATGTCTGTCCAGGTAGAATTTGGCTCACCTGGGGGCAAGGACCAAGAGCCTTGAGCGTTTGATGGAAGGTCACCATTAGCATCCAGTTCTTTGATTGGTGCACAGAAAGTGTACCAATCAGTGGGTTTTCCTGCTTTATCAGTATCAGAGATTACCGATGAGGTAGTGAAAGTGGCACTTTTACCGGATGCAGAAATGATCGTGATCGAAGTGGGCCCTGATGCAATGGTGTCAGGGTGACCATCGCTAAGTAATTGGACGTCCCAACAAAGCTCCAGACAGAGTCCCTGATTCAGGAGTTTATTCCAGTTTGTTGTTTTGGCAAAAGGAGCGGGCCCCTGTACGCTTGATTCACCAGGCTGAGTTTGAGAAGCCGTTAAGAACTGGTTCCCAGAATTGGCATTCTGTACTACTCCGAAATCATCAACATTGTTCCCGACCCAATTACCTGAAGTGCCCGGTTCGATTTCCTCAAAATCAACGCATGCCGGTAGTTGTTGTTGGGCGCTTGAAATGTTCTGTGAAAGAACAAAAGTAAATAGGATGAGAATGAACAGTACTGATCGTTGAGGAATTTGCATGCGTTTGGAGTTAAATATTTAGATCCTGATCTTCACATAACGCATTATGATTTTCAATTATTATTGATCCATTCCATAGGATTGGCATCTTTATACTAGGCGGATTGAGAGACGACTACAATCTTACTGAACGCTTTTGTACAGTTGTAATAGGGAACTTGCCTCGTTCTCAATAGTGAATCCTTCAGCGATTCGGTCCCTGCCCCTTAGTCCTATCTTTTCAAGACTTTCTGAGTTTGAAGTGAGTTTTTTTAGTGCTTCTTGAGTCGCTTTAACGTCATTGCATGGAACAAGTAGTCCGTGCTCCTCTGGTACAATAATATCTTCCCATGCCCCGGTACGAGATGCGACTACAGCGCATCCACTCGACATGGCTTCTAAAATCGGTAATCCAAAACCTTCTATAGTGCTTAGGGCAGTCACTATTGAGAGTCCACGCATAAGTCTGGGAACTTCTTCAGCGTAGTGAACCTTACCAATAAAGAGTATCCTTTTTTCGAGCCCCTTTGACTTGATTTTTGCTTTTAAGCCGGCAACGAAATTTTCATGAGACTTTGTCGTTTCACCGGCAATTAAAACTGTAGGCGAGGGGTCCTCTTTCATGATGGGTATCATTGCATCGACTAAGATTCCTATTCCTTTCTGCTGGCGCACTCGTGCGAATATTCCTATCCCGTATTTGCCCGGATACCCTAAAGATTCCCAAGCTATTTTTTTTCCCTCATTAGGCAGTCTATAAGTATTAATATCAACGCCATGCGGAATCATTTTGTCAGGCTTTCGTTTGAGGACAGCAGCTGCCCCTGAGCAGGTGGCCACTAGGCAGTCAACTCTTTTGATTAGCCAGCGTGTGATCCAGGTATGTTCACGTTGCGCCGTGGAAGTGAAGATAATTTTAATCTTTGCCTTAAAAATTTTTTTAAGAATGAGCGCCTGTATCACTTCGTTGTTGCGCCTCGCATGGAACACTCTGAATTTTTCATTAGGTAGAGTCGATCTGCATAATTTAGCGCATCTCCAAAAACTGATCGATGGGACATCTTCGGGAAGATGGTGTTTTCCCATGACGGAAATGCCTATTTTTCCCTTATGATGTTCTAGTACCCGGAGCATTGTTGACGTGACCCCTGAGAACCGGCGATTCGAGTTTCCTAGAATCACTTCGATGCTTTTATTTTCCATGCAATGAGTCTGAGTAGTTGCTACTTTTTTTGGCTATAAAGGTGCCATCTCAGGTTTGAGATAAGATGAATCGCCATACCCCCAATGAAAAGCGAAATCACCCAAATAATATAACCTGATGTTGGGAGAAACTCTATGGCTTGGAGCTGATCTTCGCTGTTCAGAATATGAATCCCTCCTCTGGGAAGGAGCGCCGCTGGGGCAGTGAGTGCCAGTAACAATGAGCCGATAAATATACCGGTACCAGTTTCACGCTTTTTGCTTTTGCATATGAATATTGCAAAAAAATAACTCATGATCCCTAAGATGCCGCAAAGCTCTATCATTCCAAAGAGAGGAGAGTTACCAATAATGTTACTCATACTGAGTGATTCGCCTGGTCCGATATTGATGATTTCTCCCTTTGAATCCTTTAGGGTTAGGGCCTTTTTGGTATATATGAAAGGAAGATAAAAAACCACCACATGGGATATGATTGCCACTGCAGTGGTAGAATTAGTCAGGATCCGCTTGGTCTGCACGGTCATGCCTTATCTGATTGGGCTCAGTCACACTGAACTGAGAAAATAGTTGGTTATTTTTTTGAAGCTTTTTCTTCTACGTGCTTAGCAACACCGATTCTTCTCGCGAGGGCCGCAGCAACGAATCCCTTGAAGAGTGGATGCGAATAGTTTGGCTTAGATAGAAATTCAGGATGAAATTGGCAAGCTACGTAGAAAGGGTGATCTGCTAATTCAACAATTTCAACTAAGCTCCCGTCAGGGGAAGTTCCAGCAATTATTAGGCCTGCCGCCTCCAGTTCTTTTCTATAATCACTGTTGAATTCAAAACGGTGCCGATGCCTTTCGTTTATAGTTGAGCTTTTGTATAAATTAAAGGACTTAGTCTCAGGCTTCAGATCACAGACCCAAGTGCCGAGTCTCATCGATGCTCCTTTGTGGGTTACGCTTTTTTGTTCGTCCAGTAGACAGATTACCGGGTGAGGCGTTCCCTGATCAAATTCAGTGCTATTCGCTTCTTCGAGGTTTGCAACGTTGCGGGCAAATTCAATCGTAGCAATTTGCATCCCTAGGCAGATTCCAAAATAAGGAATTCCTCTGGTACGTGCAAACTTGGCGGCATTAACTTTTCCTTCAGTTCCCCGGTCTCCAAATCCTCCCGGAATCAGTAAGCCGTCGATACCATCAAGCATCTCTTCGATGTCTTCGCAGTTTTCAAGATCCTCAGCGTCTATCCGCTCTACGATGACCCGGCAGTCGTTCGCTGCTCCGGCATGCGTCAGTGCTTCATAAATACTTTTGTAGGCATCCTGAAGCTCAATGTATTTACCTACTACGGCGATCTTTGTTTCATGAGACGGATCAATGACGTGCCATACAAATTCTTGCCATGCCTTGAGGTTGGGCTTTTTCTTAGGTAAATTTAATCGCTGGCAGACGATATCATCGAGTTTTTCCTCATGAAGATAAAGAGGCAGTTCGTAAATAGAATGTGGAACATCCCTACATTCTATGACTGCTTCGGAGGGAACATTACAAAACATTGAAATTTTTTCCCTCACTTCGTCCTCTACCGGGAATTCGCTTCTGCAAAGGACCACTTGGGGCTGGATGCCGATTTCTCTTAGCTTTGCGATGCTTTGCTGGGTAGGTTTTGTCTTAAGTTCACCGGCTGCTCCGATGTATGGGACCAGGGTAACGTGGATAAAGAGAGCGTTGTCCGGACCGACTTCCTGAACGAATTGCCTTAAAGCCTCAAGGAAGGGCAGGCCCTCGATGTCACCGACCGTTCCACCGATCTCAGTAATGATGACATCCGCGTCCATTTTATTTTCCACTTCATAGATCCGTCCCTTAATTTCGTTTGTGACATGAGGAATGACCTGAACAGTTTTTCCTAAATAGTCTCCTTTACGTTCTTTTTTGATGACTGTTTCATAGACCTGACCAGAGGTCAGGTTGTTAAGCTTTGAAAGTATGCCGCTTGTGAACCTTTCATAATGACCAAGATCAAGATCTGTTTCTGCGCCATCATCCAGCACGTAAACTTCTCCGTGTTGAAAAGGACTCATCGTTCCGGGATCAACNTTCAGGTANGGATCAAACTTTTGAAGGAGGACTTTATGACCTCGTTTTTCCAGAAGCGTGCCGAGCGAGGCNGCAGCGAGCCCCTTCCCGAGTGAGCTAACAACTCCTCCTGTAACNAAAATAAATTTGGTTTTCTTCATGGTCAGTAGCGGGATTTTATAAAAGGACTATGTTATGTGTTCGCCAGGATTTGNTGTTCGACCATAATTGCTTGTTCTGGCGTGTCTACACCAATCGAATTATCATCTGTTATAATGACATGGATACTTTCACCATTCTCTATTGCTCTTAATTGTTCGAGCCTTTCGGCGAGTTCTAGGGGAGAAGGTTCCCAACGGACAAACTTTAGAAGAAAGTCTTTAGTGTATCCGTATATTCCTTTGTGCCGGTAGCAAGGAGCTGCCGGACTCTCGCTGTTTTGGTGAGGTATCACGCTTCGCGAAAAGTAAATGGCATTATTTTCCTTATTAATTACTGTCTTCACTACGTTTGAATTTGCAAGATCCAAATTATTTATCCCAGGAACNGCTGCAGTAATCATGCAAATTTTNGGGTCATTTGATATTTTTTCGGCTAATTGATCAATTAGCTCGGGGTCGATGAGTGGTTCATCTCCCTGAATATTGATGATATGAGTACAGTGCTGATCTGTTTTAGCCGCTTCAGCTATCCTGTCAGTGCCTGAAACATGATCATTTGATGTCATTACTACCTTCGCGCCGAAAGATTCAGCATTTTCCGCGATTCTTGTGTCATCCGTGGCGATGAGGATTTCATCTAGATTTTGAGTTTTTTTGCATTGATCCCAAACATGCTGAATCAGTGGCTTTCCTGCGATGGGATGGAGTGGTTTTCCGGGGAACCGCGAAGAAGCCCAACGAGCGGGTATGATTCCAAGGACGCGATTTTTCTGCATTTTATTTAATTTGGCTCTNCAANATAAAACATCATTTAATGTTTTTATGGGAACATTACAGAGAATAGAGTTTTTTTTCAGTGTTTAACAAGATATTTAAGATCTGAAAGGTTTGGTTTGACGATTCTATGCTCTTAGTGATTACTGGTTTTTTGTAGAACAAGATGGAAAAGATATATGGCTGAACAAACTCTTGAGTTTGAAAACGCTCATTTTCTNCTGTCATTATTCGCGGGGGATATTGGTTTAACAAAAGAGATCGAATCAAACTTTGGTGTGAAAGTCACGACTCGTGACGCTTGGATCAGATTCACTGGAGACGAAGAGGCAGTCTCAAAGGCTTGTGAAGTCATGAAAGATTTGGAATCCGCCAGGAGGGACGGCGCTGAAATTAAATTAAAATCGTTCCAGTTCGCGGTTAATTCGGAAAAGTCAGACGAGCAATGTTCAGTCTCCGACCTTCTTGGCTATAGGATACTTGGAGGTAAGGGCCGGCCCGAGGTCGTGCCAAGGACCCGGACACAGCTCATGTATCTGAAATCCATGGACCGGAATGATGTGGTATTTGGTNTCGGGCCAGCAGGTACCGGAAAGACCTATTTGGCGGTGGCTTCNGCAATGAATGCTTTCAGGGAAAAAAAAGTAGGAAGGCTGGTCCTGACTCGGCCTGCCGTTGAGGCTGGTGAGGCTTTGGGTTTTTTGCCTGGAGACCTTACGGAAAAGATTCTCCCATATCTACGGCCCCTGTACGATGCCTTATATGACATGATCGAACCTGATGAGGTTAATCGAATGATTGAAAGGGGNCAGATCGAAATTGCTCCACTCGCTTATATGCGTGGTCGTACTATTAACAATGCCGCAATCATATTGGATGAGGCTCAGAACACGACATCTGAGCAGATGCTCATGTTTCTTACGCGCCTAGGTGAAGGTTCCAGATGCGTGGTCACTGGGGACCCTTCCCAGACAGATCTGAAGAGGGGAGTCCGATCAGGTCTCAATGAAGCTAATGAGGTGCTCTCTTCAGACATTGAGGGTGTTGATTTTGTTGAGTTCGAACGTTGTGATGTGGTTCGNCACAGGGTCGTTTCTTCGATCATAGGAGCTTATGCTGAGGCGCGGGAAAGCTAATCAAAGGTTGATTACAATTCATTAATCCCCCTTTTTTATAGGCTCTTAGAGGCATTGATTTTATTTCTTCCTGATGATAGCTTTATTGTTCACACCTCATAAATTATACATTCTCAGAGTTTGCCTGAGCAGGGCTCTGAAATGCGAAAAGAACAACAATTTCTTCAAAGCTAACAAATTTAAGTCATTTGTTTCAAATTTCTGAACCGTATTGCTTCGGTTCGTTCCACCTATTCCTCTGGAAATTTTCTCTTTATGATCAAGGCACTCAACAGACTCCAGCTCAAGCGACGCGGTCTAATGTCGGAAAAGACACGCCGAAAGCACAGTGAGCATGAGTGGATAGACAAGCTCAGTGATAGTTTAATTGTTGGAGGCGTTTCTTATGTGCTGTTTGCTTTAATTCTCGGGATTCTTGTCTTAGGCGCTCCGGTCGAGCGTGGAGAATTATTAAGTTCCTGGGGAGCAGTATTTCTTGCAGAGGTGACGCTCATAGCAGGNGTTCTCCATTTTTATATTAATCATCCAAGGAGCTTTAACCGTAATGGGAGGATCGTCTTAATCTTTTCACTAATGTTCATTCATTTATCTCTGGTCCGGGTAGCCTTTGGACTGCCTATTGGAGATGATGTTCTGGGACTGAGCGGTGAAAAGTTCGGCTTCCTTTTGGCTCCGTTGGCTTTTGCTCCTTTTTCTATATCAATTTTACTGGGCAGATCGCAGGCGCTCTTTGTTACTATTCTTTGTTCGATTTGGGGGGCTCTTCTAGTTGATGTTGACCTTTCTCTTCTTATTCTTGTGGCCAATTTAATGGTGGGGTTCGTGTGTGTTTTGTTAACTGACACTGTCCGTAAACGGAGCGGTCTGATCAGGGCGGGTTTTATTATAGGGGTGATGATGCTGATTTTCGGATATCTTTTCGGCTTCATAGGAGGAAGCGTTGATGGGGGCATGAATTGGAGGGCCTTTGGGTTTGGTTGCGCTGTTGCTGTGCTCGGAGGCGTTGTNACTGTGTCTGTAGTGGGAGCTATATTACCTGTCATAGAGACCCTCTTTCGCATCACTACAGATATATCATGGATCGAATTGGCGGATCTTAATCATCCGCTCTTGAGAAAAATGACTATTGAGGCGCCTGGCACGTATCATCACAGCCTGATTGTTGCCAATTTGTCTGAGGCCGCNGCCGAATCAATTGGGGCAAATGCCATGAAGTGCAGAGTATGTTCCTATTTTCATGATATTGGGAAATTGCATAAGCCTGAATATTTCATTGAAAATATAAGTGATGCGGAAAACCCGCATGATGAACTGACTCCAACCATGTCGGCTCTCGTGATTACAGCGCATGTGAAGGAGGGTGTTGATATGGCATTAAAGAAAAGACTGAACACTCAGATCGTTGATGTGATAGAACAGCACCATGNCACTTCCATGGTTTCATTCTTTTATCATAGGGCTCTTGATCAGCAGCAGGAGATCAAGGAAAGGGTAGAGAATGGAGAGGCGAATGAGGATGATGTTCCTGAAGTCTCCGAAAANAATTTCAGGTACCCTGGTCCTTTGCCTCAGTTCAAAGAGAGTGGAATTATTAGTTTGGCNGATGCTATTGAAAGTGCGTCAAGGACTCTACAGAAGCCGACCCCAGGGAAAATTACTCAGTTAGTTGATGAGATAATAAATAANCGGATCCTCGAAGGTCAGCTCAAGGACTGTGATCTTACCTTGAGGGAGATAACGGTAATGGGTGAGAGTTTTAAATCGACTCTGAGGAGCATGTTTCATAATCGGATCACTTATCCCAAGGATGAGTCTGATATTGAAGGTAACGGTTCACGAAAGAGTAAAGAAAAAACTAAGAAAAGGACTGCCCATAACGGGAACGGAAATAAAAAGAAAGATTCTCAGGTGCCAGGTTCAACTAAAAGTGGATCGATTGTCTAATGATGGGCGCTGAAGAGGGTATCCGAGTTGAAATCCATGATGCGCAGGAATCAGTGCCTTTCGATTTGGATACTGTTCGTGATTGTGTTCACTCAGCTTTGCCTTTGTGTGAGAATGAAGCTTTTCCGGATTCTCCTTTGACTCAAATTGATTCGTTGGAGGTGAGCATTGTTTCAGATCTGGCCATTGCCAGAGTTCATGAAAAATTCATGGATGATCCGAGTCCGACTGATGTGATTACGTTCGATTATGGTGAGATTATATCCAGTGCTGACACTGCTCTGAGGGAGTCGAATGAGAGGGGGATGTCAATTGAGCGGGAGCTGGCCCTATATATTATCCATGGCATGCTTCATTTGGCCGGTTACCGTGACAAAACTAGTGAGGAGTTTGAATTGATCACTGAATTACAGGAAAAGATTCTCACTGAGTCTTTGGGATAATGATTGCGAGTTTTCGGGTCTGGGCTTTGTTTTGAGGTTTAAAAATTGGATTTATTAATCATTTTTTCTTTTAACCCATTTCATTTTCAGTGCAGAAAAGCAGAATCTATAATGATGAGTCAGGAGATGGCCAAGAGATCTTGAGGGCCATTAGGCACTGCCGGGTTGGTATTAGTCCCGAATCACCTCTGGCATTTCATGAAGAAGAGACCAATTGGGGCGATTTTTTTAATGGTTTCTTTGCTGATAAATTGATCCCTCATTTTATTAATATGAGCCACCTGATTTCTCAGGAATCTCTTAAGACTGCCATTGTTGAGGATGAAAAGTTTTTAAATCATTTGCCTGAAAAATTATCTGGCCGGCTCAGAGCGGGTTCTGAAAGTATTTTTGATGCTAGGGAAGGGGCAAGGGGAATGAGGTCCTTGAGGCGGCTCCATAAAAAGGCTCCGAATTGCAGTTTTACGTTAGCTTTTGCGGCCAATTCCAACGGTTTTAATATACCCCTTGCGAATGGGATTATTTCTTATGCTTTTATGGAATGGCTGGCTGGCCAAAATAGGCAAAGATTTCCACTTGAGAATATTTCTGAATGCGAGAAGCTCTTCATGGCTGAGTCGCAGCAATGCTCGGAGAAGATAAGAAAAGTTCTTGCCAAGCATCTTAGTAACTCCCAAATAATAGCGTAGAATTTATTAGTGTGTTAATTGAAGGATCCAACGTCGAAATTGAAATTTCTCCAGTAGAGGAGATCGAGGTTTTGGATCAGGCCACTCAGCCATGGCAAGTGATGATTCTCAATGACCCGGTCAATCTTATGAGTTTTGTGACCCTCATTCTTCGCAGAATTTTTGGTTATTCAGAAGAAAAGGCTACTGAATTAATGTTGAAAGTTCATTATGAGGGCAGTGCCATAGTCTGGACCGGAGATAGGGAAAAGGCCGAGCTCTATGTTCAACAGTTGCAGACTCATCAACTGTACGCGGTCATGGAGCCCATTGAGTAGTTTCTCATGCGATGGAACTAATCAAAAATGATGATAGTACATGGACCCTCTCAAAGGTCTCAGAGCTTGAACACTTGATGCTTTCTCGGTTACCTGAGTCTGCTGACTCTACTGGATGTGAAGAGGCGGGAGATAGGCTCTTCCCATCACCTATTTCTCCCGGCGCCGACCTTGATTCTGAAAAAAGGTCTTCTGCTGACTCTGACTGGAAAGAATATATTGAACCTGAACTTAGGGTCAATTTTAGGGACTCACTAAAAATTGTGGCTGATGATCTAGGCAAAGCGCGTATGTCGATGGATGAGGAAGTCAATTGCTATGAATTTAATATTCCGACAGCTCACGCGGATCACTGGTGCAGTGCATTGAATCAGGCCCGGATTGTTATTCACTACAGATACAATTTACCTGATGAGGACGGTGTCCTTGACATGGACCCTAACCCTGAGAAATGGATGGCTACGCTACAGTCTGAAATTTACGGAATGTTAATGGAGTTTCTTATCAAGAAAGTCCTGTGGGTGGCCTGACTTTTTTCGATTCTCTTAAATCGACAATGTGCCGGTTTGTACTACTATTGAGGCGTGAAATTTATATTTTTAGTACTGTTCATTTTGGTCATTCGCTTTCCGGGTTCGACTGCTGCTGAGAGGCCTAACATTCTATGGATTACCAGTGAGGACAATGGGCCGGACCTGGGCGCATACGGATCCAACTATGCACACACCCCTTCCCTGGACGCTTTGGCAAAGCAGAGCTCAATCTATACTCATGCCTTTGCGACTGCAGGGGTATGTGCTCCAGCACGATCAACTATTATTACAGGAATGTATCCTCCTGCCCTCGGCAGTCAGCACATGAGGAGCCGGGCAACTCTTCCTGAAGGTATAAAGTTTTATTCACATTACCTTCGGAGTGCAGGTTATTACTGTACGAACAACGCCAAGAAAGATTATAACCTCGTTGAGCCTCCAGGATCTTGGGATGAATCCGGAAGGAAGGCTCACTGGAAAAATGCGCCGAAAGGTAAGCCCTTCTTTGCTATTTTTAATCATACGATTTCGCATGAGAGTAAGATCAGGTTGAGGGAAAAATCATTTCCTCATCATACTATAAAGGACGCGCTGGTCCCGCCATATCATCCGGACATTCCGGAGACTAAACGGGACTGGGCTCAGTACCATGCTAATATAACGAAACTTGATTCCATCGTTGAAAGGAACTTAAAAGAGTTAGAGGAGTCGGGTCTGGCAGATGATACTATAGTTTTTTATTACGGAGATCACGGATCCGGAATGCCGAGGCACAAGCGTTGGTTGTGGGATTCCGGAATCCATATTCCTTTACTAGTGAGGATTCCAGAGAAGTGGAAGAGTTTTAGAGAAGTGGCTCCTGGTAAGATGACGGACAGGCTGGTAAGTTTCGTTGATCTTGGGCCCACGGCATTGAGTCTTGCCGGAATTGATCCTCCAAAGCACATGCATGGGAAAGCGTTTTTAGGAAAATTTTCTGATGATCCGAGAAAATATATTCATGCCTTCAGAGGAAGGATGGATGAGCGTTATGACATGGTTCGGGCCGTCAGGGACACTCGTTACAAATATATAAGAAATTATAACCCCCATCAAATATACGGCCAATTCATTGCCTACATGTTCCAGACCGACACTACAAGGATTTGGAAAGAGATGTTTGATCAGGGAAAACTCAACGCGGTGCAGAGCGCTTTCTGGAAGACAAAACCTGCCATTGAGTTCTATGATACTAAGAACGATCCGCACGAAGTGAATAATCTGGCGAAGAGTGAATCCCACGCAAAGCACAGGGACCGCCTCGCTAAAGAGCTTGATAGGTGGCAATTCGAGATCAGAGACTTGGGTTTTTTGCCCGAAGGGGAAATGCACGACCGGTGCGGAGATCTAACGCCTTATGAATTAGGAAGAGATAAAAAGAAATACCCTATGGCAAAAATTAAAGAGGCAGCTGAGAAGGCGACTACCGCTACTGCTTCATCTTTGGATGAGCTCAGATCAATGATGAAAGATAAGGATTCAGCGATTCGTTATTGGGGAGCAACTGGTTGTATTATATTGGGCAAGGGTTCGGCTCCGGCAAAGTCTGACCTCATTGGCCTTTGCAAGGATCCATGTGCTGATGTGAGGAGCGCGGCTTCCCAGGCCCTTTTCATGATGGGGGAAGTGAAGGCTGCCGAGTCTACGCTCGAGTCGATCTTGTCTGAGAAGAATCCGTTTTCACGGCTCAGAGCAATGAATGTTCTTGATCACATGGATGAGGGTGCCCGTGATGCGGTTACTCGGATAGCTAAGTTTGGAGATTCGGCAAGTATTGGCGCTTACGGGGAAAACTATATCGGTAATGTTATCAGTAAGGCCGCTGCCGATTTGGGCATTTCTCAGAAGAAAAAGGGGCGCAAAAAATAGACGAATTGTCGATTAACTTATGAATTGCTGAGCCTTGCATATGCGGGCAAAGGAGCCAAACTATTATCAATGTTTTCTCAACTGTCAGATGGATTGGATAATGTCTTTAAGAAACTTAAGGGCCAGGGTAAGATTTCCGAGAAGAATATATCCGATGCTATGCGTGAAATTCGCATGGCGCTACTTGAGGCGGATGTGGATTTTGGGGTCGCCAAAAAATTCATAGCAACGGTCAAAGAGGATGCTCTGGGTGATAAGGTCATAAAGAGTATCACTCCGGGTCAGCAGATAGTAAAAGTATTTCAGGACGCTCTTGTCGATCTGCTGGGAGGTGACGCGGCTCCGCTTGACCTTAATCCCCCTGCCCGCATAGTGATGTGCGGTCTAAATGGTGCCGGTAAGACCACCACTTCTGGTAAACTGGCATTGAGATTGAAGAAAGAGGGCAGGAAGCCGATTCTTGTTGCATGTGATTTGTACAGACCNGCTGCTGTTGATCAGTTAGTGACTCTTGCTAACGAAATTGATGTTCCTGTGTACAGGGCNGATCCGGGCGATAAGGATGTGGTGCAAGTGGCAAANAAGGCCATTTCTTGGGCCGAGTCCCAGTCCGGAAATGTGTTGATTTTTGATACGGCAGGCAGGCAGGAAATTGATCAGGATCTTGTTCAGGAGTTGAAGAATCTNTGCGATTTCTTGAAGCCTAAAGAGACTCTTCTNGTTGCCGATGCTGCTACGGGTCAACAATCAGTCAGCGTCGCNACACACTTCAATGAGGCCGTNGGTCTTACGGGGATCGTGTTAACCAAACTGGACGGTGATGCTAGGGGCGGAGCTGCACTCTCAATGAGGTCAGTGACTGGTAAGCCCATCAAGTATATAGGAGAGGGAGAGAAGCTTGAGGATTTNGATGCTTTTGTTCCTTCGAGGATGGCAGAGCGCATTCTNGGGATGGGTGATGTTGTNGGNCTGGTTGAAAAAGCGGCAGAGGCCATCGATGAGGAGGAAGCAATGCGGATTGCCAACCGCATGAAAAAGGCCACTTTCGATTTTAATGATTTTCTCGCCCAAATGAAAATGATGCAGAAGATGGGTCCTCTCGAAGGNATCNTAGGAATGNTGCCCGGGGCAGGAAAATTGAAAGGATTGGCCGGAGCAATGGACGAAGGTAAACTTAAGAGGGTAGAAGCTATTGTGTTATCAATGACTCCAATCGAAAGGAAAAGGCCCGAGATCCTCAATGGCAAGCGTAGGCTCAGATTAGCTAAAGGAAGCGGTAACAGTATTACCCAGGTAAATCAGTTCTTAAAACAGTTCGGACAAATGCGCAAAATGATGAGAAGTAAGGGGAAAATGAAAAAAATGCTTTCACAATTCGGTGCCGGAGGCATGGATATTGGGGGCCTTGGTGGGGATTTTCCTAAGGGTATGAAGTTTTAATGCTGAAAAGTAGTAGAAAAAGTCCTTGGCAATTAGGAAAAAAGGGTCAAATNTAGCGCCCTCCCAAAAAAGGTGACAAATGCCATTTCTGGGACAAATTAATATATCATGGCTGTTGTCATACGTTTGAGAAGAGAAGGTTCTAAGGGCCGCCCATATTATAGGGTGGTTGTTGCTGATTCGCGTGCTCCGCGTGATGGCCGTTTCATTGAAATGGTGGGGAACTATAATCCTATGCAGGACGGCGACACCAAGATAGATCTTGAAAAGGTTGATAAGTGGATAGGTGATGGAGCCAAGCCAAGTCCGACAGTNAAAAGTCTCATCAGTAAGGCNAGGAAAGCAGATTCTTCTGCCGAATAGTGGTTTTCGACTGAAGTTCATTCGTTAGGATTTTCAATCCAACGATTACCGCCACTGCCAAGTGGCTTGCAATGCTTGCGGCTTTCAGGGTAATGAGTTAGCCTCGTATTTAACGTAAAGTGATGCGAATTCTGAGATGCCAATTCCCCATAATGCTATTAATGGCATCGTTAGAAGTTTGGGCCGTTCCTCCTCCTGATCGGGGAGGAGTCGAATTGGTTGGTGGGGTCGAGGCAGCGGCTGAACCTCAAGGCATTTCTGAAGTGAGGTCCGAAGAGGAGCCTTCATTGGGTCCTGGAGATTCTATTCTAAGAGATGTTGGATACGATCCTTTATCGAAAGATTATAAGGACAGGGTAAAGGGTTTGTTTCTTAATTCGGATCAACTGGAGAACGCGTTAAAGCTAATTGCTGATCTGGACAATGATGATTTCCGCAAGAGGAATGAAGCTTCCAAGAAGCTGGCTATGATTGAAGCGCCCATTGAACATATGCTTAGCGAATCCAGAAAAGATAGCACGATTGAAATGGCCCGGCGAGTTCAGGGGATTTTAAATGTCAGAATCCAGAAGAGACTCATTGATGCGCTGTATCATGCTTCAGCTAGATCCGGCGAAGGGCCTTCTCCTGATTCCCTTGAATCAATTATGATGATCTCATCGACTTTTGATCCAGAAACGTATTGGGAATTAATGAGATCTTTGGAAACTGCGGCGGTAAAAGCGTCTGTAAATCAGGACCGTGGCCTTCTTGAGGAGGGCTTATCTAATAATTCCCAGGCTGTAAGGGAAATATGTTCTTTTGTTCTGGGCCACCTTGGAACAGAGAGAGAATCTGAGCCTGGACTTTCTAAGATGAGCGATGCAATGATTTTGGCAAATATGAGGGGCCGATCAGCGGCGGGAAAGAAAGGAGTCGCTAAGACTCTTCTTGGTTTGCTCGCATCGGATAATCTACGAGTCAGGCACGAGTCAGGGTCTCTCCTCAGGGCCCTGTTTCAAACGGATCATGGTTACGCTGCCTACGATTCTCCGGACTTAAGGGATCAGGCCATAGAGCGTTGGAGAAATTATATAAGTGGTAAAGAGGACGAATCTCATTGGCCGGTTTTTATGGGTATGTCTTCACGGGGCCAGTTCAGGGTCATTGTTGGTAAGGCGGACAATAAGGGAGGTTCTGCACTTTCGTATACAACGAGCGGCAAGAAGCTTGATAATGACGGATTGGTTGAATCGATAAGTAAAACGGTTTCTGATAGAATGGTCTTTGATTACGTTGTGGGAAATGTTGTCGTATCCGGAGGGCCTGAACTTGAAAGCAAGGTCGCTGTTTTTTCATTGAATGGGACTGAGTTGTGGGCCGTTTCGGGTGTGCCTGCCGGTGCAGGCGCGGCACTCTTGCCGGAAGGGCAGATGGCCATTGCTTCAGGATTGAATGTGAGGGTCATTGATCTTTTCGGGAACCCGTTAAGGTCCTGGAAAATGCCTTCTAAGATGGATTCTTTTTTTCGCCTGAGGCCCGGAAGGTTCATGTGTTCCCATACTGATGAAGGTACAATCGCTGAGTATGATTCTGAAGGGCGTCAGCTTTGGGAATTATCGGGAATGACCAGGCCGAGGAATGCATTTCGTTTGGAGAACGGGAATGTTCTGGTCGTGGTGGACAATGAATCAGATGCAGGCGAAGAAAAAGTCACAGGTTCACAGGTTCAATTGTTGGAACTTTCACCCGATGGCCAGCGGGTCCTATTAAGGATCGAACCGAAGGGAGTCAAAACGATCAGCAGTTCGGCTAGGCTGCCTAATGGGAACACGCTCGTAGGAACCGAGAAGGGTCTTGCTGAATATACTCCGGACGGGTATGCCATTAAGGTATGGCTCAAGTCCCCGATATTATCTCTCCATGTCCATTGATTGTTATATTAGTATGAGTGAGGGAAATAGTTCAGTGGGTCGTAGGATTATTCTATTATTGTTTTCGGCTTTGGCCGTAGCGATTTCATCAGCCGATGATAGCGGCCAGTGGCGGCTCGAGATGACAATTGAACAGGAGCCCAGTCCTGAACTGATTGAGTTAAGGAAAGAAATATCTGATAAGAAGAAGCAGAACGAAAGTTCATCAGATTCCTCAAAAAGCATCAAAGAAAAAGTCCTCTCTTTCCTGAAGCAATTTCCAGAAAAAATTGCACCTTTGATTAAAGGCGCTGATGGGTCTGAGGAGCTGCCTGCTCAGAAAGATTCGATTAATGATTCTGTGAGTGTTGAGCTTTCAGTGTCGGGAAAAGTGCTCTCTTTGGATAAAGATTACCTCTTGTTTGGTCCTGCGTTGAATCCTGAAAATAAGATAAAAGTTCCTATAAATAAAATCACATCTCTCAGTCGCCAATCNGAAAAAAATAAAGACGATCTGGAGGATTCCGAAGGGGATATTTTCAGGATCATGCTCCGTGACGGGTCTGAAGTTCTCGGTGATCCTCTTCGGTTCAATGGTGAGTCTTTGGTTGTNANTCTTACGGGAACACAGNCNAGGATACCTTTACCCGTTAATGAGATCGTGAGGATAGAGAGGGATCAGCCCATCGGCAATGTAGATAAATTATTGTTACCGGATTCTCCTAAAAGACACATTGCAGCTCTGTCCACGGGTGAGATCCTGGCTGGCCAATTGCTACCTTCTGTTGATTCGGAGAAATGGCTAAGGATTTCCAGTCCGTTCCTTTCGGCTGAAGTTCCATTGTCCGTTCTCGATCTTTTGCTCTTTCCTGATCCAGATTCGGTGATTGCTGATGTTGAACTGGAATTGGCTGATGAAATTAAAGTCGTTGAGGACGGGAATAACGGAAGCCCGGACAGAGGGAGTGATAAATTGCAAAATGAAGAGGACCTTGAGATCGAGGAAAGGCCGGTCATTCGTAACCTTGTTACATTATCACCCTCGGGAATGATATGGGCTGAGAGGCTCAAATTGAGAGGTTCAGAACTGGTGCTTTCTGCATTAGGTGTCGATGAACTGTCAGTGCCGATGTCGAGAGTCGAATCACTGAGTTTTGGGCATGAAGGANTGCCCGNGTCTGCTCCTGTCTTGGTCTGGGGAGGTTATACGGATGAAGATGATGAGTATGTNAAAACTATTGATGCAATTTCTGGCCGGATCCCATCACGGAAAATTATTCAGAATAAGTCTAAAGTTCCTGATCCTCAGTTCATGCGCAGTCTCAGGAGGTCGCGTGTTTTATTGGTGCCTGAGATGGAGGGTTTCAAGAGGGCCTTGATGAAAGTTGCCGTGGAACAGGAGGGGCAAGGGTTTCCTACTTGGAGTCTGGCCCTGCGGGGATTTCTTAAAAGGGGTGGAAATATTATTTTTCTCAGTCCGACCGGTGAAGGTTTGTCTTTTATGAATGAATGTGGGCTCGGTCCAATACGATCTGGTCCAGCGGGGAGAGGCTGGGAAATCACCGAGGAGGGCAGAAAATTAGGGATCAATTTTGAGGGAATGATCAAAAATGTTAATGCCAGTCATTATTACAGAAAATCTGCGCCTTGGGAGGTGTGGGGTGCTGCTCAGGGAGTAGCTGACGGTGCCATATTGCTTGGGCGCCGAATTGATCGTGGCTGGGTAATGGTCTTTGGGTCGGACTTCTACCAATCCAATGATACGATTAAAGAGGTGCTTTATCGACTCATTCAGTTCAATGGGCGCGGTTGAGTAATTACTATTTCTCGAGCCTTAATCGGTAAAGGGCATAACTTTGTTTCTCATTGTCCTTTTTTGGAGATTGAGCGGTGACATAAAGAGTCGAAGAATTTTTCCCGTGCCCGAAAGTGCAGTTAGTAGGGTCGCCGGGAAGACTAATCACTTCCAGAAGATTGCCACCAGGTTCAAAGACGTAAATTCCTGCCTCTTTGCCGCTCCCGGCAGTGGCATAAATGTTACCTCTTGGGCCAAGTGCCATTCCGTCAATTCCTCGTGATGGTCCGAAGTCATGGAGGATTTCTTTATTATTTAATTTACCTTCATCCGTTACATTGAAGGATAGGAGCTGTCTTGATCCTTCCTTTGTGACTTCGTGATCAGCTACAAAAACTTTCTGTCCGTCCTTTGAAAAGATTATACCATTGGGCTTTTTGACGTCCCTAGTTGCTAGGTCCGTGGTACCGTCAGGGCGGACCAGAAATATACCCTCAAATTCAATTTCTCTCTTTTCCTCACCGACGTATCTAGGGTCCGTGAAATAGATGTTCTTTCCTGAGCTATCGATGGCCAAATCATTGGGGCTGTTGAAACGTTTTCCCTGCCATTCTTTTGCTAAGGTCCGGACCTTTCCGTTCTTTGAAGTGATGGATATTCTTCTTCCGCCGCCTGTATTGGCACCTTCACATGCAATGAGATTTCCCTGAGAGTCATAGATGAGACCATTTGCACGGCCGCTTTTCTCACGGAAAGTGGTGACTTTATTCTTTTCAGGTGAGAATTTGTAGATCGAATCGGCTCCAACGTCGGAGAAGAGGACTGATCCGTCAGGACCCACTGCAGGACCTTCAGTGAATGCTCCACCTTCCCATAACAGTTCAGGCTCAGGCCCGGCAACATTTTTTCCGGTCGCATGGGCGATGACGAAATTCACCAGTTCCTCACAATGAAAGAACCCTTTCCACATATTGTGACCTTGGCCCTCAGGCACTATGAGTTGCATTTTCCCTCCTAATTTTTGATACCTCTTGGCGACATCACCTGAATTGGATTTTAGGGGAACAACCCTATCAATGTTCCCGTGAATATGTAATATTGGAACTTTGGAATCAGCTAGAGGCTTAAGATTTTCAACGGGATTGTTGATCTTCAAGCTTTTTTCGAGTTCATCCGCATTCATTCCATAAGCAGGCGCTGCTCTGTTCAGTCCTGGGTAGCTTCTTAAGTCGCATACGGGATAGATCCCGGCAATGCATTTGACCCTGTTCGGATTTTCTGCTGCCCAGTTATAGAGCATGAGGCCGCCTCTGCTCCTTGCAAGGAGGCAGGCCTTTTGGTCAAAGCCCTTTTCGGCCACAAGGAAATTATGATAGTTTGTGTAAATCTTGCGCCCTTGAGGGTTTCCATAAGATTCGCCAATGTCAATGCCGGCAACGGCAATTCCAGATTCAAGAAAATGTCGGATCATCCAGCCCTCGTCCCTTTCGTTGGGTAATCCTCTTAGTGTAGGAGCATACATGACCCAGGGAATTTGATTCTTGGTATGGTCCTTAGGCATAATGACAAAAGCATCACGCCCCTCAAATTTGAGTCGTTCCCATTTAAATTTTTCATTTATTGCGGCATATGAAAACACATTCAATGCCAGGAGGGATATTATAAATTTTGCTAAAAAAATGGGCATTTCTATATTTTAACTTAAAGAGGATGACAATAAAAACTCTTTTAGGTGTGGCCTTGCGATTTTTTTTAGTCATTATCTTTACTGCTGGGTTTTAATGAGTACTTACCTCTAATAAAAACGCTAACATAACCACAATGAAAAACCTCTTTTATACTTTCCTGATATTTTCAATTTCCTTGGCTTTGCCGATCATTATTACTGGATGTAATAAGGGTGAAGTAAAAACGACGGAACAAAAAACTTCCGAACCAGCGCCGGAGACTAAGCCGGAGCCTAAGCCAGAGCCTAAGCCAGAGCCTAAGCCAGAGCCTAA